>VYDB01000084.1 GCA_009843635.1 Gammaproteobacteria bacterium
AAACCAACCGGAAACCTCAGCCAACCGCCGTCAGGACTTTTGAATAGCCCTGGGCCCAATCGAGGGCGGGACGGCGCGATTCAAGTACACTAGCGCCCCTCATGCGATGAGGGCGGCGAGGCTTTTGGGGTGGCGAGGAAGTTTGACTACGATCTCTACGTGATCGGTGCGGGCTCCGGCGGCGTGCGGGCCAGCCGGGTTGCCGCGCAGCTCGGCGCCCGGGTGGCGGTGGCCGAGTCCACCCATCTTGGTGGCACCTGCGTCAACGTGGGCTGCGTGCCGAAGAAGCTCTTCGTCTACGGTTCGCACTTTGCTGAGGATTTTGACGACGCCGCGGCCTATGGTTGGCGCGCCGCCCCGCCGAGCTTTGATTGGCCCACCCTGCGCGACAACAAGACCACGGAAATCAAGCGCCTCAATGGCGTTTACCGCAACTTGCTGACCGCCGCCGGGGTCGATATCCACGAAGGCCAGGCGCGGTTGGGCGATCCGCATCGCATCGAGATCAACGGTCAGTCGCATACCGCTGAACGGGTCTTGGTGGCCACCGGCAGCCGCCCCTGGATGCCGGAGTTTCCCGGCGCCGCGCACGTCATCTGTTCCGATGACGCCTTCTACCTGCCGCGCTTCCCGCGCCGCGTCCTGGTGGTCGGCGGCGGTTACATCGCCGTGGAGTTCGCCGGCATCTTCGCCGGCCTTGGCGCCGAATCCCGGCTGGCCTATCGGGGCCCGCTGTTCCTGCGGGGATTTGACGATGGCGTGCGGGAATTCGTCGCGGAGCAGTTGGCTGAGAAGGGCGTCGCCCTGCAGTTCAACACCGAGGTGGTGAAAATCGAACTCGATGGCGATGAACGGCTCGTGACGCTGTCTGATGGCAGTCGGCTGCGCACCGACTTGGTGATGTTCGCCACTGGACGCCGCCCCAATGTGGAGGGCTTAGGCCTGGCGGAGTGCGGGGTCGCCTTGGGCGGCAACGGCGCTGTGTTGGTGGACGAGGAATACCGCAGCTCCGTGCCGCACATCCTGGCCATCGGCGACGTCATCGACCGGGTGCAATTGACGCCGGTGGCCATCGAGGAAGCGATGTGCGTGGCGTACGGCCTGTTCGGCAACGGCGAGCCGCGCCGCCTGAACTACGAGAACATCGCCACGGCCGTTTTTTGCCAGCCCAACATCGGAACCGTGGGCGTGACCGAGGCCGAGGCCCGGCAACGCTTCGAGCGCATCGAAGTGTACGAATCCGCGTTTCGGCCCATGAAGCACACGTTGACGGGCCGGGCTGAGCGCACGTTCATGAAGTTGATCGTGGACGCCGCCAGCGACCGAGTGATTGGCATCCACATGGTTGGCCCGGAGGCCGGTGAGATCATTCAAGGCATGGCGGTGGCGGTGACTGCCGGGGCTACCAAGCGGCAGTTCGACGCCACGGTCGGCATTCACCCCACCGCCGCCGAGGAATTTGTAACCATGCGGGAGGCTCGCACATGCGCCTGATTGGAAAGGCTTTTTTTGCTCTTGGACTCGCTGCCATCGCCTTGGCGGGCTGCGGGGAACCCCAGACAACCGCCGAACGGGTCGAACCCGCTTCGCCGAGGGGTGTCATCCTCTTCCTGGGTGATGGCATGGGCGTCTCGACCGTGACCGCGGCGCGGATTTTTGCCGGACAACTCGCCGGGGGGACGGGCGAGGAGCACAGCCTCTCCTTCGAGGGCTTTCCCCACGTGGCGCTCGTCAAGACCTACAACGTGGATGCCCAGGTGCCGGACAGCGCCGGCACCATGACCGCCATCGTCACCGGCGAGAAGACCCGCGCCGGTGTGCTGAGCGTCAGTGCCGCAGTGGAGCGCGGTGATTGCGCCGCAGGCTTGGCCGAGCCGCTGACCACCCTGCTGGAGCAAGCCGAGGCGGCGGGTTTCGCCACCGGCATCGTCTCCACCGCGACCATCACCCACGCCACGCCCGCAGCCACCTACGCCCATGCCGCGGACCGCAATTGGGAGGACAACTCCGCGCTGCCGGAAGAGGCTGTCGCTGCGGGTTGCCGGGACATCGCCCGCCAACTGGTGGAGTTCGATGGGGGCGATGGCATCGAAGTGGCGCTGGGCGGCGGGCGAGGGCACTTTCTGCCAGCCGGCGAACCGGATCCGGAATACCCGGATCAGGCGGGCTTTCGCACCGATGGGCGCAACTTGGTTGCCGAGTGGCTGGCTGGGGACGGGCGTGCCTACGCTTGGAACCTGCCGCAGCTCGAAGCCCTGCAAGCGACGCCCGGGCAGCAGGTTCTCGGCCTGTTCGAGCCTTCTCACATGCAATTTGAAGTGGACCGGGCCCAGGACGCTGAACCGTCCTTGGCCGCCATGACCGAATTTGCGCTCAACAGGCTCATGGATCGCAGCCCAGGCTACTTCCTGATGGTCGAAGGCGCTCGCATCGACCATGGGCATCACTTCGGCAACGCTTACCGAGCGCTGCATGACACCTTGGCCCTGGATGCCGCCGTGGCGCGGGCACTGGCAATGACCGACAGCGCCAACACCCTGATCCTGGTGACCGCCGACCACAGCCACACCTTGACGATCAGCGGCTACCCGCGGCGCGGCAACCCCATATTGGGCAAGGTCGAATTCGCGTCCGGGCAGCTCATGAAGGACGCGCAAGGACGTCCCTACACCACGCTGGGCTACGCCAACGGCCCGGGCGCCTTGGCGGAACCCGTTGATCTTTCGGACACGGACACCGAGGCGGCAGGCTACCAGCAGGCCGCTGCCGTGCCCATGGCCATTGAGACCCATGGCGGCGAGGACGTGGCCGCCTACGCCCAAGGCCCGGGTGCTGCGGGGGTAGCCGGGGTCATGGAGCAGAACCGGCTGTACGACGTGCTGTACGAGGGCCTGTTCGGGCACCCGCCGCCCGTGCCTGAGCACTAAAGTCCGTGTTTGAATCTGCGATTCACTTTCTCGACGGCCTGCTTGGCGGCGCCTTCTACTTCCCCTTCCTGCTGCTGGGCGTGGGCCTGTTCTTCACGCTCTACTTGGGCTTTCCGCAGGTTCGCTACTTCCGCCATGCCTGGGGCGTGCTGCTGGGCAAGCATTCCAAGGCCGGGGCGCCGGGGGACACTAGCCACTTTCAGGCCCTGTCCACTGCCCTGTCCGGCACCGTCGGCACGGGCAACATCGGCGGCGTTGCCTTTGCCATCTTCCTGGGTGGCCCAGCGGCCCTGTTTTGGATGTGGATGACGGCTTTTCTGGGCATGACAACCAAGTGCGTGGAGGTGACCATCAGCCACCGCTACCGGGTGACCGACGAGCAAGGGCGAATTGCTGGCGGGCCCATGTACTTCATGGAGCGGGGCCTGAACCTGAAGTGGCTGGCCGTGTTCTTCGCCGTGGCCACGGTCATCAGTTCCTTCGGCACCGGCAACCTGCCGCAGAGCAACAACATGGCGACCGGTCTTGAGGCTTCCTTCGGTTTGCCCGCCTGGATATCGGGATTGGCGCTCGCCACCCTGCTGGGCTTGGTCATCGTCGGCGGCATCCGCCGCATCGCCTTGGTCGCTGCCGCCATCGTGCCGCTCATGGGAGTGCTCTATGCAGTGGGCGCATTGGCGGTGGCCATCACCAACTTCGAGAACATCGGTCCCTCGTTTGCGGCGGTGTTCGAGGGAGCCTTCAATGGATCGGCGGCGGCTGGCGGCTTTCTCGGCGCAACCTTTGCCTATGCCTTCAACCGGGGCGTCAATCGGGGCCTTTTCTCCAACGAGGCTGGCCAAGGGTCGGCGCCCATCGCCCACGCCTCGGCGCGCACCGAAGATCCGGCCGCCGAAGGGATGGTGTCCTTGCTTGAGCCGTTCATCGATACCCTGGTCATCTGCACCTTGACGGGATTGGTGATTCTCTCGTCGGGCGTGTGGACGGAGAAGTTCGATACGGATTTTGCGCCGTTCGACACCGAGTTCCTGGCTGGCACCTACAGCGAGGGGAGCGCGGATGATGTGCAAGCCCTGTTTACTCATCTCAGTGGCGGCGAGGCGGCGGCACGCTATGTCGGCTCAATCGACGTCGTGGATGGCGTAGGGGCTTTGGCGGGCATTACCGTGCTGCACAATCGCTCCATTGCCGAGGATGTGCGCTTCCTGGTAGGCGGCGAACCGTTCACGGGCGTGGTGCAGGTTGAGTCCGGCGCACTGGCCACCGAGGGCATCGACCTTAGGGGCCGGTCCTTGTTGCATTCGGTGCCGCTGACCGCTGAGGCTTTCAAGCGCAGCTTCTTCGGCCACTATGGCCAGTACGCGGTCACCTTGGGGTTGGTGCTGTTCGCGTTTTCCACTGCCATCGCCTGGTCCTACTACGGCGACCGTGCCATGACCTACCTGCTTGGCCTGCGTGCCGTCACGCCGTACCGAATCTTGTACGTCGCGGGGTTTTTCGTGGCGACCATTGCCGACACGTCGTTGGTCTGGCTGATTTCCGCGGTGACCTTGGCCCTGATGACCATTCCCAACCTAGTGGCTCTGCTGCTGGGTGCCAAGGAAATCAAGGCGTTGATCAACGGCTATTGGCGCAAGTCCAAAGGCGGCGGTTTGTAGTATGGTATGGCGCTGTCAGGCGGAGCAGCCGATTGGGAAGCTTGACGAAATTCCGAGTGAATAAGGGGACATCATGCCACTGAGAGTCGTTTTTGACCTTGAAGACAAGGACCTGGAGTACTTCAAGGCGAGCATGCAGCGGGCTCGAAAAGCCGCTGCGAACGCCAGCGAGGACGAGATCATCGGCAGTGCGCTAGCCATGATCGAGCAGGTCAGCACGCCGGCGACACCGGCTTTCGTGCAGCAGCGCCTTGAGCGGCTTTCACGCCTGATCGAGATGCTGCGCGATGAGGAATGGCCGTTGGCTGAGGAGGAGCGCGGCGACATCCTCACAGCGCTCTCCTACTTTGCCGATCCGGAAGACATCATTCCGGACAACGTGCCGGTGCTCGGCTACATCGACGACGCCATCATGATCGAGTTGGTGGTCAAGGAGCTGCGGCACGAAATCGACGCCTTTGAGGACTTTGCCCGCTTTCGGGCTGGCGAACTGGCCCGCAAGCGGGATGACAAGGTGTCTCGCGAGGACTACCTCGACCACAAGCGCCGCGATTTGCAGCTGCGCATGCGGCGGCGGCGGAGCACCATGCGCCGGGCTTCCAAGGGTGCCACCCGGCCGCGCTTCAGGCTGTTCTAGCCTGCTAGCCTCCGTCCGAGAGTCCTAAGCAGGGTTCGCAGAGGGCATAGCGGTGGCCGGGGTCGTTCAGGCTGTTGGCCAGCGCCCACGCGCGGCTGAGCCGTTGCCCTAAATCGGATGCCGCCGCGTCGTGCGGGAGCAAGGCTTGGGACTCCATCAACTGCTGCAGCAACTCCTCGCCCGGTTGCTTGGGCGGCTGAAAGCGCTTGACGCCATAAGTTTCAACGTCCGCGAGTTCCGCAGCCAAGGCCACCGCGTCATCCAAGTCGCCGAGTTGGTCCACCAGGCCGATGTCCAGCGCTTTGCTGCCCAGCCACACGCGGCCCTGGCCGATCTCGTCCACCGCTTCAGGCGTCATGTCCCTGCCTCTGGCAACCAGATGGATGAATCGGTCGTAAATGCCGCTGACGCTGGCTTGAATCAAGCGCTTGGCCGGTTCGCTCAGATCTTGGCCTAACGTCGGCCACGAAAGCGGCAGGCTCTCGACACCATCGGATTCTATGCCTACGTTGGACAGCGCCTTCTCCAAATTGGGAAACACGCCGATGACCCCGATGGAGCCAGTAATGGTGGTCGGGTGGGCAACGATGCGGTTGGCGGTGGATGCGATCCAGTAGCCGCCGGAGGCGGCGACCGGTCCCATCGAAGCCACCACCGGCTTGTCGTGCTGCTGCATCACCTCAAGCTCCTCGCGGATCAGCTCCGAGGCCGTGGCGCTACCGCCGGGAGAGTCGATGCGCAGCACCAGGGCGGCCACCGATTCGTCCTTGCGGGCCTTTCGTATGAGCGCCACCAGATTGTCGGCCGCTGCGGCGTTGCGCTCATCCCCCATCATGATCGGCCCCTGGGCGGTGACGATGGCGATCTGCCGCTTTGAGGGAGCCTTGGGCGGCAGGGTCTGGAGATACTGTCGGTAGCCGATGCGGGGGTGGTCGTTGTCGGATTGCTCGCCAACTGCTGTGCCGACGCGGTCGTTCAGATGGTCGGGCGTCAGCAGTTCATCGACCAAGCGGAACTCCAGCGCGGCCCGGGCCGGGTCGCCGTTGAATTCCTCAATGACAGCATCGTAGGCCTTTGCGTAGCGGTCGAAGGCGTCGGCTTCCAACGAACGATTGGTCAGAACCAGTTGGCGGTAGGCACCCCAGCGACCGTCAACCAGCTCTTGACTGTTTTCCCGCGCCTCCGGCGACATGCTGTCGCGAACCAGGAACTCGCCAGCCGATTTGTAGTCGCCCACCCTGAAGAGATGCACGTTGATGTCCAGCCGGTCCAAGAGGCCCTTGTAGTAGCTCTGAATGAGCCTGTAGCCGGAAAAGCCCACTTCGCCGAAGGGATGGAGGTAGATGGCGCTGGCGAAGCTGGCGATGGCGTACTTGGATTGGCTGTAGGTGGTGCCGAAGGCGATGACTTCCTTGCCGGCCGCCTTGAAGCCTTCGAGGGCATTGCCGAGCTGCAGGGCGTGGGTCGTGTCGGCATAAACCAAATCCTCCAGCCTCAGCACGATCGCCCGGATGCGGTCATCGTCGGTGGCGTGGTCCACGGCCCGCAGCAAATCGTTTATGCCGGTCTGCCCCGGCCCGCCTGGCTGGCTGAGCAGGCCGGTGAGGCTGTAGTCCGGACGGGCCTCCTCGACGATCACACCCGCTGGGTCGATCACCAAGGCGCTGCCATCCTCGACCTGCAGGCTCATGGCGCCTTGGACGATGCCGACGATGATGCCAACCACCAGCAGCAGGAAGATCGCGTTGATGACAAAGTTGCGCACGCGAGTGATCGCGAGCCCGATTCGAGAGAGCAAGTTGGGTTTTTCCATGCCGCAAAGCATACTATAGGCAAGCAAAGGCTCGCTATTGGAGGAACATCATGGCCGAACCCCTACCGTCACGGGAAATTCTCAGTTGGCCCGAACAGCGGCTTCGCGGCCATCGCATTCCGGGCTATCGATACACCTCGCGGGAATTCGCGGAGCAGGAATGGGAGGGCATGTGGACCAAGGTTTGGTTGCTGCTTGGCCGTGAGGAGGAACTGCCCAACCCTGGCGACTGGCAATGCGAGCAGTTGGGTCCGGAATCGATTCTCATGGTGCGGCAAAAGGACGGTAGCGTGAAGGCTTTCTACAACGTCTGCCAGCATCGCGGCAATCCGTTGGTGGACGGCGAAAAGGGCAGCGTTCGGCGGTTTGTCTGCAAGTACCACAGTTGGGCCTTCATGCCTGATGGGGAACTCAACTTCGTGCCGGACCGGGAGGACTTTCCGGAAGGCAACCCCTGCGGCAAGGTGCGCCTGGCCGAGCTGGCCTGCGAAACCTTCGCTGGCTTCGTCTGGGTGAACATGGACACCGAGTGCATGAGCCTGAAGTCCTTCCTCGGCCCCATCTGGGACGAATGGAGCCGCTACGACTTGGAATCTTGGCGGCGCTACCAAGCCCGCACCGTCCACCTGCCCTGCAACTGGAAGGTGGTGCTCGACAACTTCAACGAGTCCTACCATGTGCCCACGGTTCACATGGGCGCAACCACCAAGTTCGACCGCACCAAGATCCAAGGCCAGATCAACACCAACTACCGAGAGACCCGCTTCGACCTGTCCGACGAGGGCCACAACCGGATGGTCATGGAGGGCGGCTACGGCGTCGGCTCCACCGACAAGGCCGGCAACATCCTGGAGCCGCTGGCCAGCAACCTGCGCCACTGGGAGCTTGACCCGGCGGATTTCAAGGGCCGGCCCGAGGCCACCCGCCAGGCCATCCAGCAAGCCAAGCGACGGCTAGGCCCGGAGCGCGGTTACACCCACTATGACAAGGTGCCGGACGAGCAGTTGACCGATGCCTTCCACTACACCCTGTTTCCCAATTTCGCCGTCTCCATCTGGTCCGACGGCTTCCACTTCCTGCGCGCCCGGCCCCACGCCTCGGACCCGGAGCGGTGCGTGTTCGACAACTGGTGGTACGCGAGCTGTCCCGAGGGCGACCTGCGCCCGGTGCCAACGGGCATTGGCATGGTGGAGCGCGACGCCGAAGTCGAAACCGAGGTCTTCGACTACGGCGAGAAGTGGGTCGGCGCCGCCATCGACGAAGACGTGGAGGTGTTTGTCCGCCAACAGCGGGGATTTCGCTCCCGGGGCTTCACCGGCGTTTATCTTTCAAGACAGGAAAGCCGGGTGCGCCGCTACCACGAACTGATCGACGACTACATCGAAGGCCGCTTGCCCAAGCGGCCTTGAGTCGTACGATGACCGGCGCACCCCTGCCGCCGATGCCGTCCGGCCTCACCCCGATTTGGCTGACCGAGGCATTGCGGGAAACCGGCCTGCTGGCGGGGGACGTCGCCATCGAGGCCTTGGAAGTCCGCCAAGTGGGGGAGGGCGTGGGCATGATGAGCGAGCTGTCACGCTTGGTGCCCACATATTCCGGGGCCGCGGCGGGGGCGCCAGCCTCCTTTATCGCCAAGTACCCGTCGCAGAACCCAACCAACCGTCAGATCGCCATGGACTTCAATCTCTACGAACGGGAGGTGCGCTACTTCGCCGAACTGGACCCGCTAACCACAGCGGTTTGCCCGGCCACCTACCTGACCGAGCTTGACGGTGACAACTTCATCATCCTGATGGAGGACTTGGCCGACTACCGGGTGGGTGACCAGATCGTCGGCGCCACCCTTGAGGAGACCGAGCTCGCGATTGACGAACTGGCCAAGCTGCATGCCGCTTTTTGGGAGAAGGTGGACGGCATCGCCTGGATTCCTCATGTCTGCGGCAGCCAGCACGCCCGCAACATGCAGGCGGGCACGGTGTCCGGCTGGGAGCAGATGGTGTCGGTGTTCGGCGACTTCCTAAGCGCGCCCGTGCTGGCGGCCCGGGCGGACATCCAACGCTCGGTGGCGCCCTTGCAGGCGTACCTTGACCGGCCACCGATCACCTTGGCCCACGGTGATTTCCGCATGGAGAACCTGCTGTACGGCACGGCAGCCGATCATCACCCCATGGCGATCATTGACTGGCAGGGACCGCTGCTCGGGCGCGGCATGCAGGATGTGACGCTGCTGCTCGGCCAGAGCACCCAAACCGAAGTGCGCCGCCGGCACGAACGGGCGTTGCTTGAGCGCTACGTTGATGGCTTGGCACAGCTCGGTGTTGATGGCTACGGCCTAGATGAGGCCTGGCAGGACTACCGCCATGGCCAACTGTACAACTGGGCCTACACGACCGTCGTTGCCGGCACCTTGGATGCCGGCAACGAACGCGCCTTCGCCTGGATGTCGCAGATGATCGCCCGGCAGGTGGCGGTCACCGAAGACTTGGGCTTGCTGAAACTGCTCCCGTTCGCAAGTTAGAAGCTGTAGGTCGCCTGCAGCGTCACCAAGCGCGGCGGCGCGACTTGCGCGGTCATGTCTCCTCTTACCCCGGCGTTGATCTTGGCCAGCGGCCGGTTGCCGATGCTCTGGACATAGACCTCGTTGAAGCAGTTGGAGCAGATCAGGCGCGCTTCCCAATTGCCGCCCCCTTGGCGCAGGGTGGCGCCCACGTGGGTCACCGTGCGGCTCGGCACTTCCGTAGAGGGCTGATTGAGCACCCGCTTGCCCTTGGAGTGGTGGATGGTGTCCCAGTCGAAGCTGAGGCGCCAGCCATCGGCTAGCATCCAGTCGTAGGTGAAGCCAGCGTTGACCTGCAGTGGCGCATTGCCATAGCGCACGCCGGAGAGATCTTGGATGGCGGCCCCGTCAGGGCCAATGTGGCAGCCCGGACCCGTGGTGGGTTTGTTGGCGACGGCGCCGTCAACCGGATGGCAGCCGGCGTCCTCCCATTCGTCATACTCCAAGTTGTTGTACTGGCCGGACAGCCGTAGCTGCAGACCCTCGGTGGCTTGGGCAATGATGTTGGCCTCAAACCCCCAGTTGTGCGCCACTGCCGCATTTTGCAGGGTGAAGGAAGTGGTGTTGGAGTTGAAAATGCCCACTTGCAGATCCTTGGCTTCGTACCAGAACGCGGCCAAATCCGCCCGCACCCGGCCCTCGAGGAAGGTGCCTTTCAAGCCGGCTTCGAAGCCTTCAATCGTGGTCTCATCGAAGATCAGCGTATCGTTCTGCACATCCACCGGCAGGCTGCGAAGATCGGACACCGTGCCGGGATTGGAGATGCCGGCTGACTGGAAGCCTGTCTTGTAAGCCAAGTAGGTCATCACGTCGTCGGTCAGATCGTAGGCCAGCGTCACTTCGGGGGACACGTTGTTCGACTTGTCGCTGGGGTTGTATACGTAGCCCGCTGGGCTGAACCCGAAAAAGCTCGAGTTCTCGAACACGTTGCCACCGATGGCACTGCGATCCTCTTCGGTCCAGCGCAGGCCGCCGGAAATCTCCAAGCGTTCCGACACTTGCCAGTCAACGCTGCCGAACAGGGAGAAACTCTCCACGTCGTTGTCCCAGATCTGGTGGTAGTTGATGTAGGTGCCGTTGTTGGGGCCCGGTCCGGTCCAAGGCATCGGCGAGACCGGGAAGCCTAAGATCAGGAAGAAGCCCGCTGGCACGAGCTGGGTGCCGGCGTTGAGCCTCCGCTCGCCGTTCTCGTAGAACGCCCCCACCGTGAAGTTCGCCGGACCGTCGAAATCCGAGGCGAGCCGCACTTCCTGGGTGAAGGCCTCGCCGGACTCGCCCTGCTTGGAGGCCACGATGCCCCAACTGGTGTAGCCGTAATTGGTGTACTCGCGATGCCGGTAGTCCCAGTACCCGGTGGCGGAGGACAGCGTGAAATTCTCCAAATCCAGGTTCATTTGCAGGGTGTGCACGTACTGTGCCAGCTTGTAGTGAAAGCGCGCGTCCTCGCTGACGTAGGGCAGGCTGGTGGCCACTTCCACCGGCAGCAGCGGGCCGGTTCGCTCCAGCCGGGCGCGGTCGTCTGGACAGGTTTGGGTTGGATCGGCCCAAATGCCCAGATGGGTAGGGTGCGCTCCCGGCCCATCCGCACAGGCGTAAAGCACGGTTGTGCCGGCGTCGTTGCGCTTGGTGTAGGAGCGGAAGTTCTTGAGCGTGGCATTGAACCGTTCGTTGGGCTCGAAGACCGTGGTGAAGCGCACCACGACTTGCTTTTGGGCCGGATACTCGTCGTAGGAGGCGCCGCGGGTTGACCAACCCGTTCCGGGATAGAGCCCCGGTGTGCTCAGGTCCAAGGGTTCGGCTACGTTGTCCAGCCAACCGCCCTTCATGTCCTGCCCACGCGCCGCCAAGCGGAATGCCAAGGTATCGCCGACCGGCAGGCTTAAGCCCGCTTCGATGGCCGGGTCTTCGGTCACGAATTCGTAGGAGGCCCGCACGAAGCCCTCCATCTCGCCGCCCACCTCGGGCGACTTGCTGCGAATGGCGATGACCCCGGCGGGGCTGTTCTTGCCGAAGTAGAGCGCTTGGGGCCCCTTGAGCACTTCGACCGCCTCGGAATCGAAGAAGCCGGTCATAATCATGTGGTTACGGGAGAAGGGCATGCCGTCGATGATCAGCGAAACCGGCGCGTCGATGCCATAGTCCGCCGTGCCGGGCGGCTTGCCGATGCCGCGGATGGTGATGTTGCCGCCCGCGCCGCCGCCCGCGCCATGGATCACCTCCAGGCCGGGTACGCGTTGGCTGAGCTCGGTGAGGTTGCGGGTGTAGTAGCGGTCAAGATCCTCCTCGGTCATCACCGAGACGGCCACCGGCGTGTCGATCGCCCGCTCCTCCCGTTTCCGGGCGGTGACGATGACCTCCTCGATGGTGATGTTGTCCGCTTGCTCCACGCTGTCCTGAGCGATGGCTGGCACCGCTACCGCGAAGCTGGCCAGAGCGGCTGCACAGGCCCCGATGGCCGCTATGCGGCCCATGATGCGTTCGGTCATTCTCTCCTCCAAATGAGCCATGTCGTCAAAATTTGCCAAGCGCAATCTATACCAGTCCAGCCTGCTTGTGCAATTGTGTGTGCGCGCGCTAAAGCGGGCGATACATTGGGTGGCCGCTCTCGGCGATGTTCAGCACGTGCAGGGCGAAGTCCTCGCCGGTGGCGGTGTCCAAGGCGTCGGGGAATTGGTGGCTCCAATCCAGGATGTAGGTGCGCTTGGAGATGCGCCACTCGCCATCGCGCTTCTCGAGTTCGTCCAGGTAGCGGCCGCCGTACATGGTGTTCTGCAGTCCACCGTCCCCCGGCCTGCCGCCTACGGCGATGCCGTAGCACTCCGCTTTGGCCGTCTCGCCCTGTACTTGGACAATGACGCTGGTGCAGAGGTGCCAACGCCTCGGGGCCTCCCGTTCATGGGCCATCACCGTGGTCACCCAGTCCGCGCCGTTGCCCTTGAAGAAGCCGAAATCGACCTCGGCATCCGGCCAGAAGCAGGTCATCTGGCCGTCGTCGTCCAGCCAGTCCTGGGTGCGTCCGTAGCGGTGAATGACCTCTTCGCAGGCTTTCTTGTCCAGCAATTCCTGAAGTTGCGGGTCCATGGTTCCTCCTTGGCGTTGCGGGTTGCTGTGGCGTCATAATGCCAGCGCCTGAACGGAGATTGAAAGGAGAGCCCATGAACTGGCTTTTGATCGTTGGCCTCGGCGCCGCCTGGCTCGGCTGGCAAATCGTCTGGGTGGCGCCGCTGCCGCGCCAACTTCGGCGCGGCGAGGTGCCCACCGCGCCCAAGGGCAGCCCCGAGGCGTTTTCGCTGTTCTGGATCGATCAGTACGGTTGGCTCGGCTTGGCGTTGCTGGGCTTGGGGCTGGCCGCCGCCCTCGCCGGGGTGGGACGATGATCCCCGTGTCGCTGGCTTATGCGGGAGTCATGGCGCTGCTCAGCGTTCTGCTGGCCAACCAGGTGCTCTACGTGCGTTTGCGCGGCGGCAAGATGCCGGACTGGAAGCCCCATGCCACGGAACGCACCCAGGCCAATTTTGTCGAAAACGTGCCCTTGGCGTTGGTGCTGCTCTACCTGCTGGAAGTAGCTGGCGCCGGTGCGGTCGCCGCGCATGTCCTGGGCTCTTCACTGGTGGTGCTGCGCCTTCTTCATGCCTGGGGCATGAGCGCCTACGCCGGGGCCAACTATCCCCGGCTGATCGGGGCCCAGGGCACCTTTCTGCTGCTCTCGGTCATGGGCGTTGCGGCACTTTACCTTGGGCTCGCTGGCTGAAATTGGAAGGAATGCCAGCCGGATGGCCCGTTCGTCGGAATAGGATGGCGGAGTCTGATTGGCGCCCGGTAACATGGCGATACAGAAATTCGAGGACAGCCCCATGTCTGCACATTCACCAGCGCGCCTGCCATCGTCAGCGCGCCCGATCGAGGAACCCGCGCTAGATTTCGACTTCCCCGGCTGCGACGCCCATCGCATGACTTGGGCGGAGGTTGAGAGCCTGGAGGGCCGAATAGAGTTCTGGGATGCAGCTTCTCAGACCGCTTGGATCGCCCGTGATGGCGGGCCGGACCACGAAGGGCCTCCCCAACAGCTCGCCGCCATGCTGGAGCGCATTGCCCAAGTGCGCGGCTCTCCCATTCGCGCCTATGGCGCCACTTACCTGATGGAGCACGACGTTCAGGGCAAGCCGCGCCGCGTCATGGTGGCTGATCAGACCATTTACCTGCGCCCAAGGGTCTGGAGGCCGGGCGGCATGAAAATTTTGAAAGGGCGCGACCCGCTGCCGGACGTCATCATGGAGGTGGATAACACCACGGATGTTCGGCGCAACAAGCTTGAGTTCTATGAGTCCTGGGGCTTCCCGGAGCTATGGGTGGAGGTGCCCAATGCGCCCGCCCGCAACCGCCCGAAGGGCCTCCGGCCGGGCTTGACCATCCATGTGCTTGAGGACGGCGCCTTTGTCCAAGTGAGCCGCAGCCGGGCGTTCCCGGATTGGCCAGCCGGATTGATTCACTTGGCGCTGAACGAGCCGGAGCTGTCGAGCCTGACCATGCAGGAACTGACGCGGGTGGGTCGGGCGCTCGGTGAACCGGAAGGCACGGGGCCGGATGACGATTTGCTGCTCGGCGCTTTCCGCCGTCAGGCCCATAGCGCGGGCCACGCCCAAGGCCGTGCCGAGGGCCATGCAATTGGCCGAGAGGAAGGCTGGCGCGAAAGTCAGGAGGAGGGCCGGCGGCAGGGCCGCCAAGACGGCATCGAGGCCCGCCTTGCCGATCAGAGGGCTTTGCTGGTCCGCCAATCCTCACGAAAGTTTGATGCGCAAATCGCCCGCCAAGTGGCGGAACACCTCAATGGCATTCGCGACCTAGCCGCCTTGGCAGAAGTGGGCGACTGGATCATCGACTGCTCCAACGGCAACGAGTTGATTCAGCGGCTGGCGAATTTCCCGTAGGAATAGTCGTCCGGCTTGCGTGCGCCGATTAAGCAGCCGCTGCCCTCCAAGTAGGTGTCCGCGTCCGCCTCCAGGCGCGCCCAGTCGTTGACTTCCGAGCGAAAGCTGATCTTCCACACGCCGTCGCGCCGTTCGTAGCGGTCCACGTAGCGCCCGCTGATGAACAGATCCTGCTCCTCGCCGTCCTGCACGACCTTGTGGAAGGCTTGAAAGTAAACTTCGCCGACGGCTTGGTTCCCATCGACCTTGATGTTCACCTGCCCGATCATGTGGTGGTTGGCCAGATGGTCCTTGAGCGCGTTCTGCGCAAAAGCCACGAAGTCCTTGCCGGAGCCTTGGAAAAAACCGTAGTCCACGGTCGCGTCCTCGTGGAAGACGGTGTGCATCAGTTCTGCGTCCAAGCGGTCCAGGCCCCGCATGTAGTTGCAGCTCAGTTCGTAGATTTCCTGCTTGGCGAGCAATTCGTCGAGTGTCATGGGGCTACTGTCCTGCGCTGCGGCCTGTCATTGCCTGTGAATGGGTGGTTTCGATGTTGAGCTGGCCCTTGAGTCCGGCTTCCCGATGGGGTGCGATTTCGGCATAGGCGGCGGAGGTGGACATCGCCACCAGAGCGCCTCGGTTGGGGTACTCCGCGAGTGCCACGTCGTCCCAGAGCTCATCGACCACGCCGATGGTCAGGTGGCTGACTTGGCCTGCGAAGATGATCCGGCCGCCGTGCGCCTCCACCAGCTTGGCGACGGCCTGGCCGTAGATCGCATAGGCTTCGCGTCCGCTCAAGTCGGTCTCCCGACCGTCTGAATACTCCGCTTTTTCCCTATATTTCAATAGGTTGACCATGACAATCGGCCCATCGGGACCGGCTTCAAGCATGGCTTTCGTCTGTTCGTCCCCGACGGGGTAAAGCTCGTTCGATACTTCCATTCAAGACGCCCCAGTGCTTATATGTGGCGTTCATGTTACTCGATCAACCGGCACGGAAAGGCCATGACCTCTCGAATCCCCCAACTTGCCCGACGGGGCCGCACTTGGCTCTGGGCACTGCCGACCTTGGCTTGGCTGTTGTTTTGCGCGTGGTACACCAACACGTCCGGCCCGCTCACCGAAGACGAAATCGCCGCTTTCACCGCCCAAGCTGAGCGCATTGGACGGCCAGCAGAGGTGGTGCAGCGCCTGCGCCGCTTCATGGTGGAGGACACCGGCGATCAATTCCTCATGGCGAACCTGATCGACATGGCGGATGCTGACGAGACGGCGCCGCTGTCCCCGGAAGCGTCCATGGGCCGCTACATGGAACACATGTACCCCGAGTTGTTCCGGCGCGCCAGCCATCCGGTCCTCGCCGGGCCAGTGGTGTTTCCTGCCATGGACTTGGTTGGCATTGAAGGGGCGGAAAGCTGGGATAGTTTCGCCATCATGCGCTACCGCAGCCGTCGCGATCTCATGGAGATCGCCCTGAACCCCATCTTTGACGAGAAGCATCACTTCAAGATAGCGGCTTTGGACAAAACCATCGCCGTGCCGGTCGAGCCGCAGATCTACTTGAGCGACCCCCGCTTGCTCCTCTTCCTGATCCTGTTTTTCTTGGTGGCGGTGGCCGATGCGCTGATTTTCCGCCGG
Source organism: Gammaproteobacteria bacterium (assembly GCA_009843635.1). Classification (GTDB taxonomy): domain Bacteria; phylum Pseudomonadota; class Gammaproteobacteria; order Pseudomonadales; family Azotimanducaceae; genus Azophilus. Next base: position 16,138 of record VYDB01000084.1, read on the forward strand.
GACAACTGAGCGCTAGGCGCGCTCCGCGGGCTTGATGAGCGACTCCGTTGCCCAAGAGACCAAGCTGACGATGATGGCGCCGAACAGGGCGCTGAAAAAACCTTCCACGTGGAAGCCGGACACGAACCAAGCGGCGAGGTGCAGCATGGCGGCGTTGATCACCAGCAGGAAGACCCCGAGGGTGAGCACGGTGGCAGGCAGGGTCAGGAGGATGACCAGCGGGCGCACGAGAGCGTTGACCAGCCCCAAGGCGATGGCCGCCCAAATCAGTGTGCCGTTGCTGTCTACCCGGATGTCGTCGATCAGCAGGGTGGCCACATAGAGGCCGATGGCTGTGATGACCACTCGGATTATTAGCCGCGCCATGGTGTTATGCTCCCATTCGACTGTTTGCGGACCCTTTGGGAACCCTAACATAGTGAGCCCATGAATGAGTTGGATCGCCACCGCCGGAGACTCGCCGCCACTTGAAGGGCTGTTCGCCCATCGCCCGGAGTTGCTGACCTGCTACAAGGCCTTCTACAGCACCTTGTGGGACGATGATCTGGTGCCGCGGCGCGTTCTCGAGCTCTGCCGCTTGCGGATTGCGGCGATTCACGATTGCGCCGCCGAATGGGCGGTACGCGATGCGGGCGTCGCCTTGGACAACCCCGAAGCAGCGGCCTTGAAGCGCGGGGACTTTGCCGCCTTCGCAGCCTCGGAGCAGGCGGCGCTCGCCATCGCCGAGCGGTTTCCCTTCGAGCATCACGGGGTCAGCGATGCGGATGTCGCCGAAGCGGCCAAGACGTTTGGCGAAGCGGGCACGGTGGCACTCATGGTGGCGCTGGCGTTTTTTGACGCAACCTGCCGATGGAAGCTGGCTTTCGACTTGGCAGAGCTGCCTGCCAATCTGAATTCTCCGCCGCTCCACCAAGGCGCGTTGGTTTAGGCGGGAACGTGTCCACCCGTCCCAGAATGCCATCCGCCATTCCCGGCCAGCCACCGGACTTCGGCTCGGTGATGGCCCATGTGCCGAAACTCGCAGGCCTGTTCTTCGAGCTCTACGGGGAGTTTTGGCGCAACGGGGTCGCCGACCCCGCCATCAAGGAGATGACCCGAATTCGCAACGCCCGCATCACCGACTGCGGCTACTGACGCCGGGTGCGCTTTGACTCCGCCCGTGCGGCGGGGCTGAACGAAGAACGGGTCGAACGCATCGCGGACGGCTACGAGCAAGCGCTGGAACCCGCCCAAGTGGCGGCATTGAAGCTCACCGACGCCATCATCGGAGTCCCCGCGCCGCCCGGCGACGACATCCAGCAAACCCTGAAGGCGAACTACAGCGAGGCGGAAATCGCCGAACTCGCCATGGGCGTGGGCCTGTTCCTCGGCATGTCGAAGGTGCTCATCAACTTAGGTCTAGAGCCGGAGGACATGCCGGTCACGGTGGTGCCGACGCCGGGATAGCTTCGCTTCTAGGGAATCCCGACCATCTCGGTCTGCGCCCGCAGGACGAGCACGCCGTCGTTCGCCACCCAGCGCTCCATGCCGTCCGGGCGGATGGTCTTGCGGTAGGCATCCCAACTGTTGGCGTCATGGAAGTAGAGTTCCGCCAAGCCCGCCCATGGCTCATCGGCGGGGGCGAGGCTGTGGCTGATGACGTAGCGAAAGCCGCCCACCTGCGCCATGACGCCGCGCACGTTGGCCGCGTGAACGCTGAGCCAGTGATCGAAAAAGGCGTCGAAGTCGGTGCCTGACTTCGCCTTGACGAAGAAGGACACCTTGAAGAACCCCGAGCGGGTGGTGGGGTAGGGGGCGTTCAAGGTCAGCGGGGCGCTATCGAGGTGCTCTGCGCCATCGATCACTTGGTATTCCTGGGTAGCCCACGGCAGGTAGGGTTCCGCCTTCTGTTGAAAGCTGTCCATCGGCTCGGTGCCGTGGGGCGCGTCCGGCTTGGGCAGCGCTTGATCCCACCAAAGCTGCGCCATGCCGTCGATGGGGTGGTTGCCATCCCGGCTGGCGTCGAAGAGGGTGGCGATGTAGCGTTTTGCGTGGGGTTTGCCACGCTCCGCGGCCCGCGCTTGCATGGCGATGACGCCGGGCATGTGGTTGGCGAACCAGTGTGCGACCAGCTCCTCCCGGGAGGCCGACGCCCGGCGCCGAATGAGGTAGATCATCTTGGCGCCGGGCACCCTGGAGGGCAGCGCATCTGAGGCCATGTTGCTTCCTTGCGGTCTTGTCGAATCTCAGGATGAGGTTGTCATATGAGCAACCTCAGCGTTCGGCGACCGCCGAATTACAGCAGCAACCCTGTTGCGCCGCCCGTTAGAAGCTAAATCGAACGCCAACCAGAAAACGCCTTCCGAACGACTCGGATTGGTTTGGGTTCCACCTGGCTCCGGTGTAGCGAACGTCCTTTTCGTCCGTGATGTTGTTTAGGTCGACGAAGATGGATGCTTGGTATCCGGTCAGTTCGTAGAGGCTGTAACGCAACGCCACGTCAACGCGCTCCTGCGGAGCCCAATAGATGGCGGAATCAGCTTCAATGAGCGCGACTTCCGTCTCGTCCAACCACTCGCTTCTGTAGCGGTAAGTCACACGGGCGGAAAAGCCGTAGTTCTCGTAGAACAACGACAAGTTGTAGTTGGTGTCCGACTGGCTGGGCAGGTTGAACTTGCCGCCTTCAGGCGCGGTGTACTCGGAGTCGATGAGCGAAAGATTGGCTTCCACCCCGAAGCCGGAGAAAAACCCTTCGAGGTAGTTGTCCAACCGCCCGGTGAAGGCGAGTTCGATGCCTTGCAGCTTGCCGTCCTTGCCGTTGCCAAATCCCGAAAGGTCCCATAGCTCCCCCGGTGCGGCAAGGTCGGAGTAGATGCTGCCATCCACTTTTTCGGTGGATTCGGCAATCACATTGTCAATGTCGCGATGGAACAGCGTCAAAGAGAATAGGCTTGCCTCATCGAAGTACCATTCATAGGCCAAGTCAACGCCCCACGACTCCTCCTGCTTGAGGAATGGGTTGCCGCCGCTTATGGAGTTGCTGATTGGGCTGATGGTTGCTGCGGCCCTCGCCTCGATGTACGTAGGACGGCTCAAGCCGGTTGAGAAGGAGGCGCGAACCTTCTGCTCGTCATTGATGTCGTAGTTGACATGCACGCTCGGCAGAACGTTTGTGTAGCTGCGCTTGACGGCCAATGGCTCATGTTCGGTGCCCACCAGCCTTGAACCGATGGTTTCGTACTCCGTGTCCTCGATGCGAACCCCGGCAATCACGTTGCCCCAGGCCATGTCGAAGGTCTGCATGACATAGCCGGACAGCAGCGTCTCGTCGATGCTGATTCGTTCCTCTTCGGGAAAGTCCGAACGCGTTAGCCCGTTAGCCTCCAGGCAATCCCGCAGCCCGCGGTTGTCGGCATAAAAGGCGCCGATGCCGTCGTCCAAAGTCGTTGACCAGGGGCCCTCGGTGTAGTCCGTCGCTGGGCAGGCATCGACTGGATATGGCTTGACAATGAGAGAGAGAGGTGCGCCGCCTCCGGTCGCGCTCCGGTCATCGTACTTGGCGCCGAACTTCAATTCGCCCCAAGGGTTCTCACGCGCAACATCCACCTTGAATTGATCGTTGTCGGTGTACAGGCCACCAATCGCGTCCACCAGTATGTGGACGGCGTAGCCCACGCTGGCCAAGTCTTCGTCGAATCGGACGATGGGGTCGTGCGGATTGGTCAGATCATAGAAAACGTTGGACACTTGGCCGCCGCCGATAAAATAGGGTATGGGCAGATAGGTGTCGAAAGTGGTCTCGATGTTGCTGTAGCTCGCCTGCACATCCCAATCCCCAATCGGCGTGTCAAGGCCAAAAGTGTTCACTTCGGTTTTGTTGAGATAGGTGCCGTCTTCGAGCAGGCGCCTGATGTTGCCGCGCTCGGCAGTGCCTGTTTGAGGGGGAACGCCGCTCAGGTAAACGCGGAAGTCGTTGCGCTCCTCGCGGTCCGTGAACTTGGTGTTCAACGAGTTGAAGTAAACTCTGCCGCCGTTCCCAAGGTAGAACTCCAAGGTGCCGCCATAGGCTTCGTCTTCCCTTTCGATCCTGTAGTTTCGAAACTCGATCTGGTTGGGCAACAGGGCGCCTTCAGTGCCACCGTAGGTGGGCTCACGGTTGTCCGTGATCTGCTTTCGGCTGTTGATTGAGCCGTAAACCACCGCCCCGAATCGATCGTCGGAGTAGGAGAGCCGCAGATTCCCTTTGTCAATGCCGCCCCCGCCTAGATTCTGCTCCCCGAGCCCGCCTTCGATCGACCCGGAAAATCCCTTGATATCCGATGGCGAAAACGTCTTGATGTTGATGTAGCCGGAGACGGACTCGCCCGGCATGTCAGGCGTGATCGCCTTGTTGGCCACGACCTGGGAGGTGATGACCGCCGGATAGGCGTCAAACCTGGGAATTCGGCCGTTTTCCACGCCCGGAATGCTGATGCCGTTGAATGCGGTGGTGGTGTAGCGCTTTGGCGTGCCGCGAAAGCTGACATACCTGGCTTGCCCTTGGTCCCTTTCGATTGCAATGCCAGGAACACGGCCTAGCGCATCAGCCAGGTTCTGGTCCGGGAACCGTCCTATGGCATCCGCGGATATGATGTCGGCTACGTTGTTTGCGGCGCGCTTTGCCTCAATGGCGGCCTGCTGGCTGGCCTTGATTGGCTTGGCAACCACCAGCACTTCTTCGATCACCTGTGCCTTCAGCCCTACGGCCCACAGGACCGACACAACTGACAAAAGGGCTCCTTGGAACAACCGTTGGTCAATTCTCATGTTGATGTCCTCCCTCAGATCAACATAGATTTTTGCCACAGGAACAGGCGATTGCCTGTTCGCAGTTGAGTATGCTCAAATCGGAGGGGATGTCCACCCTTCTGTTCATGTCTGCTTGCTTGGCGCCATGAAGTGTGCGCTGCTGCGCCATTCGGCCTGTGCGCTGGGTGTTGCGGCGGGACGGCCGCGACGGATCAGCCGAGGATCTTGACGACGTTTTGCGCGTGCAGACCGCATTCCCGGGCGGTGGCCTCCTCCCACCACCAGCGACCGGTCCGTTCGTGCTCGTGGGGGCCAACGGCGCGGGTGCAGGGCTGGCAGCCGATGGAAACGTAGCCTTGGTCGTGCAACTCGTTGTAAGGCACCTTGTGGGTGCGGATGTAGGCCCAAACGTCCCGCGACGACCAGTCCGCCAAGGGATTGAACTTGAGCAGCCGGTGCGCTTGGGTGGAGAAGGCCCGATCCTCCTGCTCCAAGGGGAGGTCGGTTCGCGTAACGCTTTGGTCCTTGCGCTGGCCGGTGACCCAGGCGTCGAGCTCGCCGAGCTTGCGGCGCAGCGGCTCGATTTTGCGCACCGCGCAGCACTCGCCGTGGCCGTCCTTGTAAAAGCTGAACAAGCCCTTGGCGCGCACTAGGTCAGCGACCGCGGCGGGGGAGGGCATCAGCAGCTCGATGGCGACGCCGTAGTGTTCGCGCACCCGCTCGAAGTAGGCGTAGGTTTCTGGGTGCAGCCGTCCCGTATCCAGCGAAAAGACGTTGAAGTCGAGGCCTTCCCGATGCGCCATGTCGATCAGAACCACGTCTTCGGCGCCGCTGAAGGAAATGGCCACCCGTTCGCGGTCAAAGCGATTGGCGATGTCCCGCAGCAGGTGCTGCGGCTCGGTGTAGGCGCTCGCCTGTTGGAAATCCATAATTTGTCTTAGCCGTTGACGTTGGGAAAAAAAGTCTAGCAATATCAACTTGCGCGATGAAAATACCCTCTTGGCATATGCTTAACTCGGTATGGGTAGTTGAGGAGATTTGGTTGAACATCCTGTGCTTGGACCTCGAAGGGGTGCTGATCCCTGAAATCTGGCAGGCGGTGGCCGAGCGCCCCGGTCTTGGCAATCTGAACAAAACCACTCGTGACATTCCGGACTACGGTGAGCTGATGCGCTACCGCATGGACGTGCTGGCGCGGGCGGACCTGCGCTTCTCGACGATTCGCACGGTCATTGATGGCCTTGAGCCTCTGCCCGGCGCCCGTGCCTTTCTGGATTGGGCGAGGCAGGACCGGCAGGTGATCATCGTCTCCGACACCTTCTACGAGTTCGCCAATCCACTGATGGCGAAGCTCGGCCACCCGACCCTGTTCTGCCATCACCTGAAAGTCCGGGATGATCGGATTGCCGGCTACCAACTGCGCCAGCCGGATCCCAAACGCAGCGTCGTCAAGGCTTTGAAATCCCTGAACTTCCCGGTCATGGCGGCGGGTGACTCCTACAACGACATCCCCATGCTGGAGGAAGCCGACAAGGGCGTTCTGTTCAGCGCCCCGCAGCGGGTGCGCCGCGAGCACCCGCAGTTCGCCGCCGCCGAGAGCTACGGCGAACTGCAGGCATTGCTTGGCGGATCGCCCTAGAGGTTCGCTAGAACTGATTCATCGTATTCGCCGCGCCGCCAGCCAGCAGGGCCTTTTCGCCAAGGAAGTACTCCTTGTGGTCGTCGCCAATGTTGGAGCCAGCTAGGTCCTGATGCTTGACCGCCGCCAATCCGCGGCGGATTTCACGGCGTTGCACGCCCTTCACGTAGGCCAGCATGCCTGCGTCACCAAAGTAGCCTTCCGCCAGCACATCCGTGCCGAGGGCGGTTTCATGGTAGGTGGGCAAGGTGATCAGGTGATGGAAAATGCCGGCCTCCCGGGCCGCGTCCCGTTGGAAGCGGGCGATGAGCTCGTCCGCGGCCGCCGCTAGGGGCGTCTCGTCGTAGTCGGCTGCCATCAGGCCCTTGTCGACCACCGCCGGGTCGGGATAGGCCGACACGTCCTTGCCTGCCTCCCGCCACTCGGCATAGACCTGCTCGCGGAACGCGAGGGTCCAGTTGAACGACGGCGAGTTGTTGTACACCAGCTTGGCTTGCGGGGCCTTTTCGCGCACCGCATCCACCAAGCCTTTGATTTGCTTGAGGTTGGGGCGCTCGGTTTCGATCCATAGCAGGTCGGCGCCATGTTCCAGGCTGGTGACGCAGTCCAGCACCACTCGGCCTGCGCCGGTGTCTTCGCGAAAGGCGTAGAGGCCATTGTCGAGGCGCAGCGGGCGGCACAGCTTGCCGTTTTGGTGGATGGTGATGTCGCCATCGCGCAGTTCCTCAAGGTCATGCACCTCGGTGGCCTCAAGAAAGCCGCAGTACTGGTCGCCGAGGTCGCCGGGCTCCTTGGACACCGGAATCTTCATCGTCAGGCCGGCACCCAAGGAGTCGGTGCGGGCGACGATGATGCCGTTCTCGACGCCGAGCTCCAGAAAGGCGTAGCGTACCGCGTTCAGCTTGGAGACGAAGTCTTCGTGGGGCACGGTGACTTTGCCGGCTTGGTGGCCGCACTGCTTGGCATCGGAGACTTGGTTTTCGATCTGGATGGCGCAGGCGCCCGCTTCGATCATGCGCTTGGCCAGCAGGTAGGTGGCCTCCTCGTTGCCGAAGCCAGCGTCGATGTCGGCGATCATGGGCACCACATGGGTCTCGTAGCGGTCGATGCGCGAGAGCGCCTCCGCCACGTTGCCGCCTTGGGCGCGGGTCTCGTCGAGTGCCGTGAACAGATGCCTTAGCTCCCGGGCGTCCGCTTGGCGCAGGAAAGTGTAGATCTCCTCGATCAAGTCCGGCACCGTGGTCTTTTCGTGCATGCTCTGGTCCGGCAGCGGGCCAAAGCTGGAACGCAGCGCCGCCACCATCCAACCGCTCAAATAGATGTAGGACTTGTCCGTGGTTTGGCGGTGCTTCTTGATCGACATCATCACCTGCTGGGCGGTGAAGCCATGCCAGCAGCCGAGGGATTGGGTGTACTTCCCCGGGTCATTGTCGTATTCGGCCATGTCCCGCCGCATGATGTCGGCGGTGTAGCGGGCGATGTCGAGGCCGGTGCGGAAGCGGTTCTGCAGCCGCATGCGGACCACGTACTCCGGGTTGATTGCCCGCCAGTTCGGCTGGCTGATCAGTTCCTTCTTGACGTCTTCGACCTGTTGCAGGTAGTCGGAAAGATACGCGGACATGTTTGCTCCTGTTTGGTTATGGCGAATGGGCGTTGGTTCGGCGTCGAACGGCGCGAGGCGTGAATTTATATGAAAACAACTGGAATGGGTGGATACTAATAGTTTCCTGACGGGAAATGAATTCGGGGCCGCAGGGGCCGAAACGCCGTCAGTCGGGCAATCGGGCCAACTGGGTGGCCAACCCGACGTAGGTGTGCGGCTGCAGTTGCGCCAGCTCCCGCCGGGCGTCGTCGGGCAGATCGAGCGCGTCCAGCAACTCGGCGAATCCGTCGGCGTCCAGCCGCCGTCCCCGCGTGGCCGCCTTGAGCCGTTCATAGGGCTCGGCCAAACCGTGCTTGCGCATCAGGGTCTGCACGGCTTCCGCCAACACCTCCCAATTGTTCGCCAAATCCGCTTCGATGCGCGCCCGGTTTATGGAGAGCTTGGCCAGGCCCTTGTCCGCCGACTGGTAGGCGATGCTGCTGTGGGCCAAGGCCGCGCCCATGTTGCGCAGCACGGTGGAATCGGACAGGTCGCGCTGCCAGCGGGACACCGGCAGCTTCTCCGCCATGTGGCCGAGCAGGGCGTTGGCGATGCCGAGATTGCCTTCCGCGTTCTCGAAGTCGATGGGATTGACCTTGTGCGGCATGGTGGAGGAGCCGGTCTCGCCCGCCACCTGGCGCTGCCCAAAGTAGTCAATGGCGATGTAGGCCCAGATGTCGCGCACCAAGTCCAGCAGCACGGTGTTGAAGCGCATGAAAGCATGGAACAGCGCCGCCAAGCCGTCGTGGGGCTCGATTTGGGTGGTCAGGGGATTGTGGGCCAAGCCGAGCCCGGTGACGAAACCCTCGCTCACGGCTGGCCAGTCGATGTCTGGATAGGCCGCCGCATGGGCGTTGAAGTTGCCGACCGCACCGTTCAGCTTGCCCGTCAGCGGCAATGCGCTTAGGGCGTTGAGCGCCTTGGAGAGGCGGGCGCTGAACACCCGCAGCTCCTTGGCCAAGGTGGTGGGCGAAGCGGGCTGGCCGTGGGTTCGGGCTAACATCGGCAGATCGCCCGCTTGCCGCGCCAGCCCGTCGATGGCCTCGATGAGACGTCGCATTTGCGGTTCGAGCGCCTCGCGCGCAGCCTTGAGCATCAGCGCATGGGCCAGATTGTTGATGTCTTCGGAGGTGCAGGCGAAGTGGACGAACTCCGTGTGCGGCGCCAGCCCCTCGATCCGGCCGATGCGCTCCTTGACGAAGTACTCCACCGCCTTCACGTCGTGGTTGGTGGTGGCCTCCAAGGCTTTGACCCGTTCGGCGTCCGTCACGGAAAAGTCGGCATGCACGGCTCTCACCGCCTTGCCGGCGGCGGCCGACAGGGGCGGCAGCTCCGCCACCCCGGAGAGCGTCGCCAAGGCGGCAAACCACTCGCACTCGACTTGAACGCGGAAGCGAATCAAGCCGTACTCGCTGAAGATGGGCGCCAGCGCTTCGGTCTTGGCGCGGTAGCGTCCGTCGATGGCGCCGATGGCGATAAGGGGGTTCAAGCTGCTGTTCACGCGAGTTTCCTTTTGAGTTCATCCATGGTTGCCAGCGCCTTGCGGCGCCCCACGATCAGGTGCCAGCGGCGTCCACCGAGTTGCCGCCATAGCCAGGCGAAGCGCACCGCGGCCAGCAGCAGCGCACGGATGCGCGCTGCGACTTGGGGCTGCCGGAGGGCAGCGGGGTCGCCGGTCACCTGAATGCGCTTGCCCAACCGTCCGATGGTTTCCTGATAGACATCGTCCAAGGCCAGCAACAGGGCGGCATCACGGGGCGCATTGGCCAAGGCGTTCAAGCGTTGGCTCAACTGCCCGGCAATGCGGTCCTCGCGCTTGAGCAGCGTGGCCAGCTCCATCACGGCAAAGGCGGTGTTGAGCAGGCGCAACGCGTTGCGCTCACCGGCAATGGCGCTGCCCGCGGTCTTGACGCCCTTCAAGTAGCGGGCGGGCGGCGCAAAGACGGCCGCCACGGTGTCCGCGTCAATGGCGAACAGCGGCGCGAGCAGGTGCTCGATGTCATTGTCGCCGCTGCGCCCCTCGGCGACGTCCTGCACCTCGGCCAGTGCCTCGAACAGGGCGGCCAACGCCAGTGAGCGATAATCGAGATTAGTCATGGACGGGGATGTTGGCTTCGACGTTGCTGAAAGACTCGATGACGCCGCCACCGAGGCAGATGTCGGCGTCGTAGAAGCAGACGTACTGGCCCGGCGTGATGGCTCGTTGCGGCGTATCGAAGCGCACCGTCACGCTTCCCGGCTTGTCGCAGGATACCCACGCGGCCTGGTCCGGCTGGCGGTGGCGCACCTTGGCCGTGCAGCGCAGGGGCAGCGGTGGCGGCTCGCCCAACCAATTGAGGCGGCTTGCGATGAGCCGGTCGTTGCAGAGCGCCGCCGGGTCTTGGGTGACGATGAGGCGGTTGGCGGTCATGTCCTTGTCGAGCACGTACCAAGGTGCTTCCCGGCGCCCCGCCACGCCACCCACGGCCAAGCCCTGACGCTGGCCGCGGGTGTAGTAGGGCAAGCCGATGTGTTCGCCCAACGTCACGCCAGCCTCGTCCACCATGGGGCCCGGGTTATGCGGCAGGTAACGGTGCAGAAAGTCACGGAAACGCCGCTCGCCGATGAAGCAGATGCCGGTGGAATCCTTCTTGCCGTGATTGTGGAACCCCTGCTTGCGGGCGATGCGGCGCACTTCGGTCTTTTTCATGTCACCCAATGGGAAAATGGCGGTGGACAACTGGTCGATGTTGAGCGCCTGCAGAAAGTAGCTTTGGTCCTTGCCGGCATCGGCGCCCTTAAGGAGCCTGAGACGCCCGCCGCGCATGGCGATGCGGGCGTAGTGCCCGGTGGCGGTTTGATCCGCGCCGAGCGCCTCGGCGTAGCGGGCGAACTGCTTGAACTTGATTTCCCGGTTGCAGAGCACGTCCGGATTCGGGGTGCGTCCGGCCTCGTACTCCCGGAGGAAGGCGCTGAACACGTCGTCCCAATACTCGGCAGCGAAGTTGGCCGTGTGCAGTTCGATGCCGATCCTCTCGCACACCTTGGTTGCGTCTTCTAGATCTTGCTTGGCGGTGCAGTAGGGCTCGCCATCGTCTTCGTCCCAGTTTTTCATGAACAGCCCGGACACGCGATGGCCTTGCCGCTTGAGCAGCAGCGCGGCCACCGACGAATCGACGCCGCCGGACATGCCGACGATGATGTGGTTGCTGTCGAGCGAATGCACGGCTGGGCTCGTCTGCGAAATTCGCCGAACTGGCGGGCTGTGGATAAGTCCTTAATCTTACCGGATAGAAGCCCGCTACGCCTTCCGCGCTATACTCTCCCTCATGAGCCAGCTCACGCACCAGAACGCTCGGGGCGAAGCCAACATGGTCGATGTGTCCGCCAAGGCGGAGACCGTGCGTGTCGCGGTGGCCGAAGCCCGGCTGCGGATGCAGGCCGGCACCCTGGCGGAGATCTTCGATGGCGGCCTTGCCAAGGGCGATGCGGTGGCAGTGGCGCGGGTGGCGGGCATTCAGGCCGCGAAACGATGCGCCGAGCTGATTCCCCTGTGTCACCCGTTGCCCTTGAACCGGGTCTCCATCGACTTTGAGCCGGCCCCTCCGGACCAGGTTCGCATCAGCGCCGAATGTCGCGTAACTGGCCGCACGGGGGTGGAGATGGAGGCCTTGACCGCAGCCAGCATTGCCGCCTTGACGCTCTATGACATGTGCAAGGCGATTGACCAGGGCATGGCCATCGAGCAGGTGCGCCTGCTGCGCAAGGAAGGCGGCCGCAGCGGCCTTTGGCGGCGCGAGGAGACGGGGCCGTGATACGCGTGCTGTTCTTCGCCTCGCTCCGGGAGGCGGTCGGCATGGACGCTTGGACTTATTCCCCGGGCTCGGCCGGCTCGTCCCTGCGGTTGAGCGCTTTGCTGGCCGCCTTGAAGCCGGCGCTGGGGCCGGAAGGCTATGCCGCCCTCACGGCCGAAAACGTGCGCATCGCCGTCAACCAGGAGTTTGTGGATGGTCCTGCGCGAGTCGATCTCAAGTCCGGCGACGAGGTGGCGTTCCTGCCGCCGGTAACAGGCGGGTGACCGGTTATGCAGCGCATCCGGATTCAGACTGACGACTTCTCCGTCGATGGGGAATGGAAGGCGCTTCGCGAACAGCTTGACGCCAATGCCGGCGCGGTGGCCGCGTTCGTGGGGTTGGTGCGGGAGGTCCAGGGCGATCGCGGCTCCAGTTTGGAACTAGAGCACTACGCCGGCATGACCGAGCGGAGCGTCGCGGCCATCGTTGCCGAAGCCGAACGGCGCTGGCGCCTGGCTGCGGTGACGGTCATTCATCGAGTGGGGCGTTTGCGGCCCACGGATCAGATCGTCCTGGTGCTTACCGCTTCGGCCCACCGCTCGGACGCCTTGGCGGCCTGTGAGTTCATCATTGACCGCCTAAAGACCGACGCCATCTTCTGGAAGCGGGAAACCGCGGACGGCGACACCCGTTGGGTGGAAGCGACCGAGCAGGACGTGGAGCGGGCCAAGGGCTGGGTTGGCCGATAGCCATCACGACTAGGGCCTATCCCCGCCCGGCTTAGGGTTGGCGCCCCGCACGGCTAGCTAACGCCAGTCCGGATCTCGCGGCAATGGCCTGGATTCGGCGTGCAATATGGGGATCCACCAATAAGTAACATCCGTCGCGAGTCATGAGCGCCCGCGCTCTTCGTTTTCGGCTGAGGCATGCAAAGGCGACCGCGCCGTTTCGAAGTACGAACCAACCCACGTTGAAGCATGGCAGCCGAGTTCCGCGGTGGAGTTTCTTGAAGCCTAGGTTGGCGTCGCGGTAGAAGTCGAACTTCTGCAACGCGGCGACTTGGATGTTCTCCAAGTCGTCGGAAAATGAGTAGCAGAGATACCGAATGGTAAGCCGGTTTTCGGAGTCGATCTCTACCGTCGCTCTCAACGACACGCTGGTCATTGCGGCAAAGGCCAATGTGATGGCCAACAGGCCAGGCACATAGCCAATTTCACCTGCTATCACGGGACCGAGCAACACGACCGAACTGACCCCCCAAATGAAGGCCACAGTCGTTCGACGTGCTCGGACTTTATGCGTCAATGCGACGTTTCCGAGTAGCGCATTTTCCGCTCCGCGACGCTTCTTTTGGACCTCCCCTGCGCCTACGCTATCGAGCCGAGAGACAATGCCAGTCATACAGATTACTCCGACCAATCAAACTCTTCACCGTTCGGCCCCAATCAATCGACGAGCCTTTTGGTTGTCGTAGAGTCCTTTGGCGTCACAGTATTAGGTCTTTAGTTCCTACGGATAAATTTACCTATATGGCTTGGCTATTGCAACCCCTTGTTTTTGCGCTTGGTTTTGCGCATGTAGTGGCCCTTTCAATGGCTCTCTTCCGCGTCTCACCCAGTTCACGAGACTAGGCTATACTTCGTCGTTTTTCCCAATACCACTGCCCAAAATTGGAGCGAAGCCGATGGCGTACCAGCACATAGCCGTGCCTGCCGATGGTGAGAAGATCACTGTCAACGAGGACAACACCCTCAACATTCCCGACAATCCCATCATTCCCTACATCGAGGGGGACGGCATCGGCATTGACATCACGCCGGTCATGCTCAAGGTGGTGGACGCTGCGGTGGCCAAGGCCTACGGTGGGCGGCGCCGGATCGCCTGGATGGAAATCTATTCGGGGGAAAAGTCGCTTGAGGTGTACGGGGCGGACGAGTGGCTGCCGGCGGAGACGCTTGAAGCCATGCGCGAATTCATCATCGGCATCAAGGGCCCAATGACGACGCCCGTGGGGGGCGGCATCCGCTCTTTGAACGTGGCGCTCCGCCAGGAACTCGACCTCTACGTCTGCCTGCGCCCAGTGCGCTGGTTCAAGGGTGTGCCGAGCCCGGTGGTGGCGCCGCAAAAGACCGACATGGTGATCTTCCGGGAGAACACCGAGGACATCTACGCTGGGGTGGAATGGGAGGCGGATTCCGCGGGGGCGGAGAAGGTCATTGGCTTTTTGCAGGACAGCATGGGCGTGCGCAAGATTCGTTTCCCGCGCCACTGCGGCATCGGCATCAAACCGATCTCCGTGGAGGGCACTGAGCGCTTGGTGCGCAAGGCCCTGCAGTACACCATCAACGAGGACCGTGCCTCGCTGACCTTCGTGCACAAGGGCAACATCATGAAATTCACGGAAGGGGCGTTCAAGGACTGGGGCTATCGGCTCGCGGCCCGGGAGTTTGGCGCGACCCCATTGGACGGCGGCCCTTGGCACGAATTGACCAATCCGAGCACCGGTCGCCAGATCATCATCAAGGACATGATCGCCGACGCCATGCTGCAACAGATTCTCACCCGCCCCGACGAATACGACGTGCTGGCGACCATGAACCTGAACGGCGACTACATTTCCGATGCCCTCGCCGCCCAGGTTGGCGGCATCGGCATTGCGCCGGGCGCCAACATCGGCGACACCATCGCGCTCTTCGAGGCCACCCACGGCACCGCTCCAAAGTACACCGGGCAGGACAAGGTCAACCCGGGCTCCTTAGTGCTTTCCGCTGAAATGATGCTCCGGCACATGGACTGGCGCGAGGCCGCCGACCTCATCATTGCAGGCATGGAAGGCGCCATCTCGCGGAAAACGGTGACCTATGACTTCGAGCGCCTGATGAGCGGGGCCACCCTCCTGTCATGCTCCGCCTTCGGCGACGCAGTCATTGACGCGATGGACTGATCGGCTAAGGGCCGTCGTCAGATTCGGCGCGGATGTCGTCGTCATCGGCGCGAATGTCGTCGTCATCGGCGCGGATGTTAACGGCGTGATGGCCCTTGGGACCTTCCTCGACGTCAAAGACCACTTGCTGGCCCGCCTTTAGGGTTTTGTAGCCGTCCATTTGGATGGCGGTGTAGTGTGCGAAGAGGTCTCCCCCGCCATCGGACGGCAAGATGAAGCCGTAGCCCTTGGCGTTGTTGAACCACTTTACTGTCCCTGTTGCTATTGTTCTGCCCTCCCGGCACTGTGCTCGGCCACTCGCCAAGCAAAAACAGATGCCCCTCGGAGGGGGATTATTGGGAATTTGCGGCAGATTGCAAAGTACCTTCCCCGATGCGCGGCGCGCCTCCTATGATCAACTCTCCATAATGGATAAGTTTTGGAACTTTGCAGGGTAGGTGCCTGCGGGTATTATCGCCCCATGCGGCATGATTCCTGTCCTAACGGTTGCGCATCCGAAGGCCCGAACCTTCGGATTGCAGCAGCCCAGCCGCATCTTCATGGCGGGATGAGCGGACATTGGCGCGCCCAGGACGGCGATGACCCCGGCCTTGGCGAGGACCGCGGAGTGGCAGTCGCCGAGGCCAAGCCGAAGCTGAAAAAGCCGCCCATGTACAAGGTCATTCTGCTCAATGACGACTACACGCCGATGGAGTTCGTGGTCCATGTGCTGGAGATCTTCTTCGGCATGAACCGCGAAAAGGCGACCCAAGTCATGCTGGCGGTGCACACCCAGGGCAGCGCGGTCGTGGGCATCTTTCCCCGGGACATCGCCGAGACCAAATCCGAGCAACTCAACCAATACGCCCAGGACAATCAGCACCCGTTGGTTTCCAGGGTGGAAATGACGGATTAATCCGCTAAAGTTAGGACCATGCTCAGCAAAGATCTGGAAACCACGCTCAACGACGCGTTCCGCGAGGCCCGCGCCAAGCGCCACGAATTCATGACCGTCGAGCATCTGCTGCTGGCGCTGCTCAGCAACGATGCGGCGGTGGAGGTGCTACGCAACGTGGGCTGCGACATCGACAAGCTCCGCGAAGACTTGAGCGAGTACATTGAGACCACCACGCCGTTGATTCCAGCAGGCGACGCCAAGCGGGAGACCCAGCCCACCTTGGGCTTTCAGCGCGTCCTGCAGCGTGCGGTTTTCCACGGTCAGTCCTCGGGCCGCAAGGAGGTCACGGGCGGCAATGTGCTGGTCGCCATCTTCAGCGAGCGGGAAAGCCAGTCGGTTTACTTCTTGAAGCAGCAGGACATCGCCCGCATCGACGTGGTCAACTACATCGCCCACGGCATCTCCAAGGTGTATGGCGAGAAGGGCGCCACGGAAAGCGCGGTGGAGGGCGAGGAGCGAACGCAAGGCGAAGAGGGCGCTCAGAAAGCCCTCGATGCCTTCGCCACCAATCTCAACGAGCAGGCCGAGGCCGGCCGCATCGACCCGCTCGTGGGCCGCGAGCAGGAACTCGAGCGGGTCATTCAGGTGCTGTGCCGCCGACGCAAGAACAACCCGTTGCTGGTGGGTGAATCCGGGGT
Organism: Gammaproteobacteria bacterium; assembly: GCA_009843635.1. Lineage (GTDB taxonomy): Bacteria > Pseudomonadota > Gammaproteobacteria > Pseudomonadales > Azotimanducaceae > Azophilus. Next base: position 32,478 of record VYDB01000084.1, read on the forward strand.
CGGCAAAACCGCCATCGCGGAAGGTCTGGCTAAACGCATTGTCGAGGGGAAGGTGCCGGACGTGGTGGCCCAGAGCACCATCTACGCCCTCGACCTCGGCGCGCTGTTGGCGGGCACCAAGTATCGGGGCGACTTCGAGAAGCGCTTCAAGGTGGTGCTTGCGGAATTGAAGGAACAGGAAGGGGCGATACTTTTCATTGACGAAGTGCATACCATCATCGGTGCCGGTGCCGCGTCAGGCGGCGTCATGGATGCCTCCAACCTGCTCAAGCCGCTGCTGACGTCCGGCCAGATCCGCTGCATGGGCTCCACCACTTACCAGGAGTTCCGCGGCATTTTCGAGAAGGACCGGGCCCTCTCAAGGCGCTTTCAAAAGATCGACATCGTCGAGCCGGACGTTCAGGACACCTATCAGATCCTCAAGGGCCTGAAGTCCCGCTTCGAGGACCATTACCAACTGCGCTTCACCGACCCAGCCCTGCGTTCCGCATCGGAGTTGGCTGCCAAGTACATCACTGACCGCTTCATGCCGGACAAGGCCATCGACGTCATCGACGAGGCAGGTGCCGCGCAGCAGTTGCTGCCGCCGAGCCGCCGTAAGAAGACCATCGGCGCCGGCGACGTGGAGCAGGTGGTGGCCAAGATCGCCCGCATTCCGTCCACCCAGGTCTCCACCTCCGACAAGGAAGCGCTCAAGGGGCTCGACGAAAAGCTCAAGATGGTCATCTTCGGCCAGGACGAGGCCATCGACCAGCTTGCCGACAGCATCAAGCTGTCTCGCGCCGGGCTCAAGGCCGGCGACAAACCGGTGGGTGCCTTCCTGTTCGCAGGCCCGACCGGCGTGGGCAAGACCGAGGTGTGCCGGCAGTTGGCGCTCATCACGGGCGTTGAGTTGCTGCGCTACGACATGTCCGAATACATGGAGCGGCACACGGTCTCGCGCCTGATTGGCGCGCCGCCGGGTTACATCGGGTTCGACCAGGGCGGCCTGCTCACCGAAGCGGTGACCAAGCATCCGCACAGCGTCGTCCTGCTCGACGAAATCGAGAAGGCCCATCCGGACGTCTTCAATCTGCTGCTGCAGGTCATGGACCACGGCTCGCTCACCGACAACAACGGTCGCAAGGCCGATTTCCGCAACGTGGTGCTCATCATGACCACCAACGCCGGGGCCATGGACATGGCCCGCCCGTCCATCGGCTTCTCCGAGCAGGACAACAGTTCCGACGGCATGGAGGCCATCCGCAAGCTGTTCGCGCCTGAGTTCCGCAATCGGCTCGACGCCATCGTGCAGTTCAGCGCCCTGAGTGAGCCGGTGGTCAAGACCATCGTGGATAAGTTCCTCACCGAGCTGCAGGCGCAGCTCGACGACAAGCGGGTGACCTTGGAGGTGGACGACGAGGCGAGGGCGTGGCTGGCCCGGGAAGGCTACGACGAGAAGATGGGCGCCCGGCCCATGCAGCGCCTCATTCAGGACAAGATCAAGCGCGAGTTGGCGGACCTGATCCTGTTTGGCCCCTTGGCCAAGGGCGGGGGACTGCTGCGGGTGTCCCTGAAGGACGGGGAACTCGCTCTTGAGGCGTTAAGCGCCGCTGACGAGAAGGTCACCGCCTAACCAGTTCGAGGGCAAGATGCCCTTGCTCCGGGTTACTTGCGGAACGTGATTCGGCCCTTGCTGAGGTCGTAGGGCGTCAGTTCGACCTTGACCTTGTCCCCGGTGAGGATGCGGATGTAGTTCTTGCGGATTTTGCCCGAAATGTGGGCGGTCACCACATGGCCGTTGTCCAGCTCAACGCGGAACATCGTGTTCGGAAGGGTGTCAACCACCGTTCCATCCATTTCAATTTGCTCTTCCTTCGCCATGGGGTTCCAGTGCAATCAGGCGGCGGCATTCTGCCCTTTAAGGGTGACTGGAATCAACCGGGCAGCAGTCGGCGTCAAAGGTCCAAGCGCCAACCCGGGTTTGGGATTCGTCATTGATTGCCAAGGCGGCAAGGAATTCGGCGCGCGGCATCGTCTTGGCGCCCAGCGAGCTCAGATGGCGGTTGGGAATTTGGCAGTCGATGAGTTGGAAGCGCCAGCGCTTGAGCTGTTCGCTGAGGTGGGCAAGCGCCACCTTGGAGGCGTCCGGAATGTGGCTGAACATGGATTCGCCGAAGAAGAAGGTGCCGATGGATAGGCCGTACAGCCCGCCGGCGAGACGCCCTTCGCGCCACACCTCAAGGGAGTGGGCATAGCCTAACTCGTGCAGGCGGCCGTAGGCGACGCCCATGCCAGGTGTGATCCAAGTACCCGATTGGCCTTCGCGTTCGGTGGCGCAGCCTTTGACCACCTCGGCAAAGGCGCGGTCGAAGGACACTTCGAAGCCACCGTTGCGCAGCCGCTTGGCGAGGCTTCTGCTAATGCGCATCTCGCCCGGCACCAGCACCGCTCTGGGATCCGGGCTCCACCAGAGAACCGGTGCTTGGTCGTCGTCGAACCAAGGAAAGATGCCAGCTCGGTAGGCGGCTAGCAGACGCTTCGCTGAGAGGTCACCACCGACCGCGAGCAGGCCGCCAATCGAATCGTCCGCCTGTTGGGCATCAGGGAAGCTGATGCCGCTTTGGATGAAGGAAACCGCCATTGTCACGCGGAGGGCTAACGGCTGGCCCCGGCGGCTTGGAGAATGTCCCTGAAGGGCTGCGCCAACCGATGCTCCTCAATAATGTCCAGAAGGGTCTCACCGTGGTCGTTTTCCGCCTCCAGATTGCGCCCCGCTTGGCGGAACCAATTGATGAAGACCTCAAAGTCACTCGGCCTCATGCTGCGGTAGGCATAGAGCAGGGCGCTGAAGTCAGGATCCATGCCTTTCGCCAAGGGTGCCTTGTCGAGAAAGGATCGAATGCGCTGCTCGTCCCAGACTTCGTCGACCACCTTTGCCTTGTCGGGCCGCATATCGAGTTTTGCCGTCGTTTGTGTTCGGCCAATGATATCACCGGGTCAGCCGCGTTGGACCCAGCGCAGAGTTTCGCGTTAGCGAAACTCCATACGCCCCTTGGCCCCCAAGGGCCAAGGGGCGCTTTTGTGAGGGGTGACAAATGCCGTTACACTAGATACCCACCAACGATTGCCAGCGGTTGCGCCTCTCTTGACCACCTACCGCGCCCCAATACGCGAAATCGGCTTGATTGGCGTCGGCGCCTTTGCCCTTTACCTGTTGCTGGCGGTGGTCTCCCATTCGCCTTCGGATCCGTCGTACACCTTTAGCGGCGAATCCGGTGAAGTGCGCAACTGGGTGGGCGCCAGCGGGGCCTACGTAGCGGATCTGTTCCTATTCGTGTTCGGCTGGGTCGCCTACATGATGCCGCTTGCGGTTCTGGCCATCGGGGTGCGCGTCGTGGTTCGAAGCGGCAATCGCTCCCCTTGGTTCACGGCCACCTTGCGCAGCGTGGGCTGGGTTGTCGTGACGCTTTGCGCCTGCGTCCTCGTGCAAGCGCATGTGCCCTCGGAAGGCTTTGCAATGCCCGCTGGCTCCGGCGGCACGCTTGGCGAGTGGTTGGCTCAATATGGACTCCCCGCCTTCGGCTTCGTGGGGCTGACCCTGCTGGGCGTGGCGGGCGTCCTGGCCGGTGCCCAGACGGCACTTGGCTTTTCCTGGCTCGATGTTGCCGAATGGCTGGGCGCGCGAATACACCATGTTTTCATGGCCGTTGCCGCCTTTGCCGCCCGCCGGGTCGAGGCGGCGACCCAACGGCGAACGGCCCGCAAGGCCACCCGCTCGGCGGTTCGCAAGCGCGAACAGACCCGCGAGAAAGATCGCCGGCGGCGTCAAAAGCGCCAGCCACCGAACATCGAACCCCCCGCAGTGAAGGAGGTCAAGCCTGAGCAGGCGAACCTCTTTGATACGGCCGGCATGGGCCCGGTTCCCGACATGGCCCTGCTCGATGACAAGTCCGCCGATGACCCAGGCGGCTTTTCGGAGGAATCACTCAAGGCGATGTCCCGGCAACTGGAGTTGAAGCTTGCCGAGTTTGGGGTGGAGGCGGAAGTCACCTCGGTGTTGCCGGGGCCAGTGGTCACCCGCTTTGAAATGCAGCCGGCACCGGGAGTGCGCGCGCAGAAAATCACCACTCTGGCGAAGGATTTGGCTCGCTCCCTGGCCGTGATCAGCGTCCGCGTGGTCGAAGTGATTCCCGGCAAGTCGGTGATTGGCATCGAGATTCCCAACGAAAACCGGGAAATGGTGCGGCTCAAGGAGATTTTCGCCACTAGCGAGTACGAGAAGTCAAAATCGCCGCTGACGTTGGCGCTAGGCAAGGATGTTGCTGGTGCGCCAGTGGTGACCGACATCAACCGCATGCCGCATCTTCTCATTGCCGGCACCACCGGCTCCGGCAAGTCGGTGGGCGTCAACGCCATGTTGATCAGCATCCTCTACAAGGCCTCCGCAGAGGATGTCCGCTTGATCCTGGTGGACCCGAAGATGCTGGAGTTGGCGGTCTATGAGGGCATTCCGCACTTGCTGGCGCCGGTGGTGACGGACATGAGCCAGGCTGGCCATGCGCTCAACTGGTGCGTTGCCGAGATGGAGCGCCGCTACCGGCTGATGGCGGCGCTCGGCGTGCGCAACCTGGCCGGGTTCAACAGGAAGGTTCGCGATGGGCAAAGAAAGGGAGCGCCCTTGGTCGATCCGCTTGCCGAGGAGGACGGGCTGGAGGAGGCGCCTGAATTGGCCACGTTGCCGTTCATTGTCGTGGTGATCGACGAATTCGCGGACATGATGATGGTGGCTCGAAAACAGGTGGAGCAGTTGATCGCCCGCATTGCCCAAAAGGCCCGCGCCGCCGGCATCCACTTGGTGCTCGCCACCCAGCGCCCGTCGGTGGATGTCATCACCGGCCTCATCAAGGCCAACATCCCGGCCCGCATCAGCTTTCAGGTTTCCTCGCGGGCCGACTCCGGCACCATCCTCGATCAAGGCGGGGCCGAGCAACTGCTCGGCCACGGCGACATGCTTTTCCTGCCGCCGGGCACCAGCGTTCCCAACCGGGTGCACGGGGCCTTCGTCTCCGATGATGAAGTGCATCGCGTGGTCCAGGACTGGAAGAAGCGGGGTGAGCCCAACTACGACCACGACATTTTGCGCGGCGGCGCGGGAGGGGCGTTCGTCGATCTGTCTTCCGGTTCAGGGGACACCGAGCAGGACGACCCGCTCTACGACGAGGCGGTGGCTTTCGTGATCGAGACCCGCAGGCCCTCCATATCGGCCGTGCAGCGCAAGCTACGCATCGGCTACAACCGTGCGGCCCGCCTCATCGAAGCCATGGAGCTGGCCGGGGTGGTAACGCCCATGAACAGCAATGGCAGCCGCGACGTGCTGGTGGGTGGTGAGTAGTGCGCCATCCAACTCATTAGGTTGAATCAGTGCTGAGGCTCTGCGGGTGCGTTCTATTGGCGGCGGGAATGGCGGCCCCTGCCTTGAGCGATCCCCGTTCGGAGCTGCAGGAGCGCCTCGATGCCCTCGGTCGCTTAGCGGCGGACTTCACCCAAGCGCAATACGGTACCCGCGGCGAATTGTTGGAGACGGCCCATGGACGGGTGCGTTTGGCAAGGCCGAAGTTTCGCTGGGAGTTGTTTGAACCCTATCGGCAGATCATCGTCGCCGATGGCGAAACCCTCAAGATCTATGATCCGGATCTCGAACAGGTCAGTGTGCGGCCGATCGAGGAGGCGCTGACGGATGCCCCCTTGGCCGTGCTTACCGGCTCAGAGGCTACTTTGAACGCCGAATACGAGGTGGCCCGCCTGGAGCCGGAACGGTTCAGCCTGCGGCCGCTGGCCGATGACGCGCTCATCGCGGAGATCATCCTGGCCTTTGACAGCAGCCGCCTCAGCAGGATCGCCATTCGCGGCCCGTTGGGCCAGCGCACCGACGTCCACCTGAACCGTTTCGAGGATGTCTCGGTTGTGCAGCCGAGCGACTTTGAACTCAACCTCCCGGAGGGCGTGGAGGTCTATTGAACTGAATGCGCTAAAATTGCCGTTCAAGCAGGCGCTTAAGCACATGGGCGACGACGGGCTTCAGGCAGATGACGGGCGGCCGCTGGCGGATCGGCTGCGTCCTCGGACATTGGCGGACTTTGCGGGCCAGGCGCACTTGGTGGGGGAGGGCGCTCCCTTGGCGCGTCTGGCCGCCAACGGGCGGATGCACTCCATGATACTGTGGGGGCCGCCCGGTTCCGGCAAGACCACCTTGGCCCGCCTGCTTGCTGATCACGCCGGTCTCGGCTGGATTGCCTTGAGCGCCGTGCTCGCCGGCGTCAAGGACGTGCGCGAAGCGGTGCGCAGCGCCGAGGCGGCGCGCCGCCTCGGACAAGGCACGGCGCTGTTCGTCGATGAAGTGCATCGCTTCAACAAGGCGCAGCAGGACGCCTTTCTGCCCCATGTGGAGCGGGGCGTGGTGACCTTCGTCGGCGCAACCACCGAGAATCCCTCGTTTGAAGTCAATGCGGCCCTGCTTTCCCGTGCCCGGGTGCACGTCCTCAAGGCCCTCGACGCCGACGCGTTGCGCCAAGTTCTGGACCGGGCTGCCAATGCCTTGAGCGTCGCTGTGGACGATGATGCCGCAGCCCTGTTGATTGAGTTGGCTGATGGCGACGCCCGGCGCCTGCTCAACCTGCTTGAGACCGTTGCCCAACTGGGCGGCGAGCGCATCGACCAGGGTCTCGTCGAGCAGGCTGCGCCGGCGCGTAAGCGCCGTTTCGACAAGGGCGGCGATTTGTTCTACGAGCAGATTTCGGCGTTGCACAAGGCCGTGCGCGGCAGCGCCGTCGATGCGGCTCTCTATTGGTTTTGCCGGATGCTGGACGGTGGCTGCGAGCCGCTCTACATCGCCCGGCGGCTGGTGCGCATGGCCAGTGAGGAGGTGGGCAATGCCGACCCCCGCGCCCTGCAGTTGGCGCTGGCCGCTTGGGATGCCTATGACCGCCTAGGGTCACCGGAGGGGGAGTTGGCCATTGCCCAAGCGGTGATCTACTTGGCGAGCGTTCCCAAGAGCAATGCCGCCTACCGAGCCTTCGGGGCGGCCCAAGCCCACGTGGCGAAAACCCCATCCCTTGAGGTGCCCATGCATCTGCGCAACGCCCCCACCCGGTTGATGAAGGGCCTCGGCTACGGGAAGGGCTATCGCTACGCCCATGATGAAGCCGAAGCCTACGCGGCCGGCGAAAGTTACTTCCCCGACAACCTCGACCCGCAGCGCTACTACCGGCCAGTGGACCGGGGGTTGGAGGCCAAGATCAAGGCCCGCTTGGAGCGCCTGCAGGCGCTTGACGAACGGGCGGAGCCAACCCGATGACCGGTGTGGTGGCAGTTGCCTTGGGCGGTGCCTTGGGCGCGGTGGCGCGCTACTTGGTGTCAGTCGCAGTCTCAAGCGCTCCCGGAGTTGGCGTCGGGTTTCCGTGGGCCACCCTGACCATCAACCTAACGGGCAGCCTCGGCATCGGCTTGGCTTGGGGAAGCTGGTCGCATCTGCCGTGGTTCCAGGATTGGGGTAGGGCCTTTCTGGTCGTCGGCGTGCTCGGTGGCTTCACCACTTTTTCCGCGTTTTCCCTTGAGGGCCTCATGCTGATCAATGCCGGGCGTTGGAGCGCTGCCGTTGCGTATGCCATGGCCAGTGTGATCGGTTGCCTGTTCGCCGCTTGGCTGGGACAGCGTTTTCTGGGAGTTTGAGCGATGCTGGACCTCAAGCAATTGCGGCAGGATCCCGACGAGGCCGCCCGTCGGCTTCTAGTCCGGGGATTCAACTTGGACACGGCGGAGTTTCGCGCCTTGGAGGAGGAGCGCAGGCAGTTGCAGTCCGAGACTGAAGAGCTGCAGCGCGAGCGCAACGCCCGCTCGAAAGCCATTGGCGCGGCCAAGGCTCGGGGCGAGGACATCGCGCCCCTCGTGGCCGAGGTGGGTGACTTGGGCCAGCGCCTGAATGCGGCCAAGGCGAAGTTCACCGACCTCCAGGAGCGGCAGCATCGCTTTCTTTCCGAAATTCCGAACCTCCCCGATGCCTCGGTGCCCGAAGGCGCGACGGAAGCCGACAACCTGGAGCTCAGGACCTGGGGGCGGATGCCGCAGATTGACTTTGAGCCCTTGGACCATGTGGACCTCGGCGCGGGCGGCGCGTTGGACTTTGCCGCCGCGGTGAAGATATCCGGCACCCGCTTCGTGGTCATGAAGGGCGCGGCGGCGCGTCTGCATCGGGCGCTCACCCAGTTCATGCTCGACACCCACGTTGAGGCGCACGGCTACACCGAGGTTTACACCCCTTACATCGTCAATTCGGCGTCGCTGTTCGGCACCGGCCAACTGCCCAAGTTCGCCGACGAGCAATTCACGATAGAGGGCGCGGACGGCATGCACCTGATTCCCACTGCGGAAGTGCCGGTCACCAACCTCTATCGCGACGCCATCATCGACGCCGACGCGTTGCCCATCCGCCACGTCTGCCACACCCCTTGCTTTCGCAGCGAAGCGGGCAGCTACGGCAAAGACACCCGGGGCATGATCCGCCAGCACCAGTTTGAGAAGGTCGAGTTGGTGCAGTTCGTGCAGCCTGAAGCGTCTTGGCAGGCGCTTGAGGAACTGACCGGCCATGCGGAGGCCATCCTGAAGAAGCTGGAGCTGCCCTACCGGACGGTGGCGCTGTGCGGCGGCGACCTCGGCTTTGCCGCGGCCAAGACCATCGACCTCGAGGTCTGGCTGCCGGGACAGGGCCGCTATCGGGAGATCTCCTCGTGCAGCAACTTCCTGGACTTCCAGGCGCGGCGCATGATGGCCCGCTACAAGGACGCCGGCAGCGGCGCCAATGAATACGTCCACACCCTGAACGGCTCGGCACTGGCTGTTGGACGCACCTTGGTTGCGGTGCTGGAGAACTTTCAGGACGGGGCCGGCGACGTGTCCATTCCGGAAGTCCTGAGGCCCTACATGGGCGGCGCGGCCACGCTCGACCTCAGCGCCATCTGAAGGACGCGGAGGTCATGGACTACCTCCCGCTGCACATCAACCTGCGCGGCCAGGACTGCTTGGTGGTGGGCGGCGGCGCGTTGGCGCTGCGCAAGATCGAGTTGCTGATAAGGGCGGGCGCGGCGGTCAGCGTGGTCGCCAAGGCCTGTTGCGATGAAGTGCGCGGCTTGGCCGAGAGTGGTGCCGTGCAACTGACCGAGCGCGGCTACCGCTCCACTGACGCCGATGGCCGCCGGCTGGTGATAGCCGCCACCGACGATGCGGCCATCAACGCCCGGATCTACGCGGACTGTGAAGCGCGCGCCACGTGGGTGAACACGGTGGATGCGCCCGAGCTCTGCTCGGCAATCTTTCCCGCCATCGTGGACCGCGGCTCCGTACAGGTCTCCGTTTCCACAGGTGGCCGATCGCCTACCTTGGCCAGGATCGTGCGGGGCTGGATTGAAGCCCGCCTGCCGCCGCGCTTGGGCGAGCTGGCGGACTTTGTTGCCGAGCGCCGTGAACGGGTTGCGGCGGCGGTGCCGGACCTTGGAAGGCGGCGAGCCTTCTGGGAGCGGATCCTCAACGGACCGGCCGCCGAGCGTTTGCTGGCCAGTGGCCCAGCGCCGGCGGAGGAGAGCTTTGCAGAAGCCCTTGCGGCCCCTGCCCAGGGCGGCACCGGCTTGGTGGCCCTGATTGGCGCCGGCCCTGGCGATCCGGAGTTGCTGACCCTCAAGGGTCTGCGGCTGCTTCAGGAGGCTGATGCGGTGCTCTACGACAACTTGGTCAACGAGCGGATCCTGGACTTCGCTCGCCGCGACGCGGAGCGTATCTACGTCGGCAAGCGGCAGCGTTACGCCGGCGTGCGCCAGGCGGTCATCAACGAATTGCTCGCCGAGCGGGCACAGGCGGGCCAGCGCGTGGTGCGCCTCAAGGGTGGCGACCCCTTCATCTTCGGCCGTGGCGGCGAGGAGGTGGAGACGCTGGCTGCCCAAGGCATCGACTGCGTGGTCGTGCCCGGCATTACCGCCGCCCTAGGCGCGGCCAGCGTTGCCGGCGTCCCTTTGACCCATCGCGACCTGGCCCAGTCCGTGCGCTTTGTCACCGGCCACCGGGTCAACGACCAAGTGAACCTGGATTGGCCGGAACTGGTCAATCCCCACCAAACCCTCGTGGTTTACATGGGTCTGCTGGGCTTGGCGGAAATCGTCGAGAAGCTCATCGCCCAAGGCATGAACCCGCAAACCCCGGCGCTGCTGGTCGAGCGCGCCACCTTGCCGGAGCAGCGCCAAATCCAAGCGCCCTTGCGCGAATTGCCCGCCGCCGTCGCTGCGGCCAACGTGAGCGGCCCAACCCTCATCATCATCGGCGAGGTGGTCAATCTGCGGGTTTAGCCCTTACAGGCAGTTGGTCGGTCGGGGCAACCCGGCAATTTTGGCGGTGAGGCGGGCGGGACTGCCGGGGAACAGCTTGAGCAAATGGAGGCTTGAGCCCTTCTCCTCGCCTAGCTTGGCGCGCACCCATTTGACCAGGGGGCGCATGTCTGGACTCAAGTCGTAGGTGCGGTAGAACGCCTGGGCCAGTTCGATCACCTGCCAATGCGCGGCGGTGAGCGTAATGCCGCTCTGCTGGGCAATTTCCTCCGCAACTGCAGGGCTCCAATCAGCCAAGTTGCGCAGGTACCCGTCCTTGTCGGTTCCCGGCAACACCTCAAGCGCTCCAAGTGACCACGCGCTCGCAGCTCTCCACGAGGCGGACGAAGTCATCGAAGGAGGCCGGACGGATGTTGCTGTGGATGCGTTGCGAGAGACCCCGGGCGCGAATGTCAGGCTCAAGCGCGTAAAGCGTTGCTCCGCTGAGCGCTTGCTGTGCGAGGTAGGTGCCGTCCTCGATCAGCAAAACGGCATCCTCGGCATCGAGCAACGGATGGCAGCCTTCCCAGGCCGCAGGCTTGTTCACCATGTGCAGGGTCGCCACGATCAGCCCGTCACAATGTCTTGGCGGTTGATCAGGCGCCTTTGTTCGGCGTAGTCCAGCCAAGTTACGGGCAGGCACAAGTTGGCGTCGCCGAGGCCAAGGCGCTCCGCCGAAGGGCGGCAGGCGAACAGGTCGGTTACGCCGTACTCCGGCACGGCACCGAGCATCTTGCCCACCGTTCGTCCGCCCACTGCGCCACCGTCCTGCTCATCGAGCAACTGGTACAACCCATCACCCTTGAACAGCACGCTCACTTCCTGGTCAAAGACGCCGGCCACCAGAACGGACTCGATGGTCTCCAAGGCGTAGCTCGAGCCATAGGGCGCCCGGTTCAACAGAAACAGGATGCGTTTGGCCATCAGGCGGCGAAGGTCACAAAGCGGTCGGATGCGGTCATGGCTTCGATAAGCTGCCCCAAGCCGACAATGGTGAACGCCGGATGGGCGGTGGCGACATCTTTCTCGTAGCGTTCGCGCTCCGCCTCGTCGAGCATGCCGCGCTTTAGTGCATTGGCGATGCAAACAGCGAGTTCGACCCCATGGGACTCACCGAGGCGAACCCAACTGGCATGCAGGTCTTCCTCGTCCTGGGGCGCCACGCCCTGCCCGGCGGCGGCGAGCACCCCGTCATGGTAGAAGAACACCCGGTGAATCCGATGCCCCAAGCGCAGGGCGCTTTCAGCGAAGCGCAACGCCGTTCTTGAGCCTGCGCTGGCGTACGGGGCACCGTGTACGGCAATGGAAATGACCAAGGCCTGCCGCCTCGCTGAACGTTGCGCGGAGTATAGCAGCGCCGGGTTGCGTTGGATTCCGGCAACGCGCAATCCGGTCAAGTAGAATGGCCGCATGACGTCAGAGAAACGCAATCCCTAACTCGGCAAGGTTTCGGAAAGCGACCGAGCCTACTTCAGGCGCTTGGGAGAGGCGAATGCGGCCATAACCCGAATGGACCAGCCGGCCGGCACGCTCGCCGAAGCGCTTGACCGCATGAAGCGGCTTGAGCGGTCCAGGGGCATTGATGTTGTGGCAATCGCGCAGGACCACTGGCCGGACTACGAATCGCACAAGAACTACCTCGAGGCCGTGCGCAGGATGGCGGCTAAGGAAAGAGCAATGCGTGCCAACACCTCAATCCCCGATAGATAGGCTTTGGACTTTCACTCTGCGGGAAATGGAAGGAATGCTGGCGCGGCTTGGCGTTGGGACTAACTTGGCATTGCGCTTGAGAGCCAATGGGTTCGTTGCGGTCGCCTTGGGCACTGTCCTTACGTTCGCCAATCCAGGGCCGCTAGCTCGGGAGGGCGGCATTGGGACTGACCCGGCGCCCTTTGCCGAGGCTGTTGACGACAACTGCATGGTTACGCATGCGTACCGTGCCCAAGGCGAGGAAGTTCTCTGCGAGGGGGATTTTAGCGGAGCCATCCAGAGTTTTGCAGAGGCGATCCGCCAGCTTCCGGAAAGCCTGATCGTCTACTATGGGTTCAATATGACCGATCCCTTGCGCCAGCGCCATGCGCGGGCGATGCGCGCCAAGGTGGATGCTCTCGCCACCCATGCGCCCAAGGATGGTGCGACGGCCTACTTGATGCGCGGTGCGCTCGGGTTGTGGAGCGGAGACTTCCAAGGCGCCGTTCAGGACTTTGACGAAGCGATCCGCCTTAATCCAGAACGAGCAGCCCCGTATCATCTGCGTGGCGCTGCCTGGTTCGGCGCAGGCAACTGGCAAAGGGCCATTCGCGACTACGATGAGGCCATTCGCCGTGACCCCGAAGACGCAATCGCCCACTACAGCCGCGGCATGGCGCGATTCTGGGAGTGGGACCACCAGGGGGGCATCGAGGACTATGGCGTGGCCCTTGACCTGAATCCGAATAACCCGGTAATTTTCCAACTGCGCGGGTTTGCCTCAGGTGTGGTGAAGGATCACGAGCAAGCCATAAAGGACTACGGGGAGGTCATCCGCCACCTTCCCGAAGAGTCTTCCGGGTACTACGATCGGGCAGGCGCGTGGCTGATGACGGGAAACGCCAATGAAGCGATCCGGGACTTGGACGCGGCTGTGCGCCTCGACCCGGAGGCAGCGCTCAACTACTACCAGCGGGGAGTCGCTTGGCATCAGGAGAAGGACTTTGCAAAGGCGATGCAAGACTTCGACCAAGCTCTTCGGCTGAATCCCGAGGATCCCCACGCCTACTACTCGCGCGGAATGGTTTGGCACGATCAGAACGACTTCGAGCGAGCCGTTGCTGACTTCGGCGAAGCGATTGCGCGCAGGCCTGAGGATGCGTACCTGTATCACGCACGGGCGAGGGCTTGGCTCCGAAAAGACGAGTTCGATCGAGCTGTTCAGGATTTCGATCAGGTCATTCGCCTTGATCCACAAGACGCCAACGTAGCGTTGGCGTATCTGGAGCGTGGTCGTGCCACCTGGCTCAAGGGGGATCACGCTCAAGCCATTGAGGATTACGGCAACGCCATCCGTCTCGACCCGAAAGCTGCCGAAGCCCACCACGTCCGAGCCTTCCTTTACTCGCAACAGGCGGACTACGACCGCGCAATCAGCGAGTACAGCAAGGCCATCGAAATAGAGCCTGCCGATGCAGTAGCGTACTCCGGCCGTGGCGGCATGTGGCAGCGTAAGGGCGATCTCAAGTTGGCGATCCGGGATTACGGCGAAGCGATCCGCCTGCAGCCGGATGAGGCTGCCCATTACGTTTCAAGAGGCTTGGCATCGCTTGGAATCAAGAACTACCAGTCTGCTGTCGGTGACCTTGACCAAGCCCTCCTTATCAAGCCTGGAGATGCGGCGGCTCACCTCATCCGCGGCCTGGCTTTGGACAGAATGGGGATTCAAGACCGAGCAACGGCGGACTTTGACCGTGCAGTGCAACTCGCCGACGATGACGTCACGGCCCTCCGGCAGATGGCGTGGCGCTTGTCAGCCGGCCCTTGTGGCGTGCGGGATGGCCGAAGCGCGATCAAGTTGATCGACAAGGCACTGACGCTGGACAGCGATCCCTTCCTTCACGAACTGCGGGCGCTTGCCTTGATCGAAGCCGGCGAGTTTGAAAAGGCGATTGAAGCGTACGAAGCAGCGTTGGCGACAAGCGAACCGCCCAGTGGATCATCCCTTGCGCCCGAGGGAGCCCGTCAGACGTTGGGTCAGAACTTGCAGCGTGCCTTGATTCGGAATGGATATGCCATTGAGGCGGTTAGTGGGGTGTTCGATCCAGTGACGCGACAAGCGCTGATTGCTTGTGTTCTCTCCGGGTGTCGTCCCCGGCTGGGCATTGCCGCTTGCGCAGCGGAAAGTGTCCCGCCACCGAGCCGCAATCTCCAAGCAGCGTTGCGGAGCCTCGGCCCCCCTGAAGTTGCCATTGAAGACGAAAGCTAAATCCGGGCCTGAATTTTGTTGCAACTGCGATGATGCTCTGCTGAAACACGTACCGAACTCCGTGTCCTAGCTTCACCACTCTCGGCGGACCGTGAACTTGAAGCTACAGGGCAAAGCGGGGAAACTGAGCGCCCCGGAGGGGTGGCTGAGCGGTCGAAAGCGCTGGTCTTGAAAACCAGAGAGGTGAGAGTCTCCCAGGGTTCGAATCCCTGCCCCTCCGCCAAACGCTCACTTCGGGTTGGGGCCAAAAGACGCTGCGGTGTCTTGATTCGGGATGCCAAAGCGCATATCTTACTTCTGACTTACTTGAGCATGTTCCGAACGCAGAATGTCCGAACCCCAATTTCTGACCACCACAGTATCCACCAAGGGTCAAGTCATTCTTCCCAAGGCGATCCGCACCCTGTTGGGCTGGCGGGCGGGAACCCGTGTGGTCGTTGAAAACACGCGCGACGGCGTGCTCCTGAAACCCTTGCCAGTGTTTGACGAAACCCGCCCAGAGCAGGTTTTCGGCAGCCTTGGCTATCGCGGCGCCCCCCGATCGGTTGAGGACATGGACGCGGCAGTTCTCGCCGAAGCCAAACGTCGCCATGCGGGCAATTGACACCAATGTCGTTGTCCGCTACCTGACCGACGACGAACCCTCCCAGTCGGCTCGCGCCAGGGCCGCGATAGATGCCGGCGACATTTTCGTGAGTACAACGGTGTTGCTGGAAAGCGAGTGGATTCTGCGTAGCGCATACGGATTTTCCAGCCAGCAGGTCGCAGCGGGGTTGCGCGGGTTGGCTGGGTTGCCGACGGTGACGGTGGAAAGCCCCGCATTGCTGGCCGCTGCCTTGGAACGGGTGGAGAACGGCATCGACTTCGCCGATGCGCTGCATCTAGGTTCAGCGGCTCGCTGCGAGGCGCTGTTGACCTTTGACCGGCGGTTCATCGAAGCGGCCGGGGATGGACCAGTTCCGGTGAAGGAACCCTGATGCCGACACTGGATGCGTGCAACGCCTAGGTTCAATGCTGGGCTAGGATGCCGCAACTACGGACAACCGCCATCCAAGGCTCGCGATCAATAGCAAGCGATGTCTCCCTCGACCACCTGAACGATCCGCTTGCCGCCGCCCGTTGACTCGAACATGTCCATCAGTGCGCGCGGCATCGCCTCGAAACCGCTGACGACATCAACTGGCGCCTTCAGTTTGCCTTCGGTCAGCCAAGCGGCCATGGCCGCTTCCGCCGCATCGAATTCGGCGCTGTGGTTGTAAACGAAGAAGCCGCGCATGTCGGCGTTGGCTCGGCGCAGGTTCGTGTAGTTTCTGGGGCCGAAGGGCGTCTGGCGTTGGTATCCCGAAATGGAACCGCACAGCACGACCCGAGCGTCCGGAGCGAGATGGCCTAGTGAGAATTTGCGTGACAATTTCTGGTTTGTCATGGATCCCAGCGAATGCTCGATATCGGCAAAATGCGATTTGCTGGATGAATCACACTTCTTGTGGGGGTCTGATTACCCGCACATCGACTCCCACCTTAACGCTCCAGATGAAGTTAAGGCGGTACTTCAGTCGGTTGAGCCTGATCGGAGAGATAGAATTCTGGGGGGTAATGCGCAAGCGCTCTTTGGGTTCTGATCAGGTGCATTGCAAAGCGGAGGCGCGCGTGGAGTTATCGAGGTTGCCGGTAATGTCCCCGCCAGCGTAGCCGTGGTCCAATCGAGCGGTATGGAACCTGTGGCCTTTGAATATCTCGAGCCCGGGAACTGCTTGAAATGTTCTCAATGCTTGAATCATCTACATGAAATGCGTAAATTTATATGAATGATATCTATTGCGCATTTATTTAAGTTATAGTATATGCAAAATATCGAACATCGCCTGACTACTGAACATGCGAATGCATCAATATTCGGTTTAACACGAAGCAAATATAGTGCTAGGAATATGCGGATAGTCAGACCTCCATAAGAAGTGTGATTCGCTCAGCAAATCGCATTGCGCGGATATCGAGCGTTCAGTGGGATTCATTTGTCAGGGTCAGCAAGACCAACAACAACGAGGATGCCATGTATCCGGGAAAATACGCAGTTGCCCATCCAGATCGTCCTGCCGTCATCATGGCCGGGTCAGCGGAAGTCATCACCTACCGGGAATTCGAGGCAGGCGCCAATCGGCTCGCGCACTTCCTGCGCGACCGGGGTCTCAAGCGGCTGGACCACTATTCCATTTTCATGGAAAACAATGCGCCGTACCTGGTGACGTGTGCCGCGGGGGAGCGCACGGGCCTGTATTACACCTGCATCAATTCCTATCTGAAGGCCGATGAACTCGCGTACATTTTGAACAACAGCGAATCGCGTGTGCTGATCACCTCTGCTGCCAAGCTCGAAGTCGCCCGCGAGGCGCTGAAGCTGACGCCGGACATCGAGTGTGTGCTGGTGGTTGGCGGTGCCGGCGATGGCGAGCTCGAACAGAACTACGAGAAAGCGGTAGCGAACTTTCCGAATGAGCCGGTGGCCGACGAGCAACTCGGCGCGGCAATGCTCTATTCATCCGGCACAACGGGCCGCCCCAAAGGTATTCTGCGTCCGCTGCCCAAATGTTTGCCGGTGGAGCAACTGCCGCTGTTCGAGTTTCTTATGGAGCAATGGCGGTATCGGGACGACATGGTTTATCTATCACCGGCGCCCCTTTACCACGCCGCACCGCAGGGGGCCACTGGGTTGACCATCCGCAAGGGTGGCACGGTGGTCATCATGGAACGGTTCGACCCCGAAGTTTTCCTCGACCTGGTCGGCAAATATCGGGTGACCCACAGCCAGCTTGTGCCCACCATGTTCAGCCGCATGTTGAAGCTCCCGGAAGAAGTCAGGGCCAGCAAAGATTTGAGCTCCCTGGAACTCGCAGTGCACGCGGCGGCGCCGTGCCCGGTGGCCGTAAAGGAGCAGATGATCGAATGGTGGGGCCCCATCATCGTCGAGTATTACGGGTCAACAGAGGGTCTGGGATTAGCCATTTGTGATTCGCAGGAATGGCTGGCGCACAGGGGTACGGTGGGCAAGGTGATTCTGGGTGAGCTGCATGTTCTGGACGAGGAAGGCCACCCATGCCCGCCAGGGGAGCCCGGTGAGCTCTGGTTCGAGGCCGCCACGGAATTCAGCTATTTCAACGACGAAGAGAAAACCCGCGAAGCCACGTCCACTGACGGGCGGTTGACCACTGTGGGCGATGTGGGATATGTAAAAGACGGTTATCTGTATTTAACAGACCGCGCCACGTTCATGATCATCTCGGGCGGCGTGAACATCTATCCTCAAGAAACCGAAAATCTGCTCATCACGCATCCGAAAGTCATGGATGCGGCGGTGTTCGGTGTGCCCAATGAAGACTTGGGTGAAGAGGTCAAGGCGGTTGTGCAGCTTGTCGACGACATTGCTGGGGACGACGACACGGCGGCGGAACTCCTGGCTTTCTGTTCCGAGAATCTGGCCCGCCAAAAATGTCCCCGCTCGATTGACTTCGAGGCGGAGTTACCGCGTCTGCCGACAGGCAAGCTCTACAAACGCTTGCTGAAAGACCGCTATTGGGCCGAACACGAGAACCGCATCCTATAGAAACGCGAGAGGGCCGCGTTTTGTCCAGTTGATGTCTCTGCGCAGGCGGCCATGACGTGGACAATGATGCAGGCAATGACAGCGGCAGCAATTCAGGGTTTTGACTACCAGCGGGATGGCTCGCTCGCACAGCTTGGGCCTCGAAAGATACCGACCGTCCATCCAGCGAAAGGTGGTTATGTGACCGGGTCGTGATGTGGAATCAACTCGAGAAAATGGTCCCATGGATGAAAGAGGCAGGTGCCATTGATGATGAGTGGCTCGCGAGAGAAGACTGGGAAGACAATGCGCCCAGTGGTCCCTGGCATGCGTACACCGATACGATTGCACCGCGACTTCTTATAGCGACGTTACTTGCCGCTATTGATCGTCACAGGAGAACAGGTGAGGGTCAGTACATTGACCTCAGCCAGATGGAGGCGGCGATTCACTTCGGTGAACACAGTTTTGAATGACTGACTGAGTCGTTCGGACTCAGCACTGAGCAGGTTGCTGATCTTATGGCGAACCAGGTGATCGAGTAGTGGATGCAGAGTACATTTCAGTAACGCATGATATGAGATGCGCGAAGAATAATGTAAACCCAGACAAAAATATTGGAGGTGCGTGTGGCAAGCTACAATACAATTGAATGCGAAGTGACAGGCAGGATTGCAGCGGTGACACTAAATCGCCCTGATAAACTGAATGCCATTTCATTTAAGATGCAGAATGAGTTAGTTGCTACGCTTGAAGAGGTCGCAGCAGATCCAAATGTACGTGTTGCCATTATTCAAGGCGCAGGCAAGGCATTTTCTGCAGGTTTCGACATCACAGTGGGTAGCACCGCTGGTGGAGGTGGAGGCGTTCCTAAAGATCGCGCAAATATAGAAAAGTTGATGCTTAACTGGTTACGGATTTGGGATCTGCCAATCCCGGTCATTGGCAAGGTGCGCGGTTATTGCCTTGCGGGCGGGGCGCAACTGGCAGCAATTTGTGATATTACATTTGCCGCGAATGAGGCCAAAATAGGTACGCCAAAATTACCGTTGGGCGCTGGTTTTGCTGGTACTATTTGGACTTGGTTTGTGGGGCCTAAAAAAGCTAAAGAAATGTTTTTCCCCACAGGTGAAATCATCTCCGGTGCCGAAGCCACAGAATGGGGCTTGTTTAATCGTGCCGTGCCAGATGCAGAACTCGATGAAGCGGTATCCGCCTATGCTGCCAAGGTTGCGAAAACCCCCAAAGATATACTTGAGTTGCACAAAAAATCCTTTAACCGAATGCAGGAGATTCAGGGTTTTAGGGAAGCATTGCTACAAGGTGTAGAAATTGATGCGATCGCACATGCAAGCCCCGCAGTAAGATTGTTGAACAACCACATCAAAGAAAACGGCCTGCAGGAAACACTTGAAGCTTTCAATCGGGGGGAGGTGCCCTAGCAGTAGCAATGTGCTTATATGTAGTAGTTCCGATCTGATCTGATGCGCAGCTTGAACCGCTTATCCGCGCCGCCTTGTTGCGTCCGTTAGCGAAACTGCTCGGGGACCGCGGCTGCATCGACGATTTCGATCCACACGCCGGACGTGTCGTCCGGACTGAGAAAGCCGACACGGAGCTTGGTCCCGTCACCTTGGTCCATTTCCGCTTCATCGAAGTCGTAACCCTTGCCCCTGATGTTGGCGACGTCGGCATCGTAATCATCGGAAAACATGCACAGGTGAAACAGGCCTTCGCCCCGTTTCTCTATTTGATCTAAGATGCGCTTCGCGCTCTGTCCAGGCGGCGGGTCCGCCGCCTCCATGAACTCGAGCGGGGTGGCGCCAGTAGGCGCAAAGCCCATCTTCACTCCATGCGACTCGTGATTGACGATACCCATTTTGTCTAGCTCGAGACCCAACATGTCTTTATATGCGGCCGCGGTTTTTGCGGCGTCACGGCTGATGATGCCTATGTGATGCAATGTCATTGCCATGGTACTTCTCCAGTCTGTTTTGATTTTCTACCTATTACCTTCTACCTAAATTCGTAACTACTCGCACCCCCGCGCCTTTGGCTGACGCCTGAGTGGGGGGGCAT
>VYDB01000098.1 GCA_009843635.1 Gammaproteobacteria bacterium
CCATGCCCCCCCACTCAGGCGTCAGCCAAAGGCGCGGGGGTGCGAGTAGTTACCTGATATGTATAATTTTTTCCTTTTTCGGAGCGATATCCCTATGTACGAAAGTTGGCGCAAATGCTGCGCAGCGGTTGAGGGGGCTTTTCGATTCATTTGGCTGCCGGGGGCGGGCTCATGATCTGGCGCGTCCTGTTGGCCGTGGTGGCGGTGCTGGCCATAGGGGGCTACTGGTTCTCGACCCAGTTTCCTCCGGAGCCGCCGGCGCCGACCGGCTATGCCGTGCGGGATGCCGCTTATCAGCACGTCAACCAAGCGGAGTTCGGCAACGGGCCGTACTTCGGCCGCACCACCTGGTCGGGGGCGCATCGGGATGCGCGCAACTCGGACTATGTGCCGGTGCCGTCGCCCAATGCGGTGCGGCGCACTTGGACCGGCATAGAGGGAGGCAATTTCTTCATGCCGCCGGTCATTGGCGCCAATGGCAACGTCTATGCGACTTCGGCGGGCGGGCCGGGGGAAAGCCACCTGCATGCGTTCACGCCGGGCGGCCGGTTGCTGTGGACGGCGGCGCCGATGCAGTCGATGGACGATCTGGATTCCGCCGCCTACTTTTCCGCGCCGGTGGTGGATGTGGATGACCACCTGTACCTGCCGGATGCCAACCAGCTCTGGTCGTTCACCAACGAGGGCACGGTGCGTTGGGTGACCGACCTGCCGGCGCTCGGCGTCCATGGCTACGCCTTTTCCGCCTTTTTCACCCACCAGGGCCATGTCGGCCTCATTTCCAGTGACGGCAAGGTGGCGTTGTTTGATCGCGCCAGCGGCGAACTTACCGTGCCGATCCTCGATTTGCCGGGCGTTGATGGGGTGCCGTCGAGCCCCATGCCGCCAGGGCTGCTCGACGACGGCCTCATCGATCCGGCGCTGCAGCAGGACAATTGGGATGCGATCTGGGGCTTCAACATGGAGGTGGCGAACACGCCCTCCGTAAGCCCCGAAACGGGCCGCATCTTCATCGTCGCCACCGGGCGGCAGCCGGACCACACGGTGCTCTATGGGTTGGATGTGGGGCCGGAAGGCATTGAGATTGCGTTTGAAACCCAACTCGGGGTGTCCGGCAGCGGCACCAGCCCCACGGTTTCATTCGATGGCAGCACGGTTTACGTGGTGGATGGCGAGGGCCACCTGACCGGGGTGTCCGCCATCGATGGCAGCGTCGTCTGGCAGTCCTCGGAGCGTTCGGTGATGGGGGTGTCGTCCTCGACCATGCCCGATGGCAAGGTTTTTACCTTTCAATTCAATGAGTTGATTTGCTGGGATGGCTCGAACGGCGACGTGCTGTGGCGTCACGATCTCAACTGGATCGCCGATGAGGAGATCACCGGCCTGCCGACGCTCTTCGGCCAGCCCCAAGCGGATGTCGTGTCGGGCGTCACGACCACGGTGGACGGCATCTGGTTCATCATCAAGGCGGGCATCGAGATCGAGATTCCGGAAGACCAGCGCGACATGGCGCAGCCGCCTGTTGCCGGGCTGCCACTCGACACCTTCAAGCAGCCCATCAAGCACTTTCTGGTTCACTACGACTATGACGGCAACTTCGTCAGCAGGGCGCCCTTCGTGGACGATGGCGCGCTGGTGGTGATGGGGCTCGACGGCCGCCTGTACGCAACCACCTTGAGCGTGACCACCTCGATTGCCCACTACGGCGCCAACCCCAACATGCCGTTCTTCATGCGCAACACCCCCAAGCCCCACGGCAGCTTGGTGGCCTACGATCCGGCGTCGTTCCTCGACTACTTCAAGGAACTGGTGGCTTGGCACGGGGCATTGCTGCGGGAAGGCCGGCAGGGGCCCGGTCAGGCGGCGTCCCTCGCGGCGCTGCACCTCAGCCTGGAGGAAGCCCTCGCCGCGGGGGAGTTGCCGCAGGGTGAATACGATGAGCTGCGGGCGCTGGTTGCCGAGGTGCAATCCGAGCCAGAAGCCGCAGCCCGCTTGCTGGCGGTGGAGGCCTTGGGGGAGGCGCTAGGGAACTAAGACGCGAGCGGCGGTTCCACGGCACTCCACGATCTGTGTGGCCAACTGTTGAATGCGGGATTGATACTGATGGGCCGGCCCTTGGGTGAACTCCCGGCTGATGAGCTTGCGGTAGGCGGTGTGCATGGGATCGGGGCTAGGGGGCTGGGTCGAGATCGATGACCACCAAGTGCGCGTCGAGCCACTCCGGCAGCCATTTCGGCGCCCTTGGCCGCAGGCGGTCGAACACGTCGCGTTTGTAGACGGGGTCCTCAAACACCACCCGCGCCTTGCCGGTCAGCGTTTCGCCGCGTATCAGCATCCGCACCGGCGCATTGCCTTGGCGCAGCGGACGCCACCAGCGGCCGTCGGCGCCAGCGAACACCTGATCGCCCTCGCGCCGGTAGTTGACGGGCAGTTCCCGGCCGTCCGGCAGTTCCAGCAGCATGACGATCCCCGCCCGCTCGCCTTGGGGATTGTCGTGCAGTTCGGCCACAACGCGTGGGTTGTACACCAGCAGCGTATAGGCGCGAATGGCAAGAAAGACGGCGCCCAGTACGCCGATGATGATGAAGGTCCACTTCAGCCAGGCCATTGCGCGTCTCCCTTGGTCTAGTTGTGAATCATGCGTCCGTTCGGTCCCGTCGCCAGGCTTCGATTTCCTGCGCCATCAGTTCGATCACCGCATCGGGGGCCTGCATGGGAATGAAGTGGGTCACATGCGGCCAGTGCAGTTCCCGGCCTTGGGGAAAGCGCGCCGCCAAGCCCGGCCAGGTGGGTGAGGAGGCGAAGTCCATGATGCCGCGCTCGGCTTCGGGGGCCTTGGCGCGCACCACCAGCACGGGCACGTCCACCTTTGCCACGCTGTCGAAGATGGCGACGTTGGACCTCGAGGCCATGTAAACCGATGCCTCGATTTCCGGCGGGCAGGCTAGGGTCATGCCGCCGTTGGCGGAGGCGACCAGGCCATGCTCGCAGTAGTCCCTGAAAGTCTGCGGGTCGTAAAGGGGAAAGGCGCTCTTAGGAGCGAGCCGTTCCATCATGTCGTCCACCGAGGTGAAAGCGTTGTAGCGCCGCGCCGCCGGATGCATGCCGTCGGGCAAGTCGAATGCCAGCGTCGGGTTGGTGAAGGCCTCCGGGTCTGGGATGGTGGGGTCGAGCAGCAGCAGGCGGGCGAAGGCCCCCGTGGCGGCGGCCGCATCGACCAGGGCGTGGGCGCCCATGGAGTGACCGATGCCGATCAGGTTGCTGAGTTCCAAGGCCTCGACGAAGGCTGCCACGTCCTCGCCAACTACCTGCCAGTGCTCGATCTTGCGCTTCTCGCTGCGCCCGTGGCCGCGCTGCTCCAAGGCGATGGAGTGACAGTCGCCGAACGGCTCGAGAACCCGATCCCAGATGCGCCCGTGGAATCCGGTGGCGTGGACCAGCAGCAGCGTCGGCTCGCCGGGCTGCGGTTGGTTGCGTTCAAAGTAGGCCAGCTCCACGCCATTGACGTGGATTTTGCGGAGGCGGGGGTCGGACATGGACAACTGCGCTTTCTTTGAGGGCCATGTTAACAACTTCCCACCGCTTGGGCTTGCGCCTACGTTGCCGTTATTCTGAGCCGGTTTCAGACAATTGTTGAAGGAGAAGAGACCCATGCCCCAAGACGTCTGCCTCGTTACTGGCGTTGGCCCGGGCACGGGCAAGGCCCTCGTTGAGCGCTTTGCCCAAGGCTATCGGGTGGCCATGCTGGCACGCAACGCGCAGCGCCTCGAGGAAATCGAAGGCGCTACGCCGAACGCGCGGGGCTACGCTTGCGACGTGAGCGACCCGGCGCAGTTGGAATCGACCCTTGCTGCGGTGCAGGCCGAGCTGGGCGCGCCCTCGGTGGTGATCCACAACGCGGTGGGCGGGGCCTTCGCCAACTTCCTGGAGCTTGACCCGGAAGTGCTCAACCGCAACTTCCAAGTGAACACCATGGCCCTGCTGCGCCTGGCCCAGGCCACCGCCCCGGCGATGATCGAGGCAGGCAAGGGCGCGTTCCTGTGCACGGGCAACACCTCGGCCTACCGGGGCGTGGAAAACTTCGCCGGCTTCGCGCCCACCAAGGCGGCGCAGCGCATCCTCTGCGAATCCATGGCCCGCCATCTCGGCCCCAAGGGGGTGCACGTGGCCTTCATCGGCATCGACGCGGTGATTGACGTGCCTTGGACCCGCAAGCGCTTTGCCGACAAGCCGGACGACTTCTTCTGCAAGCCTTCAGACATCGCCGCCGAGTGCTGGCACTTGGCGCACCAGCCCCGGTCGGCTTGGACCTTCAATGCGTTGATTCGCCCCTACGGGGAGAACTGGTCCGTATCTTGAAGCGCTAAGCGGAGCCGCCGTACTTGCGCAGTTCGGCGCGGCCCACCACTAGGTGATGCACCTCGTCGGGGCCGTCGGCCAGGCGCAGGGTGCGCTGGCCGGTGTACATCTCGGCCAGGGGGGTCCACTGGGAAACGCCGGTGGCACCGTGGATCTGGATCGCTTGGTCGATGATCTGGCAGACCCGCTCCGGCACCATGGCCTTGACCATGTGCACCCAGATGCGGGCTTCCTGGTTGCCGAGCACGTCCATCGCCTTGGCGGCCTGCAGCACCATCAGGCGCATGGCTTCGATCTCGATGCGGGCCCGGGAGATCACCTCGACGTTCTTGCCGAGCTGGGCGATGGGTTTGCCGAAGGCTTCGCGGCTGAGGCCCCGGCGGACCATCAGGTCCAAGGCCTTTTCGGCTTGGCCGATGGAGCGCATGCAGTGGTGGATGCGGCCCGGCCCCAGGCGCACTTGGGAGATCTCGAAGCCGCGGCCCTCGCCGAGCAGGATGTTCTCCTTGGGCACCCGGACGTTGTCGAACCGCAGGTGCATGTGGCCGTGGGGTGCGTCGTCGTGGCCGAAGACGTGCATGGGGCCGAGGATTTCGACCCCGGGGGTGTCGATGGGCACCAGGATTTGCGACTGCTGCTTGTGGGTGGCTGCATCCGGGCTGGTCTTGACCATGCAGATCATGATCTTGCAGCGGGGGTCGCCCGCCCCGGAGATGTAGTACTTCTCGCCGTTGATCACCCATTCGTCGCCGTCGAGCACCGCCCGGGTGCCGATGTTCTTGGCGTCGGAGGATGCCAGGTTCGGCTCCGTCATGGCGTAGGCGGAGCGAATTTCACCGTTCAGCAGCGGCTTGAGCCACTGCTCCTTCTGCTCCGGGGTGCCGACCCGTTCCAGCACCTCCATGTTGCCGGTGTCCGGGGCGCTGCAGTTGAGCGATTCGGAGGCCAGCGGGCACTTGCCGAGTTCGGCGGCGATGTAGGCGTAGTCGAGGTTCTTCAAGCCTTCGCCGGTCTCGGCGTCGGGCAGGAAGAAGTTCCACAGGCCCGACTCCTTGGCCTTGTTCTTGGCGCCATCGAGCAATTCAAGCTGGCCCGGCGCCCAGCTCCAGCGGTCCTGGCGGCCTTCGCCGAGGCGGTAGAACTCCTCGACGATGGGCTCCACGTTCTCGGTGATGTGCTTCTTCACCGCTGCCATCAGCGGCTCCGCCTCGGCGGACATGGTCAGGTCGTACAGGTCGGCGTTCAGGCCGTTGTCATCGGACATTGAAATTCCCCATTGAGTTTGGCATTGGAAAACTCAGCATTCTACCGGTAGTCTGCCGCATTCGCAGTAGTGAGGCATTGAAATGCGCAACGGGCTTTTGGCATGGGCGCTGGCCGCAGCTTGCTTGGGAGCGGCCTTGGGCTGGGCGGAAGAGGAAGACCTGCACGGCGGCGAGGGCATCCTGTTCTGGACCCCCGAGCAGCAGATTGTCGGCTATCGAGCCATCGACGACCTCTATCCCACGCGGGAGATCAAGGCGGGCGGACATCCCTATCCCCTCATTCCGGCCGAGCGGGACTTCAGCACGTTCCGCTATCGCCACGAGGGGGAGCGCAGAACCGTCGATGAGTACATGGCGTCCCAGCGCATCGCCGGCCTGATTGCCGTTAAGGACGGCAAGGTGGCGTTGGAGCGCTATGGCCTTGGCAACGACGCGGCCAGCCGCTGGATCTCGTTCTCCATCGCCAAGTCGGTGGTCAGCCTGTTGATCGGCGCGGCCATCCTGGACGGCTACATCGAGAGCGTGGACGACTTGGTGGTGGACTACCTGCCGCGCCTCAAGGGCGGCGTCTATGACGAGGTGACCATCCGCCACATCCTGCAGATGTCGTCTGGCGTGGCCTGGAACGAGGACTACGCCGATCCGCAGTCGGACACCGCGCTGGCCCCGGGCGGCGGCATGGCGCTGATCGAGTACATGAAGGTCCTGCCGCGGGTGGCCGAACCGGGGGTGGAGTTCAACTACAACACCGGCGAGACGAGCATTGCCGGAGCCGTGCTGCGGGCCGCCATCGGCAACAACTTGGCCACCTACCTGACGCACAAGATCTGGCGCCCGTTCGGCATGGAGGCGGACGCGAGTTGGCTGATCGACGCGCCGGGCGGCCACGAATACGGCGGCTGCTGCATCAACGCGACCCTGCGCGACTACGCCAGGATCGGCCTCATCACCCTAAACGGCGGCGTCACGCCGCTCAAGAAACGGGTGGTGCCCGAGGGCTGGATGCAAGACTCGGTGGCCCCGTCACAGGGCTACGACGGCTACGGCTACTATTGGTGGCTGTTTGGCGATGGCGTGTACGGCGGCTTGGGCATCTTCGGCCAGACCATCTGGATCGACCCGGCCCGCAACATCGTCATCGCCCAGCATGCGGCTTGGCCCAATGCCGGGGACGACGCCCTGCGCAGCCACCGGGCGGCCTTCATCGCCGCCTTGGCCGATGCGCTGTGAGGCAGCGCCAGCAAACGCCAATCAACCAACGAAGGATAAGGACATCATGAGCGCAACGATCGATCCAGATGAACTGAAGCGCTACAGCTTCAATGTATGGGGCTTCAAGCAGGGCGAAATGGTTTCGCTGATGATTCACATCGGCGACCGCTTGGGGCTTTACCAGGCCTTGGCCGGCGCCGGCCCGGTCACGGCCGGGGAGTTGGCGGCGAAGACCGGGCTCAAGGAGCGTTGGCTGCTGGAATGGCTGCGCGGCCAGGCGGCAGCGAGGCTGCTCGACTCTTCAGACGGCGACCGCTTTGAGCTCAGCCCCGTGGGGGCGGCGGTGCTGGCGGACGAGGAGGGGAGCTTGGCCTTTGCCGCAGGCGCGTTCAGCAGTCCCATTCCACCGGAGACCACCGACAAGCTGGTGGACGCCTTTCGCACCGGCATCGGCCTATCCTACGAGGAGTTGGGGCCGAACGCGGCCCATCGCACGGAGCGCATGCTCGGCCCTTGGGTGCGCCAGGCCCTGGTGCCGCAAATTCTGCCGGCGTTGGACGGGGTGGCGGAGAAGCTCGAGCGGGGCGCAGTAGTGGCCGACGTGGGCTGTGGGGGTGGCCTCGCCATCGCCGCCATGGCCGAGGCCTATCCCAATTCCGAGTTCCACGGCTACGACCCGAGCAACCACGCCATCGACCGCTGCCGCGAGAAGGTGGCCGAGCAGGGGCTCAAGAACCTGACAACCTTCGTCGCTGGCGGCGAGGCCCTGCCCTCGGAAGCGACCTACGACTTCCTCATCACCTTCGATTGCATCCACGACATGACCCGCCCCGCCGAGGTCATCGCCGCCATCCGCCGGGCGCTCAAGCCCGACGGCACCTGGTTGATCAAGGACATCCGCAGCACGCCCGACTTCAAGCAAAACATGCGCAACCCCATGCTGGCGATGTTCTACGGCTTCTCCGTCTCCGCCTGCATGTCCTCAGCCCTATCCGAGCCCGACGGCGCCGGGCTCGGCACCCTGGGCTTCAACCCAGCGGTGGCGGAGAACATGGTGCGCGAGGCCGGCTTCACCCGCTTTCGCATGCACGACTTCGACGATCCGAGCAACTTGTACTACGAAGTGCGGGTTTGAAGGCCGGTCTCCGTCTGGGCCGCCGCCAACTCCGTGGTGTTTCTGACGGGTCAGCTTGTCCATGAGCGAAACGGGTTCCGTTATCACGGAACCCGCCTCTGGCTGACTCGCATGCGAGCCTGCTGAACCGCTGCGCCTAGTGGAGGGGAGTGCCCCCGGGGATGGGTGCGGGGGTACCGTTGTTGGGAAGGCCGTTGGTCAGACCGCTCACCCACGCCAGGAATTGCTGCCTCGACGTGTTTCCAGCGAACGAGCCCTGGCCTACGCCGCCGCCCGCCAAGTCCATTTCGGTATTGTTGAGTTCACGCATTTTCGCGTCTCCCATAAGGTTGATTGGAAGCGCAGATTCCCAGTGACTGATCTCCAATTCAAGATGCATGGCGCATGTTCCCCAGTCCTTCCACATTGCGATATCGCCGTCCCATTCATCAATGGAGGAACTCGCACAAAGACCGCGAATTTGTAGGAAAAGGCGCACAAATGAGTCGCGCGTCACGCCACTCCAGCAGTCGCCGAATTGCCGCAACTTACGCTGGGTGCGTGAAAAAGTGATAACCCTCATCAATCAGTCACCCAAGTCGGCAACGATTGGGGCACGAACCCAATAGAAAATGCCGTTCTTGATGATCGAGTAGTCGAAATCGAACCTGACGACCGGGTCTCTATCAATGACGCCTTGGGTGCCCAACATGTATTCCAGACGGCTGAATTTCAGGCAAGCTTGCTTACCCTTGAAGATGAATGGGTCTTCCCAGTCAGGAGGCCGTCGTTTGTAGAGATCGTGTAGCCCGGTGCAGTCCTGCAACTTCCTGAATTTCGCCCGAACGTCCTTGCAGAACACCGGGGATTTCTTCGGCGGCCCGCCGGGACCGACACGCCACTCGAGAAGGACATTGAAATCTCCGCAAAGCACTCGTTGTGCTGCCCGTGAGCCCGTTGAGTTTAAGTGCTCGGTCAGGCACTCGAACCAGTCGAGCTTGGGTTGGATATTCTCGCTCTTGCCATAGGGAGCATAGACAGATGAGAACTCCAATCCGTCTACTTCCACTGTCAGAAGCCTCGCACCTAGCTGCTCCTGCCCGTACAGCCCCTTGTGCAGAACCCTCGGTTTCGTCCCGTTCTTCTTCCGGCATAGGATCGCAACCCCGAAGTCCTTTTTCCCATAACAGAGGGCTTCAGCATGGTAGCCCTCAAGGTCAAAGGTAGCGGTCGGGAACCTTTATCTTTTGGAGAGCGACCACATCTGGTTTCTGCTCGCGCAACCAACGAAGAAGAGGACCTTCATTCGCGTTGACTCCATTGATGTTCCAAGTCGCGATTCTCATCTGTCTGATTCGCTGCTGCCCGAATCGGCAAGCCTACCGGACAGCGGTGTCTGCAAACAAAAGGTCAGTGACGACTTGAAGGTCTGCCTCCGCGCCAAGTGCGCAAACACCCACGCGATGCCTTTCGATGAATTCCGGTCTTTCCAACCACTCAGCGTCGCCTGCCCGAGGGACCAAAAGCACGGCGCTCTCGGGCCTGTGCCCGTTCCAGCGTAGCGCATCCCTGTAGATGTGCGCGGACGCCATCGCCTCAAGGACGTTAGACCGTCCGGTTCGGTACTTCGCGTCCAGCACATGCCACTTCCGCATGTCCCCCTCAGTTCGTGTCAACACAATATCGGGTTCCCGCGATCCGGAAACCGAGCGGAAGCCGATGTTCGGTCTTTGATCGCCTGCCGGAAACTTCGGCTGAAGCAAAAGTTCAATACTCCGGTGCCCGTTCCCTGAACCTGTCAAAGCCGCCGTCGCCTTCCACCTATTGGTTCGCAATACTGACCAGCTATATTCGGGCTTGGCCTTCCGTACCGCGTCGCAGAGCTGAACAAAACACCACCTTTCGTAGATCTCCCAGGTTGGAGATATCCACATGCGCTCCGCCCGTGGCGGACCTTCAGCACCCCGCCGCAGAATCCGCCAACCCGATCCGTAGGCGTTTGAATACGCAGGATCGGCGGAAACCGCGTTCAGGCCCGCTGCCGAGATTTCGTGCCTCTTCACGTCGACTAATGGTGGGATGCACAGAAAGTGACGAAGTTGCGCAACCAGCCGATCGAGAAACTCCCGGCGACGCGGCCAGCGGGCACCAAGTGAAGTCCGCGTCGCCGAATCGGACTCTTTCTCCACAATCGTCTGCAGTTCATCCCTGAGCCGGACAGCACGGCGGGATACCTCGTGGGCAATGGCTGCAATGCAACGATTGGCAGCCCCGTCGAGCGTTTCCCGGGCGACGGGCACGTCGAAGCGGGGCATCGCTCCTGTTGAAGTCGCGGCGCCTTCTCCAGCGTGGAGCACCTTCAGTAGCTGTGGGTTACCGAGGGCGGCCAGGGCCGTGTGTCGGTCAGCGCGGCGCACCTGCGGCAACGGCAAGTGCGCTCTCTCGGCCCGCAGTTCCCGAAGTGGCCAGTGCGCGATAGCCGCCAGCGCACGAACGAATCGGTCTCCATATGCGCGCAGCCGGGCGTACTCCAGCCATGGCTTAGCCGTGGCAGCCTCGTGCCCAATCGGCACTGCGGCGGGTTCGGTACCCAGCACCAACCTCGGATCGAACGCCCAAATGCGCTCGAGCATCGCCTGAAACGTGTCGCGCCCCAGCTTCTCTGGGTCCGGCGACACATCCAACAGGTAAGTCGCGCGTGTGCGATCGCCGGGACCAAGCAGCTCGGCGTGCACTTGACCTGCATAGAACCGGGGACTCCAAGTCCAATGGTTTCCGTCGGATTGGAGAATCTCGTCATCGATCAACAGGCGGTCGCCTTCGGCAGTTTTTCGTATCCGATACTTGCCGAGTTCGCGAAAACCAACGGCTACATGGTCCGCGCCAATCCGCCATGAAGATGGGCTTGGCTGACTATCCGATGAGGATAGTACATGTAGATCTGTCGAATCGACCGCCACGGCTATCGCCAGAATCGCGCACTGCCTGTCGATTCTAGGTCGTCCGATAACTCCTCTACCTTGCGAGCGCTGATTCCCAGACCGTGCCTTTTGAGGACCTCCGCAGCCTTTCCCAAGGCTTCTCGAAATCGCGTCGAGTCTTCGCCCCGCAACTTTGGAAGGACCTTGGCGTAAACGACGTCATCCAGAACAGTAGGGAGGCTGGGTGCGCCCTCGTCCGCCATCACGTTATGCGTGTAGTCGAGCACATCATCGACAACACGCCAGCCGAAGTGCAGGCGTGCCGGACGGAGGCTCACCATCAAATCTGCCAAGAGCAGACAAACTTCGTTCTCCTGTTCCCCGGAGAGGCCCCGCTTCCCCCAACGGGGATAGGCCTCCAGATCGACGTCCCAGAACTCGATGGTGAAAGCCCGGTCCAGGACCTTGTCCGATATTCCGTGAGTGGTTTCGTCCATGTTGACCGTTCCGATGATCGCCAGGTTGCTCGGATATCGGATTTGGGCGGGCACGCCGTCGAACATATCCCCCTCGCTGTGCAGCGTCAGAGCCTCCCCGGTCTCCATCGCCGAAAGGATGGGTGCAAGATACTGCTCGGGACGGGACAAATTCATCTCGTCCAGAACCACAGTGAACGGTCGATCCGGCGCATCCGTAGCACCAATTAGAAACTCCAGAATTGGTGTGCGAACGTAGGAATCGCCCTGCAACGGGTTGACGTACCCCAGCAGCGCGGACGGATCGTACCATCCAGGCTGCACTGGCACCGTGCACAATTGGCGGCCGTTTCCCCCGTTCTCGCCCGCGACGGCCTCCCCATATGCGCGCGCGAGCAACGTCTTGCCTGAACCCGAGAGCCCCGTGAGAACGGCAAAGTGACGGCGCTCGTTGGCCCACAAACCTGCGTGGAGCCGTCGGATCACCCGCTCCGGAAAATGCCCGCGTTTCAATATTTCGTCGTGCATATGGGAGAACGCGGGCAAATTGACCGCAACGGGTTCAGGTTCGACCGGTACGGCGATCAATTCATCGGATCGGTTCCCGCGCGGTTCCAGAGCTTCCGGCTGCCAGTGAATTCGTTGCGCCCATTCATTCCCCACATCGCTCAGAACGAAGAGATTGCTGTCATCAAGCTCCAACATATCGAATGCTCGAAGTTCCTTGATGATCAATTGCGGCCCCCAAGTACTGGTCCAGCCGGGATTCACCTTTTGGATCCGTTGCACAAACTCCTGCGGTGAACAGCGGGTCTCGTCTCGCAGAATAACGAAGGCATGGTCGACACCCAGAACTCGGGTGACGAGCCAATCCATCAGTACCTCGGGATCGTCCGATTCTAGGAACGCATGTCCACGGTCCGTAAGTACGATCCGGCTCCCGTCAACCCTCAGGCAGTTAAGCTCGCTTGCAATGACGTTGATCTGAGTCCCGATTGAACTTTCCTTCAACCTGGGATTGACAGTCTTCATATGACTCACAAGTGCTTCGCGGGTGACTCCATCGCGGCAGAACTCGAGGATACTCAGCAACGCTTGTCGACCTCCGGAAACACCCGTCAGGCCTTTCCTTCTTCTGGCCGCCGGCAACGGCTCGAGCCTCTCCTCGCCGGGGAGGACACTCGGCGACACTGTTCTCTCTTCGTTCGACGGCGCCACACAGTGCTGGTACAGCAGCCATGGCAGCCTCATCCGGTCGACGATTGCATCGATTTCATCTTCGGCCGGAGCCGGCCCTCGAACTTCGTCCAGTTGTCGAAGGATGTTGGCGTGACAGGATGGCCCAGCACCTCCTCGCTCGCCGAACATGGCCGCATGAACACGTTTGGTCAATTCGATGTTGGCCACCGTGGTGAAGTCGAGCGGAAAGAGCCCCGCCAGCACTCTGTAGATCTTCAAGCGCGGCGTGCGGCTCGTGTACTGGCACACCTTCTCTTCCAACTCGCCGTACAAACTGTCTAGCGCCGCCTTCCTGCGTTCGGGCGCGTCGGGCAGATCTTCCATGGATCGCTCCGCAAGCCAGTTGCGGAACTCGGGATCCGCGATCGCCACGTCAACTGAAATGAATCCTTGCCCCGGGGAACTGACAGGGTTGTTGTCCCAGATTCGCTGCTGGAACTCTTTGCTCGCACGTGTCTTGAGGTCTGCCGTGCGCACATCGGCCAGAAACTCGCGTAGATTTTTGCCCCACTGTACGTACTCGGAGTCCGTTAGTGCGTTTTCCAAGGCACCTGAGCATGCCTGCTTCAATTCGTCGATGTTGCTGAGGTCAATCAATTTGCCAACTCCCTGTCCGCATGTTCCGTTTCGTCACGAGTGTAACAACTGCGGACCAAGCGATTGGAGTCAGCTATTTCTCCCGTGCCGCACACTTGGAAATTCGTCGTCGAGGCTGGCCGCGATCCCGCCGCCCAGTCCGGCGTGATATCCCCGGCCACGCTCCGCGTTATGTGTTCCGCCGACGCCGCCAGCGGTTAGTCAACAGGCCGATGCTGCAGCCGATGATGCCGCAGGCAACGATGTTGTGCTGCTCGGTGAACAGTGCCCACCCAATCAGGGCACCGAACGCGGCGCCAGTGAGCGGTAGGATGGCTTCGTTAGCGTTGAACATAGTTTGCTTTTGGAACCGAATTGTCGGTTGTAGCGATGCTGCCGTCGTAGTGATTCGGCTGTTGCGTGTGCCTCAAGTTTGTTGAACTGTAGTTTGTTGCCACTCCGTTCAAAACCAATTGCGAACCAAAAAGGGGTACCCCTTATCGTTCACACCGTTGAATTGGCTTGCCGTCGATCCGACCGCTGGCTCAGTCCTTCCTCGGTCGATCCGCCTTGGACCAAATGAGGCCCCAAGCATATCGGCTGGCAACCGCTAAGGACAACAGGAATGCAACGGAGAAAATGTGCCTGAGAATCGGCTGCGGGTTCGCGCCTTCAAGTACTGCGCCCGTGCCGGCCAAGCAGAAAATGTTAAGCCAGGTTAGAGCGTGCGCACCCGTGAGTATTGGAATGTGTCGGTCATCAGCCCTTTTTTCCG
Organism: Gammaproteobacteria bacterium; assembly: GCA_009843635.1. Taxonomy (GTDB): domain Bacteria; phylum Pseudomonadota; class Gammaproteobacteria; order Pseudomonadales; family Azotimanducaceae; genus Azophilus. Next base: position 13,938 of record VYDB01000098.1, read on the forward strand.
GCGGGCCAAAAATACCCTTCCTCCACAGGCGTACCCCGTACTGCACTGCAACGCCGATCATTAGCGCGTGCTCGCCGCCGAAGCCGAGTCGGTACACGATCGAAAAGACAACAATGGACGCAGCAATCTCCGTCAATGCGGCCTTGATGTCGAGCCTGAAGGGGGAGGGTAGTTCATCCATAGGTGAAACGGATTCCGCTTGCGCGGAATCCGTCTCCGTTGGAGCTTAACGCGGCTTCACTCCTGGTTGCTGAAGTACTCTTGCACGACCCAACCGACGGCGATGCCGGCGACCAGATAGGCGCCATAGAGGACAGGAACTGGGATTGCGCCGCCGCTGGCAAGCACCATGTCTTTGCTGCTGAGTTCACGCATTTGCGTCTCCTGAAAGTTGATTGGAAGTTCAATTTCTCAGCCTCCGAACGTCTTGGCAAGGTAGGTAGCCATACTTCCCGAAGTCTTCCATCTTTCGATATCAGAATGGCGACCCTTTGGGGCTGATTTCCTACAAAATTCCGAATTTTGTGGTGTAGTGGCGTACGGACGCCTTGCCCGTGGGGCATGTTTCGTGTGAAAGCACAGCGCCGCGCGCCGCCCTCGATTGGATTGCCAAAAGTGGAGTTGGGAGCGAGCGTGACCGGTGCCACGCTCGCAGGAAGGCGATGATCGAGTTGGGCTAGCAACCGATTACCGCCGTTCTACTTGTCGTCGGAATAGTGGTTCCAGGCATGGTTGGCCGCCATGCCAATGCCGACGCCGCCTAGAAACCAAGCCGTGCCGCCCTTGGCGAAGGTGGATCCCACCGCCACTCCCAGTGCAATGATCGGCAGGACGCCGCCACTGGCTTGATCCATGTCATCAAATGTTAGTTCACGCATTTTTGCGTCTCCAGTAGTTGAAAGGAATTGCAGCGTTGCAAGAGGGGCGGCGAACTGCAATGAAGCGCTCCGAGCTTTCATTGGCTTTCCACGATGGTGCATCGCGGTGATGGTGCGTCGCAGTTTGGGCTTACAAATGGAGGCCTGAGTAGGGCGACTGGCGCACATTCCACGAGGCCCTATTCCGCGTGGCAAAGGCGGCGTTGACCTCTGGACAACAGGGTGAGTTAGTGCTGGGCCGAACGGGTGCGCCGTTCCAGCTTTGGGTACATCGCCCCCAGAATCAAGCCCCGCGCCGCCATGAACACCAGCATGGACAGCCAGACGCCGTGGTTGCTTAAGGGTTCGAAGGTTAGCCACAGCACGGCGAGGTAGATGGCGGCGGCGAGGATCATGGCGTTGCGCAGTTCGACAGTGCGGGTGGCGCCGATGAAGATGCCGTCCAGCATGAAGGCCCAAACCGCTGCAAGGGGCAGTGCGGCCACCCAAGGGAGATAGGCAGCTGCGGCGGTTCTCACCTCGGCCAAGTCGGTGAACAGCGCGATCAGGGATTCGCCGAACAGTCCGTAGGCGGCGCTGAACAGGCAGGCGGTCAAGCCCGCCCAGACGGCGCTGTAGCCGCTGGCCTGCCGCAGGCCTTTGGCATCGCGTTTGCCGAAGGCGTAGCCTGCCAGGGTTTCGGCGGTGTGGGCGAAGCCGTCGAGGCCGTAGGCCATGATGTGCAGGAATTGCAGCAACACGGCGTTGGCTGCCAGCACGGCATCGCCGAGTGAGGCGCCCAAGGCGGTGACGAGGAAGAAGGGAAGCTGCACGAAGAAGGTGCGCAGGACCAGGTTGGCGCTGATTTGAAACAGATGGGCCAGCCGGTGCCGGTCGAGCACCGCCTCAAGGCGCGGCCACTGGCAGCCTTGGCGGGCCAGCGCGCCGAGTACGAGGCGCAAGCCGGCCAATGCGGCGAGCCACTCGCTGATGAGGGTGCCGGTGGCGACGCCTTTCACGTCCCAGCCGAGGCCTATGACGAAGGTGAAGTCGAGCGCGGCGTTGGAGAGGTTTAGCAGCAGGCTCAAGGCCAGGGCTGCGCGCATCCGCTGCAGGCCGAACAGCACGCCCATTTCGACCAGGAAGAGCAGCAGGGCGGGTGCGCCCCAGATGCGGATGCTGAAGTACTCGCCGGTCAACGCCTCGACATGGGGGCTCGCTTCGAACAGCCACAGCGCCAGCCCTTTGAGCGGTGCTTGGAATGCGACCAGCGCGGCGCCCAAGGCGAGCGCGGCCAATGCCGCCTGCGACGCCGTGGCGGCCAACGCCCGGCGGTCGCCTGCGCCCAGCGCTTGGGCGGTGAGGCCCGTGGTGCCCATGCGCAGGAAGCCCAGCATCCAATACAGGGCGTTCATGATGGCCGCACCGATGGCCACGGCGCCCAGGTAGCGCGCATCGGGCAGCCGTCCCATGACCGCGGTGTCCACCGCGCCCACCAAGGGAATGGCCAGGTTGGCCAGGATCATTGGCCAAGACAGCGCCCAGACTCGGCCGTGCCAACCTCTGGGCGTGGTGGGCAAGCCGGTGGCTTCCTTACTCACACCGAAGAGCCCGCTTCGGCGTCAGATCTACGTGGCGGGTTCGCCGACTTCCTGCATGCCTTGGGCGACCGGGTCCCAACCGAATAGATCCTCCACGATGCGATACAGCACCGGCACGTAGAACAGGGTGATGAAGGTGGCGAACAGCACGCCGTAGGCCAGCGAGATGGCCATCGGGACGAAGGGCATCGTGGCGGGCGTCATGTTGCTCATCAGGGGGATCAGACCGACGAAGGTGGTCACCGAGGTGAGGATGATGGCACGGAAGCGAGTGCCGCAACTGGTGACCAGCGCTTCCTCCACCGGCATGCCCTCCCGGCGGCGTCGGTTGACGAAATCCACCAGCACCAGGCTAGCGTTCACGACCACGCCGGACAGGGCCACCATGCCCAGCAGCGAGAAGAACATCATCTCCACACCCATCACCCAATGGCCGAAGATGGCCCCGACGGCGCCGAAGGGGATCACGCTCATGATGACCAGCGGCTGAATGTAGCTCTTCAAAGGCACCGCCAGCAGGGTGTAGATGAGGATCAGCGACAGCAGGGCGCCTTGGGCCAAGCCGCCCATGGCGTCTAGGCGCTCCTCCTGTTCGCCCGCCAAGCCGACGTGGATGCCCGGAAACTTGGCCTGAAGCCTGGGCACGACTTCGCGGTTGACGCTGCGCATCACTTCCTCCGGGGTGATGGTGCCGCGGTCCACCTCGGCGGTCACGTTGACCACCCGCTGCCGGTTGTTGCGCTGAATGGAGGAGTAGCCGCGGCCCAACTCGAACTGGGCGACGCTGTAGAAGGGCACTTCCTTGCCGTCGGCGGTGCGGATGTACATGTCCTCCAGATTGCCGATGGACTTCCGCTCCGCTTCCGGGAAGCGCACCATCACCCGCACGTCGTCCTCCCCGCGCTGCACCCGCTGCGCCTCGGCACCATAGAAGGCGCTGCGCACTTGGCGGGCGAGGTCGCCGAGGGTCAGGCCCAGGTTGCGGGCCTCGGGCAGCAGGCTGAGCTTGATTTCCTGCTTGCCGGCGCGGAAGGAGTCGCTGATGTCGTACACGCCCTCGTAGCGGGCGAGTTCGAAGCGGAGTTCCGCAGCCGCCGTGCGCAGTTGATCCACGTCGGTGCCGCTGATCTCGTAGTTGATGGGCTCGCCAGCCGACCATTGGTCGGCGTTGAAGCTGAGCTTCACTGCATCGGGGATGGGGCCGGTCAGTTCCCGCCAGCGATTGGCGATGTCCTTGGAGCTTAGGTTGTCCCGTTGCCGTGCCGGGGGCAGTTCAATCACCACTTCGGCGAAGTGGCTGCGGCCGGGGCGCAGCCGCATGCCGGGTCCGTCGCGGGCCACGGCCGTGCCGATGCTGGTCAGTTGGTTGATGACGATGTCGCTGTCCCGTCCAAGCTGCCGGGTCAGCTCTTCGTTCAACTTGGCGGCGCCGGCTTCGATCCGGCGCGCCGCTTCGACCGTCTGCTCCACCGCAACGCCTTGGGGCAGTTCCAGTTGGCCGTAGATGCGGTCGCCTTCGATGGAGGGAAAGAAGCCGAAGGTGACGCGGCCGCTGAAGATCAGCGCCAAGGCCAGGATAAGCACCCCCACGCCAACCGCGGCGGTGACGTAGCGCCATTCGATGGCCCGCCGCACCATCGGCAGATAGTGACGAACCGCCACGGCCTCAAGGCCATCCGCCATGCGGCCTTGGATACCGTTCCAAAAGTGGCCGAGGCCTTTTTGCGACCGGCTGCGCTTGCGGTGGGCCAGGTGGGCGGGGAGGATGAGTTGGGACTCGATGATGCTGAACACCAGCGCAACCATGACGACGATGCCGATGCTGCCGAAGAATTCGGTCATGGCGCCTTCCACGAGCACCAAGGGAAGAAATGCGGCCACGGTGGTCAGCACCCCGAAAATCACCGGAATGGAAACCTCCCAGGTGCCGTCGATGGCGGCTTGCATGGGCGGTTTGCCGATTTGCTCCTGGGAGTGGATGCGCTCGCCGACCACGATGGCGTCATCGACCAGAATGCCGAGCACCAATATGAAGGCGATCACCGTCAGGGTGCTGATGTTGATGTCGATGTAAGGCAGGGTGGCGATGCAGCCCAACAAGGCGATGGGAATGCCGGCGGCCACCCACATGGCCAGGCGCAGGCGCAGGAACAGCGCCAGAATGATCAGCACTAGGGCCAAGCCGCCGCCGGCGGTGGTGTTCAGGACGCTGAAGCGCTCCACCAGCTCCTTGGAGGTATCGGTCCAGATGGCGACGCTTAAGCCCTCGGGCAGACGGGTGCGGACTTCCTCGACGTAGTCGTTGACCATCTCGGCGATCTTCATGATGTCCTCATCGCCGATCTGGGCGACCTCGATCACCACCGCGGGCTCACCGTTGAAGCGGGCGTAGAGGTCGCCCTCCTCAAAGCCGTCGCGAATGTCGGCCACCTCTTCGAGCGTGACCTTGGTGCCGTCGGCGCGGGTCAGCACCACCACATCCTCGAATTCCACGCCCCAGTAGGCTTGGCCCTTGGAACGGATGAGAATCTCACCGCCGTCGGACTTGATGGTGCCGCCGGGCATGTCGAGCGACGAGTTGCGCACCGCCTGGGTCACGCGATCCAAGGTCAACCCGTGGCGCCGCAGCGCGCGTTCCGACACCTCGATGGAGATCTCGTAGGGGCGCGCGTACTTGATGCCCACTTGGGAGATGCCGTCGATGGCGGCGATTTCGTTGCGCAACTGCTGGCCCCAGTCCTTGAGAATGCGCTCGTCGGCGTCCCCGGAGAGGGCCACTTGGACGACGTTGCGGACAATGGAGAGCTTGGAAACGATGGGTTTTTCGGTTTCCACCGGGAAGCTGTTGATGCCATCGACGTGGCTTTTGATTTCGTTGAGCGCCACCACGTCATTGGCGTTGAGCGCCAGTTCCGCCATCACTTGGCAGGAACCTTCGCTGGCGACCGAGTAAATCTCCTCGATGCCGTCGATGCCGTCGATGGCCTCCTCGACGCGGATGCACACGCCGAGTTCCACTTCCTCCGGAGCGGCGCCAAGGTACGGCACGGTGACCGACACCATCGGAATCTCCATGTTGGGAAACTCCTCCTGGTTGACCGTCAGCAGGGCTAGGATCCCGCCGACGCACAGGATGAACATTAGCAGGTTAGCGGCGACCGGATTGCGGACGAACCAAGCGATGGCGGTGTGCATGATAGGGGGCCGGCTAGGTGGCGGCTTGGTCAGGGTCAGCGACGGGGCGCACCCGCATGCCTTCGATCGGCGTCTGCATGGGCGAGACGCAAACGCGCTCGCCTTGCTCGAGCCCGCCGACGATCAACACGTCGTCCTGGTACAAGCGCAGGGGTTCGACGTCGCGAAAGCGCAGGCGCTCTTCCTCATCCACCACCAGCACGCGATTGCCGTTGCGCAGGGCGATGCGCGGCAGCACCACGATGTCATCGACGGTCAGCCCTTCGATGTCGGCATCCACGAACAGGCCCACGGCGGGCGGCTCGGCATGGTCGCTGCTGTTGACTCGGGCCACCACGTTGACCATGCGGCTGGCGGTGTCGATCTGCGCCTCGGTGCGCACGATACGACCGGACCATTGCAGCGTCCGTCCGGCGAATTCGGCGGAGAGGGTGACTTGGGGCTGCGCTTCTTCCGGCAAGGCACCGCGCTGGCCCAAGGGCACGTTGAGGAAGGCGAGCTGCCGGTCGGCGATGGGCAGGCGCACTTCAACTTGGTCGCTGGCGTAGAGCGTGGCCACCGACATGTTGCGTCCCACCAGTTGGCCGACGTCCACCGACTCGCTCTGCACCAAGCCGTTGAAGGGCGCCCGGACCTCGGTCCGTTCGAGATCCCGCTGGGCCTGGTCGAAATTGGCGCGGGCGTCCTGAAGCACCGCTTGCTTGACCCGCTGCTCCTTCAGGGTGTTCTCCATCTGCGAGCGGCTGGCCAGCCGGCGCTGCTCCAGGCTGCGCATGCGCTGGTGTTCGTAGCGGGCGTGGTCGTATTCCGCTTCAGCCCGGGTGAGCGCCGCTTGGGCACGCTGCAGGGCCGATCGGTAATCTTGTTCGTCGAGCATCAACAGCACGGTGCCCTTTTCAAAGTAGCCGCCGTTGACCAGGGCCGGGGAAATCCATACCACCCGTCCGGCCACTTCCGGAAACAGGGCGGTGACCTGGGTGGGCGTGACGGTGCCTTGGGAGTGAACCCGGAGCTGGATGGACTCGGGCAGCACGTCGAGCACCCGCACGGTGGGCGCCACCGGCTCGGGAATGTCGGGGTCAAGCTCCGGGCTGGTGGCCATGAGAGCCACGGCGCCAAACGTGGCGACCAGGATGACCAAGCCAGGCAGCACCATCTTGTGTCTCGTGAGTAGTTCGAGGCCGGGGAGCAGTAGTTTGCGCTTCATGAGGCGGCCACCTCCGGTAGGGATTCAGAATGCCGAACGGATTGCCGGGCGGCCGCCTCGATGGCCGGGGCCAAGGTGCGGGCGTGCAGTTCGGCGAAGTCGTCGAACACTTCCCGCACGGCGCGCCGGTCCCGGTTGGCCAACGCACCTTCAAGCCGCCGGGCTATGCGGTTGAATGCTTCCACATCGAGTTGCACATAGGGCTTGACCGCTTCAAGGGTCGGGGCGAACTGCTTGAACAGACCATGGGCGATGAGTTGGCAGACCAGGTTGCCGCTGGTGATCATGATCGTGCGCATCATCTCGATGCGGGCGGCGGCGTGGGCTTCGCCGTCCAGGCCGTTGTCGAATAGCAGCGATAGCTGGGTTCGAACGGCCTCTATGTCGGCATCCCGCCCTCGTTCCACGAGGGCTTCAGCCGCCATGCTCAGCAGCCGCTCCACCACTTCGAAAATCTGCTCCAGCAGTTGGGCATCCGGCACGCGGGTGGCAGCCAGCATGTGGCCGATGATGTCGAGGCTGGCCTCGTTGATGGGCGAAACGCGAGCGCCGCCGGGCTGGATGTCCGCCACGCCAAGCTGCGACAAGCGGCTCATCGCCTCCCGCACGGCGCCACGGTTGACGTTGAAGCGCACCGCCAATTCCCGCTCCGACGGCAGCCGGTCGCCCGCCTGATAGCGACCGGAGAGGATTTCATCGGTGAGGGTGCCGGCCAGTTGGTTGTGCTTGGCGCTCATCGTCTCTTCGCACTCCTTGCAGAAGGTTTTTTGGTAGGACCACTTTGGTCCTACCAATTTGGTCTGGGCAATTCTACACCCTTAAAGCCACAAGTCCAGCGAAAATTTGGATCAGGCGATTCGGTTCAGGGCCTGCTCTGACAGCGCCAGCGAGCGGTCAATGCGCTCGCGCAGCTCGTCCAGGTCGATGCCTTCCGTGCTTTTTTTGCCCGCGCAGTAGCGGGCGTACACGCCATGCACGATGCAGGCTGATTTCCAGCGGTTGAACGCCACGTAGTAGTCGAGCTGGGAGAGGTCCCGGCCGGTGCGCTCGGCGTAGCGTTCGGCGAGTTCGGTGCGGCTTGGGAATCCGGGCGGGGCGGTGGCCGCTTCGGGCGCGATCGGCTCATCGTCGCTGGGATCGGGCCAAGGGTTCAGCGCGTAGGCGAGATCGGCCAATGGATCGCCGAGCGTGGAGATCTCCCAATCCACCACGGCGGCGATGGTGCAGTCGGGGCCGACCAGGCAGTTGTGCAGCCCGTAGTCGCCATGCACCACTCGCGCCGGGCCTTGGTCGGGAATGTTGGCGAGCAGGAAGTCCCGTATCCCGTGCGCCCGTCGGTCATCGTAGTCGGCGGCCTCGATGGACGAGGTCCAGGAGCGGTACCAGGTCTTGAGTTGCCGGCCGACGTAGTTCTCCTTCTTGCCGAGTTCGCCTAGGCCAACGGCGTCGGGGTCCACCGCATGCAGGTCGCCGAGCACGTCGATGAAGGAATGGGCGGTTTTCCGCCGCTGATCCTCGGGCACCAGCGCCCGGGTGTCATCGGCGTTGTAGAGCGGGCGCCCGTCGATCAGGCCCATGACGTAGAACCAAGCGCCGGTGACGTCGGGGTTTTCACAGAAGCCGAGCGCCTTGGGCACCGGCACGGGGGTTTGCCCCAGTGCGGAGATCAACGACCATTCGCGGCTCATGTCGTGGGCCTTGGGCAGCAGTTCCCCTTGGGGCGGGCGGCGAATGACCGCCTGGCGGCCTTCCGCGTCGTCCAGCCGATAGGTGAGGTTGGAGTGGCCGCCTTCCAGGCGTGTCCACTGCAAGGGCGGGGTCAGGCCCTCGATGTGGTCCTTGACCCAAGCCTCAACCGCTCCCACGCGGTAGCCTTCGGGCCCCGTGCTTTCGTCGTGCTTCATGGTTATTCCGCCTCCAGTGCGCCGATATTGCCCCAACTGCCCGTTCGCGGACAATTGCAGTCAGCTTGGGTTGTTCAGGTGTCGCTCAGGACTTGGCAGCGCCGCATGAGTCGGCGGGTGCTTTGGTCGAAGGCGTCGCGTCGATGCAGCACGCAGCGGTTGTCCCAGATGATCAGGTCGTAGGGCTGCCATTGCTGGCGCCATACGTTCTCCTTTAGCGCGGCGAAGGACCAGAGCTCGTCGAGCAGGGCCTCGCTTTCCGCAAACGGAATCCCGGGGATGCAGGCCCATTCCCGGCGACCCAGATATAGGGCGCTGCGGCCGCTCTCCTCATGGGTGCGGATGATGGGATGGATGGCGCCCGGGGCGTCGCGGGGATCGTCGAAGGGGTCAAAGCCCGGACGGAGCTGGCCGACGCTGGTGTGGGCGGCGTCGTGCTTGATCGTCAGCCCTTCAATTCTGTCCCGCAGCCTTTTGGGCAAGGCGTCCAGCGCGGCGTATTGGTTGGCGAAGAAGGTATCGCCGCCGGTCTCCGGAATCTCGATGCCCAGCAAGATGCTGGCCGGGGGCGGGTTCTCGGTGTAGGTCATGTCCGAATGCCATTGGGCTTCGGCGTTGCCCAGTCCCCCGATTGGCTTGCCATCGACTAGGATGTTGGAGATCGAGGTGACGTATCGATTGCCGATCTTCGCCCGCTGGGCGGCTGGCATTCGGCCCAAGGGGATTTCCTCCAAGGGGCCGAAGCGGGCGCTGAACGCCTGCAGCTCATCATCGCTCAGCCGTTGGCCGCGAAGGCGCAGCACGCCGAAATCGAGCCAGGCCTGATAGAGGGCGGCGAACTCCCCTTCGCATAGCTTTGCAACGTTGATTCCGGTGACATCGGCGGCAAAGCCTGGGGTTTGGGCAGTGACCTGCATCATGGGTTGGCCTCCGTATTGTTTGATGCGTCGCCAGCGGCGGCGACCGCTTCCCGGGGCGCCACGATGCGGGCAAAGAGGCGCCACTTGGGATCCTGCTGGAACCGTTGATGGAATTCGGCGAGAGCAGCGCCCAACTGGGTTTCTCGCCACAGGGTCCGCTGCACCGCACGGTGGTCATGCTCGCCCGGTTGGGCGGTCAGGGCTTCGATGGCGAAGGCCTTGGCGTCTTCGGTGGCGAGCTTGAACCACTTGAGGTCATCGAGGGGCAATTGGTCGGCATCGAGCAGTTCGCCCATTCTTTGCAGGTTGGCCAAGACGTCGTCACTCGATGCGCCCACCAGGGTGCGGCCGCGGCGCCGCCGAAGACTGAGCTCGTGCCACGGCTTCAGCAGGGCGAACTCATCGGCTAGGCGGCCCCGCCAGCCCGCATCGTCATCGACTGCCTTGGGAAAGGATACCGGGCAGGCCGGGGCCGAACTCGCGTCCGCGGCTGGCGCATCGTAGGGATAGTCCGCCAGCACCGGGCCGCTCGGGCGGGCCAGCAACTCAAGGGCGGCGGCGATGACGCCGTGCTGAAACTCCGCATCATTGGGCGTGCCCAAGGGTCGGCCCAAGGGAAAGCTCACCCAGAGCGAGCGGGGCGGGCGCATGTGGACGGCGTTCTCGCGCACCAAGCTGATGCCGGTGGTCTGGATGCCCTCGCGTTCGAGGTAGTGGCTGAGGGCGCACACGGCGCGGGTGCAGTTGGGTCAGACCGGGGTCAGGAAGACGGCGTCCACCTGATCCTGCTTCAGCAGCCCGGCCACTTGCACGGCGGTTTGCTTGTAGGCCTCTGGCAGGAGGCCGGCGCCCATGAAGCTGTAGTGGACGCTGGCCAGCGATCCAATTTGGTTGGCTGCCGCAAGCTCCCGGAAGCGGTCGATGGGAAACACCAGGTTCACGTCTTCGGCGAAGCCGCTGCGGTCGAAGTTCACGGAGCTGTGCGTCATGATGAGGTTGTCGGCATCCTCGTCGCCCGCAATGGGCCGAAAGCTTGCGTCCGCGAAGTCGAAGGCGGGGTTGTCGCGGAAGTGCAGGCCCGCCGTCGTGATCAAAGCGATGCGCAGCTCGGCCAGGGGCTTGGCGGGGGCCACCCAAGGCGCGGGGCCGCGCGTCGCGCTGTTCTTGGCGAGCAGATGCTCTTGTTCGTAGCTAGGAAGGTCGGATAGGCGGACCATGGATTCCTGCAACGGCGCTGCAAGGCGGAGCCACAAGGGTGAAATCGGGATGGGGGCCTGTCAAGACCGAAGTTGGGCAAGCCGGTTGAGGCTACAATGCGCCGGTTCGATTTGGGGAAGTGGCAATGAGGAAACTGCTCTACGGTGTCGTGGCGCTGGTGTTGGCGCTGGCTGCCGTTGCGGCGTTCATGTACTACACCCCGGCAGGCCAGGATGCGCTGTTCAGCCGGGCGGCTCAGGCGGTGATGGGGCAAGGCCCGCCTGCGCCGGAGGGTCTGCGGGTGGTGGTTTGCGGCAGCGCCTCGCCAGCCGGCAATGACCCGGAACGCGCCCAGGCCTGCATTGCCGTGCTCACGCCGGAGCACTTCTTCCTGGTGGATGTCGGCGCCCGGTCGCCGATGCGCATTGCCCAGGCGCGCTTGCCCATGGGGCGGTTGGATGGCGTGCTGCTCACCCACTTCCATTCGGATCACATCGCCGGCTTGGCGGATGTCAATTTGGCTAGCTGGGTGCAGGGCCGTAGGTCCAGCCTCAACGTGCATGGCCCAAAGGGTGTCGGCGTAGTGGTCGCTGGCTTCAATCTGGCCTACTCGCTCGACCAGGGCTATCGGGTCGCGCACCATGGCCCGGAACTGCTGGCGCCGCCTGCGGGGCCGATGACCGCCGTCGAGTTCAGCCCCGGCGACGTGGTTTGGGAGGACGACTTGATGACCATCCGCGCCTTCCCGGTCGATCATGCGCCCATCGATCCGGCCGTGGGCTACCGGGTGGACTATCGTGGCCGGTCGGTGGTGATCAGCGGCGACACCAACGCCGTGGAGAGCCTGTTTGCCGCCGCCCAAGGCGCCGACCTGCTGCTGCACGATGCGCTCTCGCGGACGCTGCTCGATCCGATGATTGAAGGGGCGCGAGCGGCGGGCAATCCAGCCTTGCCGACCATCCTTACCGACGTGATCGACTACCATGCTGACGCGCTCAGCATCGAAGAGCGGGCCGCCGAAGCCGGCATTCGGCAACTCGCCTACTACCACTTGGTCCCGGTGCCGGCCAATGCCTTGGCCGAGAGGATGTTTGCCCGCGGCCTGAGTCCCGATACCCTCTTGGTCCGTGACCTGCACACCTTCGTCCTGCCCCCGGATTCCACCGATATCCACATCCGTGAACCCTGAGCGCCTAAAGACCCGCATTCGCTCCCAAGCGATGCGGCTGATGACCTCCGAGGCGTTCCTGCGCTCGTCAAGGCGCCGGGCTCGGCTTAGGCGAAGGCTGTCCGGCGAAGCCCAGGCGGTGCACTACTTCCATCAGGTGGATGATCCCTACAGCCACTTGGCGGTGCAGAAACTGGATGCCCTGAAGGTGGCCTACGGCCTGCCATTCAAGGTCCATCTGGTGTCAGGGCCAGCCGCTGCCTTTCAAGGCAGCAGCGAGCACTTCGAGGCTTGGGCACTCAAGGATGCGCGGAGCGTTGCCGCCGACTACGGTGTGACGTTCGATGCCGCGGCCCTGCCGCAACCCGTGGGCGTGGATCAAGCCAACGATCGGTTGGAAGCGCATCTCGATACCGCCGACTTCGCGGCTCAAGCATTTGCCGTTGGCGAGGCGCTCTGGTCGGGTGCGTTGCAGGCCGCGGATTCCAGCGGAATGGGCCAAGAAGCCGTTCGCCGGGGCGACGCGCTCCGGGAACGGCTAGGTCATTACCTTGGCGGGATGTTCTACTTCGACGGTGAATGGTTCTGGGGCATCGACCGGATTCGGCTGCTCGAGGCACGCCTGCTGGCCGAAGGCCTCGGCGGCGGCGAACCCTGCGTGCCGGAGCCGGTGCCCACGGATACTTCGGGCCTTGATGCCAGCCACATCGTGCTGGAGTACTTCCCGTCGCTGCGCAGTCCCTACACGGCGGTTGGCCACCAGCGGGTGCTGGACTTGATCGCCCGCAGCGGCGTCACCGTGAAGCTGCGCCCGGTGATGCCCATGATGATGCGCGGCGTGCCGGCGCCGCGCCCCAAGCAACGCTACATCCTCACGGACGCGGCGCGGGAGGCGCGCGCCCATGGCGTGCCCTTCGGACGCGTGGTTGATCCCTTCGGCGAGCCGGTCAAGCGCGCCTTCGCGCTCTTTCCCGGTGCGGTGGCGTTGGATGCGGGCATGGCCTTCGTCACGGCCTACCTATCCGCAGCCTGGGCGGAGGCAATCGATATCTCGACGGAGGCGGGCCTTCGCCAAGTGGCCGCCAATGCCGGCTTGGACTGGAGCGACTTGCAGGCGGCAAGCCGCGACGCGGACTGGTCGGCGCTGCTGGACGACAACCTGAACGCCATGCTCGATGCCGGCCTTTGGGGTGTGCCGAGCTTCCGCGTCACTGGCGGCACGGATGGTGACGCCTACGCCTGCTGGGGCCAGGATCGCATCTGGCGGGTCGAGAACGAGATCGCCAAGCGGGCCCAGCGGGAGGTGATTGCGCCGTGAGCCTTGCGTCCGTCCCCAGTGCCAAGGAAGCCCGAACCGCGCTGCTTCTGCTGGTCAGCGCCTACACGCTGTCCATCACCGATCGCATGATTCTCACGGTGCTGTTCGAGCCGATCCGCTTGGAGTTTGGCGTCAGCGACACCCAAATGGGATTGCTGGGCGGGCTGTCGTTCGCGCTGTTCTACGCCACCTTGGGCATCCCCATCGCCCGCGCCGCCGACCGCGGCAACCGCAAGCTCATCATCGTTGCTTCGCTGGCCGTGTTTTCCCTGATGACGGCGCTGAGCGGACTGGCGGTCGGCTTCGTGATGCTGTTGCTGCTGCGCATCGGGGTGGGCGTTGGGGAGGCGGGCGTGAGCCCGGCCAGCCAGTCCATGGTGGCGGACTACTACCCGAAGGAGCGGCGGGCCTCGGCGATGGCGGCGCTGGTCGTCGGCGCCAACGTGGGCATGATCATCGGCTACCTGGTGGGCGGCCTGGTGAGCCAATACTATGGCTGGCGGGCGGCCTTGGTGGTAGTGGGGGTGCCGGGGCTGGCCTTGGCGGCAGTGATGTACGCCCGGCTGCGGGAGCCAATCCGCGGTGCCTTTGAAGCGCCTGCCCCAAGGGCGGATTCCTCGCCCACCATCCTCCAGACAGCGGCGTTCATGTTCGGCAGCCCAGCGGTGCGGCAACTGCTGATCGCCTCCACGATATCCGGCACGGTGACTTACGGGCTGACTACTTGGCTGCCCGCCTTCTTCGTGCGCGCCCACGGCCTGTCCCAAAGCGAAGTCGGGCTGTTGATGGCGCTGGCGTTTGGCGTGGTCGGCGCCGTCGGCGCCTTCGTTGGCGGCAAGTGGGTGGACCGGCTCTCGAGAGGTGGCCTCGAGCGCGGCCTATGGATGATTGCCGCGACCCAGTTGGCGGTGGTGCCGCTGTCGGTGCTGGCCTATCAAGCTGGCCCACTGGGGCTGGCCTTGGCGTTGTTTGCGCTGCCGGTCTTCGTTTCACCCTTCTACTTGGGGCCCACCTTGGCGCTCATCCAAACGCTCTCGCCGGTGCCCATGCGGGCGGTGGCGGCGGCGATCAAGATGCTGTGCCTCAACTTGGTGGGCATGGGCTTGGGGCCGCTGATCGTCGGCGCGCTCAGCGACAGCCTGACCGACGCGTTCGGCGACGCTTCGCTGCGCGTTGCCCTGTCGATCACCGTCACCTTGGGCCTTTGGTCGGCCCTGCACTTCTGGCTCTGCGGCCGAGCGTTGGCGCGCCAGCCGCAGCCTGCGCCGAGCGGGGGTTCCGCCAGTTTGGCGTAAACTAACGCCTATCTTTGAGAGCGCACCCATGACCGAATTGATCACCACCCTTGATGAGTTCGAGGTGGAGTATCGGAAGACAATCGGCCAGCAACTGGCGTTCAGGCCGTCCAGGGAGGCCAGCCTCGACAACATCCGGCGCTACGGTGATGGTGCCGGGGACTACAACCCGCTGTACCGCGACCCGAAGCACGCTGCAGCGAGCCGTTTCGGCATGGTCACCGCTCCGCCCACCTTCATCTACGCGGTGAGCTTGGGCGTGGTCGCCGGGGAGACCGGCAACATCGACCGGGCGCGGGTGTCCACCCAGTACCTGCCGGTCAACTACGCCGGCGCGGACATCGAGTTCGTGCGGCCGGTCTGGCTGGGCGACCGGGTGACGGCCACGGAGGTGGTTGGCGAGACCCTGCGCAAGTCGTCCAAGCGTATCGGTGCGATCCAGTTCAACACCGGGCTGGTCACCTACACCAACCAACGCCAGGAGATGGTGGCGCGGGTCAAGACCCTGATGGCGCGTTTTGAGAACACCGGCAAGACGCTGCGCTACGACGGTCAATCCACTGGCGCCCGACCGGAAACTCATAACGTGCCTGCCGACCCACTGGTTTGGGAGCGGGAACGTAGGGGGGCGGTGCCCCGCCATTGGGAGGATGTGGCGGAGGGGGAGGCGATCCCGGACCTGCCCAAGGGCACCTACACCGTCTCCGAGCTTTTCCTGTTCACCCACGGCGTGCTCGGCACCGGACGCGCCAAGCGCGCCTACTTGGAAGCGGAGGGTTCGGCGGATTTGGGCGGTGGCGGCCGTTTCGACGAGGAGCACGCGACCAAGCGCCGCAGCATGCCCGGCCAGTTTGACTACGGGCCGCAGCGCGTCTGCTGGCTCGCCCAGGCGGTCACTGATTGGATGGGGGACGACGGCACGCTGCTGAAGCTCAACGCCTCGATTCGCCATCCCAACATCGTCGGCGACACCAACGTGGTTTCCGGCTCGGTGACCCGCAAGTGGGCCGATGGGGAGGACCGCCTGGTGGAGGTGCAGGTGCAGAACCGCAACCAAGCCGGGCTGGCGACCGCTTTGGGAACGGCGACAGTCAAGCTACCGAGCGTGGGCTAGGAGATTGCAATGCGACATGGACTGATTTTTTCCGGCGGCGGCGTCGGCATGCACAAGATGGTCGAATTGGCCCGCCGGGCGGAGCAGGCGGGGGTTGACTCGATCTACCTGACCGAGGCTTGGCGCAGCGGCTTTGTCGGCTTGGCGGCCATCGCCATGGCGACCGATCGGGTGGAGATTGGCCCCTACATCCTGAATGCCTACGCACGCTCGGTGTGGGTGACGGCGATGAGCGCCGTCGATCTCGACGAACTCAGCGGCGGCCGCTTGGTGCTGGGCGTTGGCAGCGGCAACAAGCACATCAACGACATCTGGCAGGGCGTTCCCCGAGAGCGGCCCCTGCGCAAGATGGCGGAGTACGTCACCTTGCTGCGCAAGGCCGTCGGCACGCCGCTCGGCGAGACCCTGGAATGGCGCGGCGAGATGCACAGCATGAACTGGGCGCCCGCCGTGCCACCGTTGCGCCCGGCAATACCGGTGTACCTGGCCGCCCTGTATCCCCGCATGACAGCGGTGGCCGGACGGGTAGCCGATGGCTTGGCGCTCGGCGCCCTCCTGTCGCCGGAGTACGTTCGCGACGAGCTAAAGCCGGTGTTCCAAGGGGCGGCAGCCGAAGCCGGGCGCGACCCGAGTGGACTCGGCATCTACTTCGCTCCGTTCGTTTCGGTGGATGAAGATGAAGCCGTGGCCCGCAACGCCGCCCGCTCCGCCATTTGCCGGCTCTACGACCCGCTGCCGCACCCTTACTACCATCACCTGCTCTGCGAGCAGGGCTTTGCCAAGGCAGCCGAAACCGCGGCCAAGCATGTGCCCGAAGGCCGCATGGATCAGGCCATGGAGGCGATGGGCGATGAGGTGCTCGACAAGGTGGCCATCGTCGGCACCATTGAACAGTGCCGGAGCCAGTTGGCTGCCTTTTCGGGCATCGTCGATCAGGCGCTGTTGGTCAACGTGAACTATTCCGGCACTTCTGAAGAGGCCCTGCTCGACGCCTACCAGTCACTGATCGAACTGGCTTCCCCACCCGCCAACCCTACTTGAAGTCCTCCGGGCCGTGGCGTTCGGGCACTCGGGTTTCCTCCGGCCCCCAAGGGCGGTTGACCCGGCGGCCGCGCTGCACGGCGGGCCGGGCCTCGATCTCCTTGGCCCAGCGGGTCACCTGGGCGTATGAGGCCACGTCCAGAAACTCGGCGGCTTCGTAGATGTTGTGCAGCACCAGCGCGCCGTACCAGCCGTAGTTGGCCATGTCGGCGATGGTGTAGTCGTCGCCGCACAGGAATTGGCGCTCCGCTAGGTTGCGCTCCAGCACGTCGAGCTGGCGCTTCACCTCCATGGTGTAGCGGTTGATTGGGTACTCGATCTTCTCCGGCGCGTAGGCGTAGAAGTGGCCGAAGCCGCCGCCCAGGTAGGGGGCGCTGCCCATCTGCCAGAACAGCCACGAGAAGCACTCGGCGCGGGCGCTGGGCTCGGTGGGCAGGAAGGCGCCGAACTTCTCCGCAAGGTAAACCAGGATGGCGGCGGATTCGAAGACCCGGGTGGGCGGCGAGGTGCTGTGGTCGGCGAGCGCCGGGATCTTGGAGTTGGGATTGATCGCCACGAAGCCGCTGCCGAACTGCTCGCCTTCGCCGATGTTGATCAGGTAGGCGTCGTACTCCGCCTCGGCGATGCCGAGTTCCAGCAGTTCCTCGAGCAGGATGGTGACCTTCACGCCGTTGGGCGTGGCCAAGGAGTAGAGCTGCAGGGCGTGCTTGCCCACGGGAAGGGCCTTCTCGTGGGTGGCCCCGGCGATGGGGCGATTGATGTTGGCGAATCGGCCGCCGCTCTCTTTATCCCATTGCCAGACCCGAGGGGGCGTGTAAGAGGCTGCTTCGGTCATTTTGGTCTCCCTTTAAGGATTGGATGGCGCGGAGCGCCGCTAGCCTTCGGCCACCTCCAGCTCGATCAAGTCCGCGTACTTGGCCAAGGCTTGCTCCCGGCGCCGGATCAAGTGGTAGTCCGGGAAGAGGTCCTCGGTGCCTTGGTAGCGGCCGAGCACTTGGCGGGCCACCGTCACCTTGTGCACCTCGGTGGGGCCGTCCGCCAAGCCCATGTGGAAGCTGTCGAGCACTCCGGCGGCGAACGGCATTTCAGTGGACAGGCCCAAGGAGCCGTGCACCTGCAGGGCGCGGGCGTACACGTCGTGATAGACCTTGGGCATCTGCGCCTTGACCGCCGAGATGTCGGCCCGGACTTCCTTGTAGTTCTTCAGCCGGTCGATCTTCCAGGCGGTGCGCAGCACGAACAGGCGGAACTGCTCGATGTCGATCCAGCTATCCGCGATCATGGCCTGCACGAGCTGCTTTTGCGCGAGCACCTCGCCTTGGGTCTCCCTGGAAAGGGAGCGTTCGCACATCATGTCGAAGGCGCGCCGGATCTTGCCGACGGTGCGCATGGCGTGATGGATGCGGCCGCCGCCGAGCCGGGTCTGGGCGACGATGAAGCCTTGGCCGGTCTCGCCGAGCAGGTGGTCGCGGGGCACGCGCACGTCGTTGTAGCGGATGTAGGCGTGCGCCCCCTTGCTTTCGTAGCCGACCGCCACGTGGCGCAGGATCTCCACCCCCGGCGTGTCGGCGGGCACGATGAACATGGACATGCGCTGGTAGGGCGGCGCTTCCGGGTCGGTCACCGCCATGACGATCAGGAAGGAGGCGTAGCGGGCGTTCGACGAGAACCACTTCTCGCCGTTGATCACCCACTCATCGCCGATCAGTTCAGCGGAGCAGGTGAACACCTTGGGGTCGGCGCCGCCCTGGGGTTCGGTCATGGAGTAGCAGGAGCAGATCTCGTTGTCGAGCAGCGGCTGCAGGTATTGGTCCTTCTGTGCCTGGGTGCCGTAGTGGGCCAGTATCTCGGCGTTGCCCGAGTCCGGCGCCTGGCAGCCGAACACCACCGGCGCGCACTTCGCCCGGCCAAGGATTTCGTTCATCAGGCCCAGCTTGAGCTGGCCGTAGCCTTGGCCGCCGAGGTCCGGCCCGAGGTGGCAGGCCCACAGGCCGCGCTTTTTCACCTCGGCCTGCAGGGGCGGAATGAGCTTTGCGCGATTCGGGTCCGTGAAGTCGTTGGGATGGCCGATGATGAAGTCGAGGGGCTCGATCTCCTCGCGCACGAAGTCGTCCATCCAGTCGAGTTCCCGCTGAAAATCGGGGTCGGTTTCGAAGTCCCAAGCCATGTGCCATTCCTTGATTGATTGAACGCGAGGGTTTTACCGCAGCAGCACCGGGTTTGTGAAGGGCAGTCGTGTCCGGGCGGCTTGCCGAGTGTGCGAGACGCTGGGCAAATGGGTTAGTCTTGAGCGTTCGGGAACACTGGGGAAACCCGTTCATGACAGCGTTGAAGCCGGGGCTCAGGTTGAAGAGCGGCGTATGCACCGCGGAAGTGATGATCGTCAAGGGTGCGGGCGAGGCGAGCCTCACCTGTGGCGGGGTGCCGATGTTGGGCCTCGACGAGTCCGTCGATGGCGCGCAGGCAGTGGCGGCGGAGATGAACGGTTGCCAAGTGGGCAAGCGTTACGTCAACGACGACCAATCGCTTGAAGTGCTCTGCATAAAGCCTGGCGAGGGGTCGCTCGCCGCAGGCGGCGCGCCGCTGGCGGTCAAGCAAGCCAAGAAGCTGCCGTCCTCTGACTAGGGTTCTTTTGCGTTCTGACCGGCGCGGTTCATGAACGTCGCCATGCTGCTGCAGATGGCCGCCGAGGCGGGCGTGGGCCGGATTGCGCTGACCAGCGGGGGCCGGCACTACGCGGCCGCGGAGATCCTTGCCGCTGCCGGCGGGGCGGCGGAGCGCATCCGGGCATCGGGCTGCCGGTTTGTGTCGCTGCTCGATGTCAGCAGCGCAGCCACTCCAGTTGCGCTGTTCGGCGCCGCCATGGCGGGCGTGCCCTATGCGCCGCTCAATTACCGGTTGCCAGCCGAGCAGATCAAGGCGCTGATCGCGCGCTTGGATTCCCTGTACCTGATTGCCGATGACGACAATTGGGCGGCCCACCGGGGCGATCCAGGGATAGGCGAAGCCCTGACGAGTGCGCAGTTCCTTGAGGAGGCTCTGGCCCACCAAGACCCGGACCCTGTTTGGCCCGACGATCCGGGCGTGGCAGTGCAACTCTTCACCAGTGGCACCACCGGGCCGCCGAAGGCCGCGATTCTGCGTCACGAACACTTGATGTCCTACATCCTCGGCAGTGTGGAGTTCATGTCGGCGGAGGAGGACGAGGCCACCCTGGTTTCGGTTCCGCCCTATCACATCGCGGGCATATCGGCACTGTTGAGCAGCATTTACGCGGCACGCCGCATCGTTCAGCTTGCGGACTTCAGCGCCCCGGCATGGCTGGACTTGGTGGAGCGCGAAGCGGTGACCAGCGCCTTCGTGGTGCCGACCATGCTGGCGCGCATCGTGGAAGAGCTGGAAGATGGCGGCGGGAGCTGGGACTTGCGGACGCTGCGCGCCATCGCCTACGGCGGCGGTCACATGCCGGTCAGCGTCATTGAGCGGGCGCTCGGCTTGTTCCCCACCGTCGATTTTACGAACGCCTACGGGTTGACCGAGACCAGTTCCACCATCACGCTTCTCGGCCCCGAGGACCACCGGCAGGCGGTGGCGAGCGACGAGCCCGAAATGCGTCGGCGATTGGGTTCCGTGGGCCAGGCGCTGCCGTCGGTGGAAATCGAGATTCGAGATGCTGACGGCGAGGCGCTGGCCCCCGGCCAAACGGGCGAGATCTATGTGCGTGGCCCGCAGGTTTCCGGCGAGTACCGTGAGCGGAGCGCCATCGACTCGGACGGCTGGTTCCCGACCCGGGACATCGGCCACTTGGACGCCGATGGATACCTGCACCTCGGTGGGCGCGCCGATGACGTCATCGTGCGCGGTGGCGAGAACATATCTCCGGCCGAAATCGAGGACGTGCTGCTCACCCATCCCGCGGTGGGGGATGCAGCAGCGGTGGCGGTGGCCTCGGAGCAATGGGGGGAAGCGGTGGGCGTTGCGGTGGTGCTCAAATCCGGCGCGTCGACATCCGAAGACGCGTTGCGGGATTTGGTGCGGAGCCGACTGCGGTCCTCGCGGGTGCCCGAAGCATTCCGTTTCGTGGATGAACTGCCGTACAACGAGACCGGAAAGCTGCTGCGTCGAAGCATCAAGCGGTGGTTCGCCTGAATTCCGTGTCCGCCGTCGGAGTTCGAGAGCGTCGGGTTGACGGGGCGGGCAGCCATTTCGGCGCGCACGTGCCGCCGCCGTTGTCCACCGCCTTGAACGTTTTGCTGGCGGAGTTCGCGAGCCTGCCGGGCGCGGCATCCATCGCCGCGCTGGAGGGTGCCCAACTGCTCTTGGAACGCATGCTCTGCACGGGCGGCCCATGGCGGGATGGTTGTTCGCCGAGCGGCGCCTGTCGGTTCGTCGCTACTGCGGACGGCATGCTGGCGGTCAATCTGCCGAGGCACTCCGATTGGGAGCTGCTCGCGGCTTGGCTCGAAGCCGACGCCGATGGCACTTGGTCTTGGCCACGACTGAACCAGGCGGTGCGCGAGCGCGCCACGCAATCGCTCGTTGAACGCGCTCGCCTGCTCGGCCTCGCCGTCGCGGCCACGCGCAATGCCTTGGAGGGCTGCGGACATTCGGGCATTTGCAGTCTTTCAATGGCGCACCCATCGATTGTTGTCGATGGCGATCCGCTTGGCGATTGCCGGAACCTGAAGCCCAAGCCGGGTCCACCCTTGGTGTTGGACCTGTCGGCGTTGTGGGCGGGGCCTTTGTGCGGCCATTTGCTGTGGCTCTGCGGCGGCCGCGTCATCAAGGTTGAATCCACCGAGCGGCCGGACGGTGCGCGGTTCGGCAACGCGGATTTCCATGCGCTGTTGAATCAGGGCAAGCGGAGCGTGGCATTGGACTTTGGCGCGCCAGGGGACCTTGCCCTATTGCGCGGCCTGGTTGAGAAGGCTGACATCGTCATCGAGTCGTCCCGTCCGAGGGCGTTGAGGCAGCTCGGCATCAAGGCCGAGGAATGGGTGCGGCGCCGAGCGGGCCGAACTTGGATCAGCATCACCGGCTACGGCCGCGATGGCGTCGGCGCGGACCGGATCGCCTTCGGCGACGATGCCGGGGTTGCGGCCGGCCTCGCAGATCTGATGCGCGCCGCGACCGGCACCTATCAGTTCGCCGGTGACGCCATCGCCGACCCGCTGACTGGGGTGGAAGCCGCACGGGCCGCTTGGCTGAGCTGGCTGGGGGGCGGCAGCCGCCTCATCTCCCTCTCGCTTGCTGGGGTGGCAGGCAGCATGCTTGCTCGCCAGATTGACGAATCGGGCAGTGACGCCTTGATTGGATCAGCCCGCCGGTGGTGGCGGGCAGCACGACTTGGCCGGGCTACCGAGGGCCTTGAGCGGCGAGCCCCATCGGCGCCCGTATCTGACTCTGGGGCGGATACGGTAGCCGTGCTACAGGAATTGAACGGCCCGTGCTGATTACTAGGGCGGAGATCCATGGCGCGGACATCGCCGACCTGCGCATTGAGAATGGCAAGGTCACGGCCATCGGGCGTCTGGCGCGCCGCTCCGGAGAAGAGGTGCTCGACCTGCACGGCGGCGCCGCGCTGCCGGGCCTCAACGACCACCACATTCACTTGATGGCCTATGCGGCGGCACTGGATTCCGTTGCCTGCGGGCCACCGAAGGTGCGCACGGCCGAACAGTTGATCGAAGCGCTCGGGTGCGCACGGCCGAACAAGGACGGATGGATTCGCGGCATCGGCTACCATCAAAGCGTTGCCGGGGACATCGACCGCCATTGGCTGGACCGGCACTTGCCCGGCATTCCCGTGCGCATGCAACATCGCAGCGGACGGTTGTGGGTGGTTAATGGCGCGGGTCTCGAGCGTCTCGCACGTACTGTTGGGAATGGCTCCCCGCCCTTCCACGATGAAGGGCGGTTCTACGACCAGGATGAAGCGCTGGGCAACCTGTGGGGCCGGACAATCCCGACAGTAGGGGAGGCCAGCGCTCGGCTCGCTTCCTACGGGGTGACGGGCTTGACCGACTTGACGCCCCACAACGATGACACTGCCGCCGCAAGGTTCGAAGAGCTGCGGTCCGATGGCAGCCTGTTGCAGGCAGTCCGCGTCGGCGGAATGTTGCAGATGAGTCACAGGCTCACCGGGCCCACCAAAGTTCATCTGCACGATTCCGATCTTCCCGATTTCGACGATCTCTGCGACTTGGTCAGGGCGAGCCACGCCCGGCGCCGGGAGGTGGCGGTGCATTGCGTCACCGAAGCGGAACTCGTGTTCGCCCTCGCTGCGTTTCGAGAAGCTGGCGCCTGTCCCGGTGATCGCATCGAACACGCATCGATCACCCCGCCAGCCTTGCTTTCGCAACTGCGCGAACTTGGCTTGCTGGTGGTGACCCAGCCCCACTTCATCGCGGAAAGGGGTGATGCCTACCGGCGCGAGCTGCCTTGTGCGGAGCATAGTTGGCTGTACCGTTGCCGTGCATTTCTGGACGGCGACATCCCCTTGGCGGCCGGTAGCGACGCCCCCTTTGGGCACGCCGACCCTTGGCGGGCCATGCGCGCTGCGGTCACTCGGCTAACGGCGTCTGGCGATATCCTTGGCCAGCGGGAGCGCCTAACGCCCGAGGAGGCCCTCTCCCTGTTCCTGGGCGCCCTTGATGAGCCCCACCAACCGCGCCGCATCGCCGTTGGCGTGGCGGCCGATCTTTGCCTGCTTGACCGGCCTTGGCGGGAGGCGCGTGTTCGGCTTGACAGCGCCTGCATCAGGGCCACCGTTCACAATGGCAATATTATTTACAATTCCGTTGATGGATCCGAACGGGAAGCCTATTCCTCGATCGCGTCGATCAACCCCCAGGCGAGTGCCTGCTCGGCGCCGATCGCCTCACCTAGGATCGCCATGTGAGCAGTGCGTTGCCGACCGATCCGGCGGGGAATGCTGACGCAACCGCCGGCGCCGGGAATGAGGCCCATGCCGACCTCCGGCAGCCGAAAGGTGGCATCGGGTTTGGCGACCAGGCGCGCCGCGAAGGCGGGCAGTTCAATGCCGGCGCCGATGCAGGCGCCGTGCAGACGGAAGGTGCAACGGTCGCGGCAGGCGGCGAGGTAGCCGGCGGGCATGCGCAGCATGCGGATGCGATGGGCTTCGGCCAGATCGGTCATGGTTCCGAACTCGGTCAGGTCGCCGCCGGCGCTGAAGCAGGGGCCCTTAGCGGATAGCTCGATGCGGGCGATGGAGCTGTCTTGGGTGGCAAACCGAAAGGCATCGGCCAGCGCGTCCCGCATGGCTGCGGAAAGGGCATTGCGATTGCTGGGGCTGTTGAGGACGACGTGCAGCTCGTCACCTTGGCGGCGCAGCAGCACGACGTCTTCGGCGGGAGCCGGATGGGAGCGCCGCTGCGACCTGCCAGCCAGCCAGCGGGCGAATTCCGCGCCGCCTTGCAGCGTCGCGTAAGCTAGCGACTCAACCACGAGCGCACTCGCCACATCCAGTTGGCCGCAAGTTCTCAGCACCTGCACCAGCACGGCACTGGCGTGGGGAAAGCGCTCGATTCTGTTGGTGACGGAATCCAGCTCCGCGGGGCCTTCAACCACCAAATCCACGGCGTCGGCCAAAAGGGATGGCCCTTGCGCGGCAACGCCGATGACGGGAACCGGCTGCCGGGTGAGCCACGCGCACAGCCGGGCTGTGTCCCTGGGGCCCAAGTCCGGCTCCGCCGCCAGTTGCACGGCCAGCCAGCGTCGCCGCTCCGGCTCTTCCTGCGCCCAATTGGGTTCAGCGGAAAGCGCTAGGAGTTCTGAAGGTGTGAAACAGTGATCCACGGGAATCGCCACGCTGGCTTGAGTTCATCTGCGGTAGAAAGTACCGCGACGGCCGATACGCTCAATTGTTCAGAACTGCGCCTAGATCCTGAAAAGCGTTCATTTAACGCATGTGCGGACGATTTGTGAAGGGAGGCCGGCGGACATCAGAACACGGGTACCTGCCGGTCTCCGTACAGCGGCTCCGCAGGCGGCGGGTAGGTGGCCGTTACCTTGCCGGCATCAAGGTCCACATGCACCTCGAGGAGCGCTTTTTTGTTGATCGCTTGCCAGAGAATGTTGCCGTCGGCTAGCAGCTCGGCCCCGGCAAACTGCGCTTGGGTAAAGATCACCTTGTTGCGAGCCGGATCGTGGTCGGCGGGAATCCGGTGTCCGAATGCCGCACCGGGTGGCAAGTGCATGGGAACTTCGCCGATGTACATGTCCACCGGCACCACGTAGTTCAGCAGATTGGTTCTTCCCTTCAGCACCGGCCCGGCTTGCGGCGCCGAGCGGGCGATTTCCGCCACTGCCGCCAAGGTTTCTTGGGAAAGCGCCGTCACCGAAATATAGACGCCATCGTCTGTCTCAATCGCATGCAGGGAAGCTATCGCATGAACCCGCAAACCGAATGCCAACAGCAGCGCAACCAGTAGCGCGACCGCGTAAGCAAACACCCATTGGGCAAGCCGAGACGCGCTGCTCCCGCCTGACAGCAGGGCGCCCTTTGGCCAAAGCCGCGGCGGAAGAAGCATGCCGGTGCGTGGTGCAAGCCTTGGGGGAAGAAACATGCCCGTGCGCCGCATGTAGTCCGCATAGCCAGGATACTGGCGCAAGCAGATGCGCTCTTCGGCCTTGGCTAAGGCGACGTAAACGAAGGTCACCGTCACCGTCATCACCACCACCAGATAGCGCGGCCAGATGAGCGCCATGCCGATGCTGGCGACGATCAGCGCCAGGTATTGCGGATGCCGGATGTGGCTGTAGAGGCCACTCACCACCGCATCGTCCCGGCGCAGCTTGGCGCGGTAGATCTGCACGATGCCGACCGCAAACGCGGCCAGACCGCCGAGGAACAGCGCAGCTCCGAACGCTTCAAGGTTGTCGATCAGCACCGAGCGCGTCTCCTCGACGATGTGCGGCAGAAAGAACTGGATGACCCAACTCGTGCCGCCAAAGCGCTCCAACCAGTCGAGCCCTGGGCCATAGACGGCATAGAAGTAGGCCGCAAAAGGCGAGGCCATGTAGAGGAACTCGAAGGCGATGAGAACGTAAAACGCCAAGGAGGCCCAGAGGGCGCGTCGCGCCCGGGATCTTTCCCTATCGCCCTGCCTATCATTCACGTTGATCCTCCGCTTCTATGGAACCAAGCCTGACTTCGTGACAGAGGGCTTAAGCCTCAAATCTCGTTTTTGGTGCGGCGCAAATGCACGGTGCCTGCCAGGAATGCGGCTCCTACCGCGATGCCCGCCCAAAGGTCGGCGGTAGCGAACAGGGCGATGCTGTCGCCGAGTCCGGTGGCTGCGTGAACGAGGGTGTCTTCGCCGCCATGGCCCCGCGGCAGCGCCCTGAAGCCGAGGTGGTCGTGGATGAAGTTTCGCGCCGCCGACGTCAGGCCGACCAAGGCTTCGAGCGCCACGAGCGCAGCGGGGGCGAGCAGCGCCCAAAGGAAGGGCAGGCGGTTGACGGCGGCGGAAACGAACAGCAGCCAGCCGTAAAGGGGCAAAGCCCACAAGCCTTGAATAAGGTAGCCGACCAGCAGTTCAACCAAGCCGATGAACAACCCGGAGTTTGCCCAGATCGGCCAGATGCTCAAGGTCTCCCGGGTGGCGGCCAAGCCGCTGATGACCGTAAGCAGAAAGATCTGCACAGCGAGGATCGTGGCGATGGTGGCGGCGGGGGCCACCCAGACGCCGGTGACGAGTTTGCTCAGCACCGTCTCGGCGTCCGTCACCGGCATCGATTTCCAGAACAGTACCGTGCGGTCCTTGCGGTCGTCATGCAGGGCGCCGAGCAGCACGAACACCAGGACGATGAAATAGACGTAGTGGAAGGGTTCGGCAACGCCTCGGAGCAGTCCGCTCAAATGGGCGGAGAGTTCCTCGTCGGTCCATTCATGGTTGGCCAGCCAGCCGTCGACCAAGTCCAGAATGCTGGTGTCCTCGCCTTCGATGCGCAATTCCACATCGGAGCCGGCGGCTTCACTGAGGTCCAAGTCCAAATCGACCCGGGCCATGTCCAATTGGCCGATCATCAGGACCAGCACGACGGCGACGACGATCACGGCAGCGACGCTCGCCGGTGCCCATAGGAATCCGCCGCGATGCTCCAGCCATTCGCGGCGGCAAAGGCCAACGAAACTGTTCATCGTCTTTCCTCCATGACCGCAGTGAAGAGTTCCGGCAGGCTCGGGGTCGAGACCTCGCCGCATTCGGCCAGCGCCTGGCGGTTTGCGCCTTGGAAGATGAATTCCCGGCCCCGCAGGCTGCGGCGCTCGGCAAGCGGGTTCATGGCCCTTAAGGCGTCGCTGCGCTCCGCGTTGGCCACCACCTTGGCAAAGCTCGCGGCCAGTTCCTCCGTGCCCAAGTGGAGCCGGGTGCGGCCTCGGTCGATGAAGACGACCTGGGTGAGGATGTGCTCGATCTCACGGACTTCGTGGGTGGTCACCAGAATGGCGCGCTGCTCGGCAAAGTAGTCGTTCAGCAAGGCGTCGTAAAAACGCTGCCGGTAGAGGATGTCCAAGCCCAAGGTGGGTTCGTCGAGCACCAGCAGCTCGGCGTTGACGGCCAGCACGATGGCCAAGTGCAACTGCACGGTCATGCCCTTGGAGAGCGTTCCCACCTTCTTTTCCGGCCTGATTTCGGTGTTGGCCAAGGCGCCTTCGGCTCTGCCGCGATCAAAGGCTGGGTTGACCGAAGCGACGAAGGCCAGCAGATCGCGAATCCGCATCCAGCGGGGCAAAATGCCGGTATCCGCGATGTAGGCCGTGCGCCGCATCAGATCGGGGCGTTGCTTGAATGGATCGAGGCCGAACGCCTGAATGTTGCCGCCGTCGAGGCGCGACAGGCCCAGAATGGCCTTCAGCGCGGTCGTCTTGCCGGAGCCGTTGGGGCCGATGAGGCCGACGATCTGCCCGGGTTCGACGGTCAGGTCAAAGCCATCAAGGGCCTGCACGTCGCCGAACCGCTTGCTTAGGCCCTGCGCTTGCACGAGGGTCATGGGTCTTCTCCTTCAAGCAATTGGTTGAGGTCGAGTCCGAGGGTTTCAATCAAGGTGCGGGTGGCGGGCCACTCCTCCTTTAGGAAGCGCTCCCGTTCCTGCTTGAGGGCCGCTTCCTGCGCGCCCGCGGTGACGAACAGCCCGAGGCCGCGCCGCTTTTCCAACAAGCCATCATCGACCAGGGTTTGGTAGGCCTTGGACACCGTCAGCGGATTGATGCGTTCCTGGCCGGCCACGACGCGCACCGACGGCACCGCTTCGCCTTCCGGCAGGGCGCCGCTGAGAATTTGGCCGAGCACGATCCGCCGCAGTTGCCAGTAGATGGGTTCGTTGTCGTTCCACTCGTTCATGAGGCCAGCCTACTAGACTATTAGTGTCCTAGTCAACTAGTACACTAAATTAATTTTAATACCCCCATGGAAGGCTGGTGCGCGGCTGCGATGTGGCTACACTCAGGGAATTGAAGCGAGTGGGAAGCGGCAATGGAAGCTGGAGATGCGCCGGAAGCGGTGTTGGACTCGGTGGCGGCAGATGGGCCGCTGCTTGCCCACCACGGCATTCGGTTCGTGAGCGCTCGCGAGGGCAGGGCGGTGGTTCAGGCCAAGGCCATGGAGGTGATGGTCAACGCGGGCGGGCGGGTTCACGGCGGCCTTGCTTTCCTCATGGCGGATACGGCCTGCGCCTACGCGCTGAGGAGCATGGGCCCCGGCGGCGTCACCCAGAACGCCAACATGACCTACCTGAACGCCGTCGAGGCAGGCATGCTGCTGGAAGCCGTCGCCGAAGTGGTCAAGGCCGGGACGCGGATGGCCAGCTTGAAGGCAGAGGTGCGGGCGGGCGAACGGCTGGTCGCCCACGGCATCTTCAACTTTGCCTTACGTCCGAGCTAGCCCGCAACGGCACCGGCGTCCCGCAAACGCCCGATTTCCGCTTCATCGAAGCCGAATTCCGCCAGAATGCCGTCGGTGTGCGCGCCGGGCGTCGCCGCCGCGCCTGGCGTTTGGGGCGGCGTTCGGCTGAAGCGGGGAGCGGCCGCGGCTTGGTGCAGGCCGTCGATTTCCACGAAGGTGCTGCGGGCGCGGTTATGGGGGTGGTCGATGGCTTCATGGAAGTTCAGCACCGGGGCGTAGCAGATGTCGGTGCCGAGCATGATGGCGTCCCACTCTTCGCGGGTTTTGGTCTTGAAGATGCGCTCCAGGCGCTCACGCATGGCGGGCCAGTTGCCGCGGTCCATCTGCCCGGCCAAGCCGTCCTCCTCGCCCAGGCCGGATTTCTCCAGCAGCAGCGCGTAGAACTGGGGTTCGATGGAGCCGATGGAGACGTGCTTGCCGTCCTGGGTCTCGAAGGTGCCGTAGAAGTGGGCGCCGCCATCGAGCATGTTGCGGCCCCGCTCGGGCAGCCAGTGGCCGAGGTTCATCATGCCGAAGACGCCATTCATCAGCAGCGCCGAACCGTCGGTCATGGCGGCGTCCACCACCTGCCCCTTGCCGGAGCGGCCGCGCTCGAACAGTGCTGCTACCACGCCGAAGGCCAGCAGCATGCCGCCGCCGCCGAAGTCACCCACCAGGTTCAGCGGTGGCACCGGGGCACCGTCCGGCTCGCCGATGGAGTGCAGGGCGGCGGTCAGCGAGATGTAGTTGATGTCGTGGCCGGCGGCATGGGCCAGGGTGCCGGTCTGCCCCCAGCCGGTCATGCGCCCGTAGATGAGGCCGGGATTCCGATCCAGGCAGACGTCGGGGCCCAACCCGAGCCTTTCCATGACGCCCGGACGGAACCCTTCGATCAGCGCATCCGCTTGCTCAAGCAGCTTGAGCACCGTCTCGACGCCATCCGGGTTCTTCAGGTCCACCGCAATGCTGCGGCGCCCCCGCGCCAGAATGTCGGCGCGCCGAGGTTCTTGGCCGACCGCCGAGGCGCGGTCGATGCGAATGACCTCCGCCCCCATGTCGGCCAGCATCATGCCGCAGAAGGGGCCGGGGCCGATGCCCTGCAATTCGATGACCCGAAGGCCGGTGAGTGGTCCCATGTGCTTCTCCTTGAATTCGAAGTTAGAAAGATCGCGGCATCCCAAGCACGTGCTCGCCAATGTAGCTCAGGATCAGGTTGGTCGAGATGGGCGCGATCTGGTAAAGGCGCGTTTCGCGGAACTTGCGCTCGATGTGGTACTCCTTGGCAAAGGCGAAGCCGCCGTGGGTTTGCAGGCAGACGTCGCCCGCCTTCCAGGAGGCCTCGGAGGCCAGCATCTTGGCCATGTTCGCCTCGGCGGCGCACGGCTCCCCCGCATCGAAGAGCCGCGCGCCCTTCTCCACCATTAGCCAAGCGGCCTCCACCTCCGCGTAGCTGCGGGCGATGGGGAATTGCACGCCCTGGTTCTGGCCGATGGGGCGGTTGAACACCTCGCGCTCGGTGGCGTAGGCGCTGGCCTTGTCGATGAAGTAGCGGCCGTCGCCCACGCACTCGGCGGCGATCAGGATGCGCTCGGCGTTCATGCCGTCGAGGATCACCTTGAAGCCTTGGCCTTCCTCGCCGAGCAGGTTGGTGGCCGGGATTTCGAGGTCGTCGAAGAACAGCGTGCAGCTATGGTGGTTGATCATCGACTCGATGGGCGCGATGGTGAGGCCCGACCCGTTGGCTTGGTTGACATCGACGATGAAGGCCGACAAGCCCTCGGTCTTGCGCCGCACTTGGTCGCGGGGGGTGGTGCGGGCCAGCAGCACCATCAGGTCGGAGTGCTCGATGCGGCTGATCCACACCTTCTGGCCGTTGACGACGTAAACGTCGCCCTCCCGGCGGGCGGTGGTCTTGAGGTTGGTGGTGTCGGTGCCGGTGGTGGGCTCGGTGACGCCGAAGCTCTGTAGGCGCAGTTCGCCAGCGGCGATCTTCGGCAGGTAGGCGCGCTTTTGCGCCTCGTTGCCGTGGCGCAGCACCGAGCCCATGACGTACATCTGCGCGTGGCAGGCGCCGGCATGGGCGCCGGAGCGGCAGACCTCCTCCATGACCACCGCTGCCTCGTAGACGCCCAAGCCCGCGCCGCCGTAGGCTTCGGGAATGAGCACGGTGAGGAAGCCCGATTCGGTCAGCTCGGCGACGAACTCGGTGGGGTAGCCCCGCTCGCGGTCGAGCTTGAGCCAGTATTCCTCGCCGTACTTGGCGCACAGCGCCCGGACGGCGTGGCGGATTTCGGTGATTTCCGGCGCTTCCATGAGTGGGTAGAATAAGGATTTTCCCCTGATGGTAACAGCTTGATGCCGTCCGTCCCCTCCGCGGTTGGCGCCGCCTCGGGCCGAGCCGCTGCTTGGCGCACGCCGCTCACCCTGCTCATATTGATGAGCATCGCCATGCCGGTGGCCTTCAATGCCTGGTCGGCGCTGATCAACAACTTCGTCGTCGAGCGGGCGGCCTTCACCGGGGTCGAGATCGGCGTTTTGCAAAGCCTGCGAGAAGTGCCGGGCTTCATGGCCTTCACCACCGTCTTCGTGCTGCTGATCCTCAAGGAGCAAACCTTTGCGGTGCTGTCCTTGGCCGTGCTGGGCCTGGGCACGGCGCTGGCCGGGTTCTTTCCCACGGTCTATGGCCTGTACTTCACCACCGTGCTGATGTCGATCGGCTTTCACTACTTCGAGGCGGTCAAGCAGTCCTTGGCGCTGCAATGGCTTTCCCACGATGAGGCGCCGCAAGTGTTGGGCAAGCTGATTTCCGTGGGCGCGGTAACCTCGCTGGCCGTTTACGGGGTGCTCTGGGGCTTGCTGGAACTGGTCGAGCTCGACTACCGCTGGAACTTCCTGATTGCCGGCGCCGTCTGCATGGGGCTGGCCGCGGTCATGGCGCTCGGCTTTCCGCACTTTCGCGGCCAGGCCGAGCAGCGCCGAAGCATCGTGCTGCGCAAACGGTACTGGCTGTACTACGGCCTCACCTTCCTATCCGGGGCGCGGCGGCAGATCTTCATGGTGTTCGCGGCCTTCCTAATGGTGGAGAAGTTCGGCTACAGCGCCGCCCAGGTGACCTTGCTCTTCCTCATCAACTACGCCTTCAACTGGCTGTTTGCGGAACGGATTGGCCGCTTGATCGCCAAAATCGGCGAACGCGCCGCGCTCACCATCGAGTACCTAGGCCTCATTGCCGTGTTCACCGCCTATGCCTTCGTGGACAACGCCACCGTTGCTGCGGGCCTCTACATCATCGACCACATGTTCTTCGCCCTGTACATCGCCATAAGCACCTACTTCCACAAGATCGCCGATCCGGCGGACTTGGCGCAGCGCGGGGGTGTCCTTCACCATCAACCACATCGCCGCAGTGGTGGTTCCTGCGGCCTTGGGCCTGGTCTGGGTGGTTTCCCATTCGGCGGTGTTCCTAGTGGGCGTCGGCTTCGCAGTCGGCTCCTTGGTGCTGGCCCGCAACGTGCCCGACAACCCGGCGCCGGGCAACGAAGTGATTCGGGGCCGCGCCTTCGGCGCCCCTAAAGCCGCATAACTGAGGGTTAGTTATGGTCGCTGCGCGTCACGAAGCGTTCCGCGGCCGATATGGCGCCTGGGCCTTGGTGGCGGGAGCGTCGGAGGGGTTGGGTGCCGCCTTTGCCCGGGAACTGGGGCGGCGCGGCCTGAACTTGGTGCTGATCGCTCGCCGCGACGAGGTGCTCGGGCAAGTTGCCGAGGGCATTCGCGCCGAACAGGGCGTGGAGGTTCGTTGCCTGGCCTTGGATCTGGCCGATCCACAGGCTGCCGCCCAGGTCTCTGATGCGCTTGCCGGGCTGGAGTTGGGGCTGCTCATCTACAACGCCGCATCGGTCCCCCAAGGTCCGCTGCTGGAGGCGGACTTCTCCGAGATCGACCAAGCGGTGGCCGTCAACGTGCACGGGCCGCTGGCCTTGGTGCGCACACTCGTGCCGGGCATGCGTGAGCGAGGGCGGGGTGGCGTGCTGCTGATGTCGTCGCTTGCTGGCCTGCAGGGCGCGCCGGGCATCGTCACCTATTCCGCCAGCAAGGCATTCAACATCATCCTCGCCGAGGGCCTGTGGGGAGAGTTGCGCGAGCAGGGCATCGACGTGCTGGTCTGTTGCTCGGGTGCCGTGCCGA
This sequence comes from Gammaproteobacteria bacterium, assembly GCA_009843635.1. Lineage (GTDB taxonomy): Bacteria > Pseudomonadota > Gammaproteobacteria > Pseudomonadales > Azotimanducaceae > Azophilus. Next base: position 46,846 of record VYDB01000098.1, read on the forward strand.
CGCCTGGCTACGAGCGGTTTTCGGGCAAGAAGGTGCCCGGCATGCTGCCCCCGGAGGAAGTGGTCCGCCGATCCTTGGATGCGCTTGGACGGGGGCCGCGGTTCGTTCCGGGGCTGACGAATCGCATCGTCGCCCGAATGATAGGATGGCTCTTGCCCCGCAAAACGGCGATCGGGATCATGGCGAAAAACACGGCGCGGTTGTCCTGATGGACTGGCTGATCGGCTTCTTCACCCCTTGGATCATATTCGCTGGCATCTTCGTTTTGCATCTGTTGCTGCCCGCCCGCCGGGTGACCGGCTACGTGCGTGACGAAGACTCGGGTGAGTTGCTGAGCTACCGTCTAAACGGGCCACTGGTGCTCGTTGCCTGCGTCGGCATCTGGGCGGTCCTGGGCTTCAGTGGTGCCCTGCCTTGGGACTGGCTCTGGCAGCACCGATGGCCGGGGCTGGCGGGCGCCTTCACCTTGGGCGTTTTGGCCTCCGTGGCGGTGGTGCTGAGCAGCCCCAGCCGCGGCGGTGCATTGCTCGCCGAACTCTATCTCGGCCGCCGGGAGAACCCGCAGATGTTCAATCGGCGGGCCGATGCGAAGATGGTTCTCTACCTGGTCGGCGCCATCCTGCTGCAGCTCAACCTGCTGTCGTTCGCGGCCCATCACTTCCTCAGCTATCCGGACGACCCCTCGCCGGGGGTGGTGCTCTACGTGGCGCTCTTCTCCTGGTTCGTTTGCGACTATCTCGTTTTCGAGCGGGTGCATCTTTACACCTACGACCTCTTCGCCGAGCGGCTCGGGTTCAAGCTGATCTGGGGCTGCTTGGCCTGGTATCCCTACTTCTATGCCGTCGGGCTCTGGTCCGCGGCCGACCTGCCCAACCCCGATGCGCCCGCTTGGCTGCTAGTGCTGGCCGCGCTGGTCTTCTTCGCTGGCTGGGTTCTGGCGCGCGGCGCCAACATGCAGAAGTTCACCTTCAAGCAGGATCCGCAGCGGGCGTTCCTCGGGCGCATGGCACCCAAGGTCTTTTCAGACGGTGAACGGCAGGTGCTGCACAGCGGCTTCTGGGGCGTTTCAAGGCACGTCAACTACTTGGGCGAGATCCTGATGGCATGCGGTTTGGCGCTGTCGCTCGGCTGGCCGCTGCTGATCGGCCCCTGGCTGTACCCGCTTTACTACGTGGCGCTGTTGTTGCCTCGGGAACGCGACGACGACCGCCGTTGCGCCGAAAAGTACGGCGCGCCTTGGGAGCAGTACCGGGAAAAGGTGCCTTGGCGCATCGTGCCGAAGGTCTATTGAAGGGGGTCGAGGCATGTCGAGCGAATCTATCGATTTGGCCAGTGTCGACCAGGTGCTGGCGACCGCCCGTTCGGTGCGCCGCCGGCTGGACTTCGATCGTCCCGTGGCGCAGGCGGAGATACTGGATTGCATCAATCTCGCCACCCAGGCACCCACCGGCTTGGGCGGCGAAAGCTGGCGCTTCGTCGTGGTGACGGACCCGGCGGTCAAGCGCCGTCTGGCGGCGCTCTACCAACAGGCCTTGGAGGAACTCGTTGTCGGCCGGGGCGTGGAGATCAAGCCCACCCAACAGGCGCTGGTCGCCCGCCTGCATGAGATTCCGGCAATGATCCTGGTCTGCAACCTAGGCTTGCCGCCGGACGCGGGCATCGCCGGCCAAGTGGGCTACTTCGGCTCCATCCTGCCAGCCGCTTGGTCGCTGATGCTGGCCCTGCGGGCGCGCGGCATCGGCGCGACTTGGACCTCGCTGCTCGCCGCCCGGCAGGCGGAAGTGGCGGCAGTGGTGGACTTGCCCAAGGACGCCCTGCTGACCGTGATGCTGCCCATCGCCTACACCAAGGGAGCGAACCTAAGGCCCGCAAAACGGCTCGATGCGCGTGCAGTGACCTTTGCGGACCGATGGGGTCGAAAACTGCCTGAGTGACTGCCAAGGTTTGCGTCACGCTCTCGATCGCCGGCGCTGCGACACGATTCGACTAACCATGAAATCTCGGTGTCTATCGCTGAGATTTCATGGTAAGTTTCGCGCTTATGATTCCTCGAAGCGAACATGTTGAGGTTATTCTTGGTCGGTTGAAGTCGTTCCCGGCAGTGGCCATTCTTGGGCCGCGTCAGATCGGCAAAACCACGTTGGCCCGACAAGTGGCTCGGCAGGCCGCAGGGCCAGTGCATTGGCTTGACCTTGAGAATCCGGCGGATCTCAATCGGCTGATCGACGATCCGCTGCTGGTGCTCGATGAGCTGCGCGGCATGGTGGTCATCGACGAAGTGCAACGTCGGCCCGATCTGTTTCCCGTCCTGCGCGTGCTGGCCGACCGCCGTCCGCGGCCTGCGCGATTCCTGATTCTCGGCAGCGCTTCGCCGGACATGATCCGGCAGTCTTCCGAGTCCTTGGCGGGCCGCATCAACTACCACGAGTTGGGCGGCTTGGGGCTTAAGGAGGTGGGCTACCATCGGCTCAGTCGTCGATGGCTCCGAGGCGGCTTTCCCCAAGCTTGGCTAGCGCGTTCCAACGAGGCCGCGTCGCTCTGGATCGAGAGCTTTGTGCGAACCTTCTTGGAGCGTGACCTGCCGGAGCTCGGCCTGCGGGTGCCGAGCGCCGCGCTGCGGCGCTTTTGGACCATGCTCGCGCACTGGCATGGGCAGGTTTGGAAAGCCTCTGAGTTTGCCCGCTCCTTTGGCGTAGCCGACACGACCGTGCGGCGCTATCTGGACATATTGACCGGCGCCTTGGTGGTGCGGCAGCTCCAGCCTTGGCATGAGAACATCGCCAAGCGGCAAGTGAAGTCCCCGAAGCTCTACTTGCGCGACTCCGGCGTGCTCCACGCTCTGTTGGGCATCGGTGACATGCACGCGCTCAACGCCCACCCCAAATGCGGCGCATCTTGGGAAGGTTTGATGCTGGAAAGCGTCATCGAGCAGTTGGGCCTGTCCAACGAACAAGCGTTCTTCTGGGCCGTGCACACTGGGGCCGAACTCGACCTGTTAGTGCCCCGAGGGCGTCACCGCGTGGGCATCGAGATCAAGCGCACCGCCGCGCCCAAAGTCACCCGATCGATGCGCACGGCGATTGATGACCTGAACCTGCAGGAAGTGGTGGTCATTCACGCAGGAAGGGAGTCCTATCGCTTGGCTGCCAAGGTGCGGACGGTGGCGGCAAGCCGTCTCGACGCGGACTTGGGGCTGTAAGTCCCGAACAGAAGCAGGTCAGTCACGCCGGACGCGCATGAAGCTCGCGAAGCGGGGAATCCCCTTGGCGGTGGTTCCGAAGTGCTTGTAGGTCACCGTCGCCCCGATGGGCGGTGGGCTGCGCCGGTCCGCGTCGGTGAAGCCGGTGCCCAGTTTGAACCGGTGCCCGTCCGGCGCCTCGACCAGCAGCGAACCCAGCATGCCCCGGTACTTGCCCTTGCCCGGCAGGTGGGCGACGACGACGGCTTCGGCATCTTGGTAGGCCTTGAGCTTCAGCAGGTCGTCGCTGCGGCCCGGCCGGTGCAGAGACTGGCCGTCGCGGAGCATTAGGCCTTCGCCGCCTTGAGCAGTGACGCGCTCCAGGATCGCCATCAGTTCGGCTTCGCTGGAAACGCGAAACTGCTCGACCAAGGCGATGTGCGGCGAAGGCGCTGGCGCTAGGATTTCCTGCAACCGCTTCAGACGGTCGTCGAAGGGCGTCCTAGGCTCCGGGAGGTCGAAGACCATGAAGCGAATCCGCCGCCATGCTGCGTCGTCCGGGATTTGCCGACGCACCGCACCGGATAGGCTCTCGAACGTGCCGCGTCCCATCCACAGCTCGCCATCGAGCGCTTGATCCGGGAAGCCTTCGGTGAACCAAGCCGGCGCGTTGAAGCGGTTGCCGCGGCGGGAGTAGAGCGCTTCGCCGTCCCACAGGGCACGCACCCCGTCGAGCTTTTCACTAACCCAATAGCGCCTTAAGTCAACGCCGCCTTGGTAGATGTTGGCGAGCGACGGGGCAGGGATGCTTTTGCGAACATCATTGGCGAGCGCCAGCCCGCCCAACAAGCAGCAAAAAAGAATGGCGTAGCGGAACATCGCGGTATCTTCCGGTGATTGAAAGCCACACTTTGAGGGGCTGGGCACTGCAAAAGAAGGGGAAAACGCCCCGACGAGCTGTAGGAGATTCGCCCGGCGTGAGCCTTAGGGGACTAAGTGAACACCAACTCGGGGATCACCACCTCCCACTCGTCGCATCGCAGGCGTGCTTGGAATTCAGGGGCGCTGTCCTCACGCCGTCGATGAATGACGGCATGCACCCGGGCGGACTGGACTTTGCCTTGGGGCCGGTAGGTTTGGGCCAAGCGGCCGACTGGCCGTCCCTCGGTAGTGGTGAGTTCCCAAGTGCTATTCGCCGGGCGCACGTTCAGTTCGTCTCCGGCGTCCAACTCCCGGATTGCGCTGTGCATCGAATCGTTGGGGAACCTTTGACCGGGGAAGTCCAGAAAGATGTCCTTGAGGGATAGCGCCCGCCTGCGAAACGCCAAATCGGGTGGCGCATCCCCCAAGGGGACGGCGCGGCGGGTCAGCACGGCGTCGAGGCCGCGCAGTTCGGGAATTGGCGCTGACTTGGCCCAAGGGGACGGGCGCTCGTCGCGCACCTCCCAAGTGTTGGCGGAAGCCGGACGCCCGAAGCGTGCCAGTGCCAGCGTCTTTCTGGCACGGGCAGGGCTATTCAAAAGTCCTGACGGCGGTTGGCTGAGGTTTCCGGTTGGTT
>VYDB01000009.1 GCA_009843635.1 Gammaproteobacteria bacterium
TTTCCGCTGGAAATCCGCCCCCTCTTCAGGCTCATTCCTGATTGGACAAGACTCACGCTTGACGCACCCGCCTACTAACTGCCAATATTGCCCTCGCTAATGTTCTCAAGGTGCCCTTAGTCGGGTCGCCCGCTGAATACGCGCTTGCGCCAATAGGCGGGGATATCTCGCCTTGAGACATTAGCAACGGCCCGGCGCCACGGCGGCGGGTTGAAGCGGCACCCGGCAGAGTTGTGACCTCCACCGGATGCCTTCCGCGCGATGAGGTACGGGACCACGGCGCGGCGGTGGCAGTCTATCCGCCTGCGGCCAGCAAAGATATAGCGATGCCTCATTGCGCCCCTTTTGCCTTGGGAGGGTGCGCATGAACATCACGATCATCGTGGGTCGCCGCGAGGCGGTCCTTTGGGTTGCCCTAGTGATCTGCCTGGGGATCATCCTTTGGCAGGCGTGGCCCACTCAGCAGAACGTTCTTTCCGTCAGCCCAGCCGTAGTTGACCGGACTCCCCAAGCAATACCAGCGGGTGTGCCTCAAAATGCACCGATTACACGGTCAATCTCTAACAGCGCACCTGAACCAAAGTCTTTGGTTGAATCGGAATTGACTTTTGCCGAGCGGTCCCAAATTTGCAACGCCGCTTCCATAGCATACGCCGCACTCAGCAAGGTCGTTGAGGAAATTCCCTCGACATTGGCGGTGTGCCGCGACAATCGATCGTTGTGCCGATCGCGGATGACCCCAGAGTCATGGAACACCATCGTGAAGCCAATCTGCATGGCAAGGGAACCGATGATGCGAGCCAGCATTTCCTCATCAGCGACGTGCGACTCAAACGTTGCCGAAGTATTGGCCTTGGCTGAGGAAGGGGTTGGTGAACTAGGTGCCTTAACTGGAAGGCGAATCGAGGATGGGTGCCTATAGGCGGGACGCTTACCGCATGGAAATCCTGCTGATCCTCATCATTCTGGCGCTGCTTTGGCCCGCAGCGTTGCGGGGATGCCTGTCGGAAATCGGAATCGTGCTGGCGGCAGTCGTGGTCATTGGCTTGGTGGTTGAAGGCTGCAGCGGTTGACGGCTCGGTCCGCGCACAAATACACTGGCTCCAGACGCAAAGAAGCCGGGCTGCTACCCGGCTTCTTGCCCACCAAATGGCTTTCGGGAGTCCGGTGGTACGTTCGCGAAACGGTAGGGCCATTGTCCCTTGCCGTGGCGATCTTGGTCAAGGACTCCTGCAACAACAGGAGTCCAAGATGGCTAGGTCACGCCGTTCCCGTCCGCGGTGCCAGTGCAAGCACGTTCGAGTCGTAATCCCCAAGGGGCCGAGCGGCCGGCTTGTGAAGCACGTCAAGCCCTGCCGCTAACCCCAACGGGCGGCGGCAGCCTTTCTGGCGATCTCGCTACGTCGTGCGGCGCTTAGCTTGGAGGCTCTGACCACGCCGCCCTTCAAGCCGCCTTGGCGGCGCTTGGAGACATGGGTTTCCTCGGCATCGCCAACGGCTATCTTGGCGACCAGAAGGGCGTTAGCTACGGGATCGGCGGGACGCTTCTCGCCTTTTGGTCCGGTTGGCATGGTTGATCCTTGAGTGAGTTAGTGGATAGAGTCAACCCCAAGGTTACCCTAAGTCGCACACTGGCCCAAAGGGCTGGAAATTTCAAACTGATACACTACCAAAAATCTGCGTTGGCCACAAAATCGCGTTCGCTACAAACAAGCGAAACTCAAGGAGAGCGGCTATGCCCACCGCGGCCCGTTCAGTGAGTGTCGTGGTGCCGGTGCTCAATGACGCACCCGCGCTGCGCAGCCTGCTCGGCGCGTTGGATGGGGTGAACTTTGAAGTCATCGTCGTCGATGGCGGCAGCCGCGACGATAGCGCCCAAGTGGGGGAACAGGCGGGTGCGCAGGTCATTCGGAGCGCTGCCAACCGCGGCTTGCAGTTGGACAAGGGCTATCGGGCGGCGACCGGGGACTGGATCTGGATGCTGCACGCCGACGCAGCGCCGTCGCCGGCCAACGTTGCGGAGGCCGCAGGCTGGCCGTCGATGGCGCCCGGATGGGGCTGCTTTGGCGTGCGCCTCGACGGCGGCACCCCGCTGCAATTGGTGGCATGGATGATGAATCGCCGCTCCGCCCTGACCGGTATCTGCACCGGCGACCAGGGCCTCTTCGCGCACCGCAAACTGCTTGATGCCATTGGCGGCGTGCCACGCCAACCGCTCATGGAAGACATCGAGCTCAGCAAGCGACTGCGGCGATTGACCCGCCCCCGACGAGCCCATACCCTCTTGAGCGCCTCCGGACGGCGATGGCGGCGTCATGGCGCGGCGCGGACCATTGCCACCATGTGGTGGCTGCGCGCTCGCTACGCGCTTGGCGCTTCGGCTGACAACCTGTATCGGCATTACTATGGCCGCTGAGCCGCGCCTTTGCGTGTTTGCCAAAGCGCCGGAGCCCGGCCGAGTCAAAACCCGCTTGGCCCGCCACCTGGGCGCCGCCGCTGCTTGCCGTGCCCATGAAGCGCTGGTGGCGCACGTTCTCGACCGCTTGGCCGGCTGTGCGTTGACCAAGGAGTTGTGGGTGGCGGGCGATGCCGGCCATCCGCAAGTGGCGGTTTGGTCGCAGCGCCTTGGCGCCCTGGTTCGGGTGCAGCCACAGGGCGATTTGGGCGACAGGATGCACGCCGCCGTGAGCGCTTGCTGCGCCGCTGGCCAACCGGCCCTGATCGTTGGCTCGGACCTGCCGGAAATCGACGTCCCCTACATTGAGCGAGCGGCGGCGGCCCTCACCGCTCATGACCTGGTTCTTGGTCCGGTCGAGGACGGTGGCTACGGATTGGTTGGGCTAAAGGCCCCAGCGCCGCTCCTGTTCAGAGGCATCGCCTGGAGCACGCCGACCGTGTTGGCCGAGACCCGGTCCCGGGCCGATCAGTTGCGCCTCAGCGTCGCCGAATTGCCAACCACTTGGGACGTGGACGGCATCAATGAGTGGCGCCGTTTCCTAACTTTGGACAATCAGGCCGCGGCGCGTTCCGCTTCCTGATGGATGCGCGCCACCATGGCGCGCAAGCCGTTGCCGCGGGTGGGCGTCAGGTGCTTGATGAGCTCCAGTTCCGCGAACAGGCCTTCGATGTCGAAGGTGCGGACCTCGTCCGGCGTTCGGTCTTGGAAGACGGTTAGGATGATGGCGATCAGTCCGCGCACGATTTGCGCGTCACTGTCGATGGCGAAGCGCATTCGACCGCCGCGCAGCTCGGTCAGCAGCCAGACCTGGCTTTGGCAGCCGCGCACCAAGTTGGCGGGGGTTTTGTGCGCGTCGTCCAGATGGGCCAGGTCCTTGCCGAGGTCGATGACGAAGCGATACTTGTCCTCCCAGCCATCGAAGAAGGCGAAGGCCTCGCGGATCTCGTCTAGGTCCATCTCAGAAAAGGCCAAGTTCGAGCTGGGCTTCCTCGCTCATGCGATCCCGCGACCATGGCGGGTCGAACACCAGCTCCACTTCCACCTCGGTAACGAAGGGCACTTGGGCGACGCGTGCCTTGACCTCATCGACCAGCACCGGCCCCATCCCGCAGCCGGGCGCGGTGAGGGTCATGTCGATGTGGACTCGCCCATCCTGGATGCGGCGGCCGTAAATCAGCCCCAGATCGACGATGTTGACCGGTATTTCCGGGTCAAATACGCTCGATAGCGCGGCATCAACCTGCTCGGCATCCACGGCGCCGTCGGCTGGCGGCTCGAACTTCAGTGTTTCTGGGGTTAGCCCCAGCGCGTCGCCATCGGCGCCGTCGATGCGCGCCATGTTGCCGTTGAAGATGACGGTGTAGCTGCCGCCCAACGCCTGGGTGAGGGTGACGAAGGTGCCGCCGGGAATGCTGACCGGATCGCCCGTGGGCACCAGCTTGCCCTGCACTGGCCGGGCGGTGGGAATGATCCGCCGCTCCATGGGTCAGCCCTCGTCGGCTTGCTCCAGGGAGAAGCTTTCGCCGCAGCCGCACTGGGCGGTTGCGTTGGGGTTCTTGAACTGCAGGCTGGTATTCAGGCCTTCAGTGACTAAGTCCACCTCGGTGCCCTGCACCAAGCGCAGTTCGTCCTGGCGAACGTATAACGCCAGGCCCTCGGCAATTTCAAAGGCGCGGTCGTCCGCCTGTGGCCGGTCGATGTAGTCGAGCACGTACATGTAGCCATTGCAGCCGCTTTCCTTCAGGCCCAGGCGCAGGCAGGAGCGCCCGGATCGGGCGATCTGACGGGCGATGTGCTCCACCGCGGCGTCGGTGACGGTTATCGCGGCGGCGGCGGGATTGAAGGTGGCAACGCTCATGCGGCAGCCTCGGTGTCGGCAAATCAAACAAATTCAATGGCCTTTTCAACGCCGGCAACCAAGCGCTCGACGTCTGTGGCCGAATTATACAACGCGAAAGAGGCGCGGATGGTGCCGGGAATGCCGAGCCGCTCCATCAGCGGCATGGCGCAGTGGTGGCCGGTGCGCACGGCGATGCCCTGCTGGTCGAGCAGGGTGCCGAAGTCGTGGGGGTGGCCGCCGTCGACCAGGAAGGAAACCACTGACACCCGCTCACGGAACTCACCAACCATCTGGACGCCGGGAATCTGCTTGAGGTGGCTGATGGCTTGGTTGACCAGCGACGCCTCCCGTTCGCGCAGCGCGTGAAGAGGCAGACCGCCGAGATAGTCCACGGCCGCCCCGAATCCGATGGCGCCAGCGATGTTCGGGGTGCCCGCCTCGAACTTGTAAGGCAGTTGATTGTAGGTCGTGTGCTCGATGCTCACGTGCTCGATCATCTCGCCGCCACCTTGGTAGGGCGGCAGCTCCTCAAGCAGGGCGGCCTTGCCGTACAGTGCGCCAATGCCGGTGGGACCGAACAGCTTGTGCGCTGAGAAGGCATAGAAGTCGCAGCCGAGGCGGCCGACGTCCACATCGAGGTGCTGCACCGCCTGGGCGCCGTCGATCAAGACCAAAGCGCCTTGGCGATGGGCCGCGTCGATCATTTCCGCAACCGGATTAACGGTACCCAGCGCGTTGCTCACATGGCCGATCGCCAGAAGCTTGGTGCGCGGGCCGAGCTTGGCGTGGAAGTCCTCCAAGTCAATCTCCCCGGTTGGCGTTACTCGGCAGGCGGTCAGCGCCGCGCCAGTGCGTTGACAGAGCAGTTGCCAAGGCACGATGTTGGAGTGGTGCTCCATTTCCGTGATGAGCACTTCGTCACCGGGCCCGAATCGGCCGGTCAGGCAGGCCGCAACCAGATTGATGCCCTCGGTGGTGCCCCGGGTGAAGATGAGCTCCTGGGCGTCGCCCGCACCGATCAAGGCGGCCACCTTCGCGCGGGCATCTTCCATAGCCGCGGTCGCTTCCTCCGCAAGCGCATGGGCAGCGCGGTGGACGTTGGCGTTGCAGCGTTCGTAGTAGTGGCGGATGGCGTCGATGACCACCCGGGGCTTTTGCGTGGTGGCGGCACTGTCGAGGTAAGTGAGCGGATGGCCGTTGACTTGCCGGGCGAGGATCGGGAAGTCGCCGCTGATGTCTAGTGAGGGAGCCATGTGATGACTAAGCTGTATCAGGCGCTCGTGAAATGCGCGGCGAAGGCCTCCGCTGCCCGCTCCGCGTATGGTCCGGCGAGGCCGTCGCGCAGAAAGCCGAGGCTGAGCAGGCGCTGCGCCTGCTGCGGACCCAAGCCACGGCTCTGCAGATAGAACAGCGCCTCGGCGTCCAACTGCCCGACAGTCGCACCGTGGGCGCAGCGCACGTCGTCGTTGTAGATCTCCAATTCCGGCTTGGTGTTGACCTCGGCGCTGGGGTCGAGGGCCAGATTTCGATTGGAGAGGTCCGCATCGGCGCCGGACGCACCAGCGTGGATGTGGATGCGGCCGTTGAAGGTGCAGCGGCTCCTGCCGGCTGCCAGGTTGTGCTGCTTGATGCGGCTGACGGTGCCTCCACTGGCGTGTTCGATCACGAGCTGTTGATCGAGGCGCCCGCCATCCTGAACCAAAGCCGCCCCAACGCTGGCAAGACGGGCGCCTTGGCCGCCGAGAACGATGTTGACATCCTGGCGCAGGAAGTTGCTCACGGTGCCCTGGTGGTTGAGCGTTAGCGCCGCGTTGCGCTGCAAATGAGCCTGCAGCAAGCACCACTTGTCGGCCGTCGGTGCGAACTCCGCCGCTGCCCAGTGCGCCTCGGAGTCCGCTGCCAGCGACAGCACCAAGATCTGTGCCCCGAAGTCGGCATTGTCCGTTGTTTGCACCGTCTCCTGTTCGATATCGACCCGGCAGCTCGCTGCCACTCGCACGAGCAACGGCGCGCTGACCCCGAGGGCGGGGGCCGGAATGCGCAGGGGATGGCTTGGCGTTCGCTTGACGTCAATGAGCCAGCCGGCTCCAGCGCGGGCGGCGGCGATGCCCGCTAGCGGATAGCGGTTCAGATCAATGCCAAGCGTCGGCGGCACATCCAGTTCATCGAAGCGGTGCAGGGCCACCCCTGGGGGCAACGCTCCGACGGGCGGCCCTTGATGTTCGTCCGCTGCCAGCAGCGCATTGGTGACCTTCGGCAGCGGCGAGTACTTCCAGGTTTCCCGAACCAGCTTGCCGCCCAAGGCTTGCCGGCAGCGCGTCAGGCCTCCAGCGCCGAGCCAGGGCGGTGCCTCCAGCGTTTGCAGCGCTTCTATCCCGACAGCCATGCGTAGCCCTCGGCCTCCAGCTTCTCGGCCAGATGCTTATCGCCGCTGGCAACGATGCAGCCTTCGTTGAGCACATGCACTCGGTCTGGAACGATGTGGTTGAGCAGCCGTTGGTAGTGGGTGATCAGCAGCACGCCGTTGTCGGCGCTGCGGAACCGGTTAACCCCGGCGGCGACCGTCTGCAGGGCGTCGATGTCGAGGCCGGAGTCGGTTTCATCAAGCACGGCAAGCTTGGGTTCGAGCAGCAGCAGCTGCAGGATTTCGTTGCGCTTCTTTTCGCCGCCGCTAAAGCCCTCGTTGACCCCGCGCTTGAGGAACTCCGGGTTGAGCCCCAGGCTCGTTGCCAAGGCGCGGGCCCGCTTCATGAAGCCGACTGCCGATTCGGGCTGCGCCCCTTGGGCGGCTAGATGGCTATCCCACGCTGCCTTGAGAAACTCCATGTTGCTGACGCCGGGAATCTCCACCGGGTACTGAAAGGCCAGGAACAAACCCGCTTGGGCCCGCGCTTCGGGCGCAACGTCGACTAGGGCGGTGTCGTTGAATGACACCTGCCCGGCGGTGACCTCGTAGCCCGGCCGCCCGGCCAACACGTTGGCCAACGTGCTCTTGCCGGAGCCGTTGGGACCCATGATGGCGTGAATCTCCCCAGCCTCGACGCGCAGGCTCAAGTCCTTAAGAATCGGTTCGCCGTTGACGCTGGCGTATAGGCCATCGACCTCAAGCAGGCTCAACCGACTGCTCCTTCGAGGGACACTTCAAGCAGCTTGCCCGCCTCGACGGCGAATTCCATCGGCAGCTCGCGGAACACGTCCTTGCAGAAGCCGTTGACGATCATGCTGATGGCCTTTTCCGGGTCGATGCCCCGTTGCTGACAGAGGAAGAGCTGATCATCGCTGACCTTGGAGGTGGTGGCTTCGTGCTCGATGGTGGCGGTGGGCGACTTGTTCTCGATGTACGGGAAGGTGTGGGCGCCGCAAGCGTCGCCTAGCAGCAGCGAATCGCATTGGGTGTAGTTGCGCGCGCCCTTGGCGGCTGGCGAGGTGCGCACCAATCCCCGGTAGCTGTTTTGGCTTTGCCCGGCGCTGATGCCCTTGGAGATGATCGTGCTGCGGGTGCCGGGACCCAAGTGGATCATCTTGGTGCCGGTGTCGGCTTGCTGGTGGTTGTTGGTGAGCGCCACCGAATGGAACTCACCGACGCTGCCGGCGCCGCGCAGCACCACGCTGGGATACTTCCAAGTGATGGCCGAGCCGGTTTCCACTTGAGTCCAGGAAATCTTCGAGTTGGCGCCGAGGCAAGCGCCGCGCTTGGTGACGAAGTTGTAGATGCCGCCCTTGCCCTCGGCATCGCCCGGATACCAGTTTTGCACCGTGGAGTATTTGATCTCGGCGTTGTCCAGGGCGACCAGCTCGACCACCGCAGCGTGCAGTTGGTTCTCGTCCCGCATCGGCGCCGTGCAGCCCTCCAGGTAGCTGACGTAGGCGCCGGCGTCGGCGATGATGAGGGTGCGTTCAAACTGGCCGGTGTTGCGTTCGTTGATGCGGAAATAGGTGGACAGCTCCATCGGGCAGCGCACGCCCTCGGGCACGTAGACGAAGGAGCCGTCGCTGAACACGGCGGAATTGAGGGCGGCGTAGAAGTTGTCCTGCTGCGGCACCACCGAGCCGAGGTACTTGCGTACCAGTTCCGGGTGGCTGTGGACGGCTTCGGAGATGGGGCAGAAGATGACCCCGGCCTCGGCCAGCTTGTCCTTGAACGTAGTGGCGATGGATACGCTGTCGAACACCGCATCCACGGCTACGTTGGGCGCCTTCACCACTCCGGCCAAGGCTTCACGCTCATGCAGGGGAATGCCGAGCTTCTCGTAGGTGCGCAGCAGTTCCGGATCGACTTCGTCGAGGGAGGTGGGGGCGTCAGCCAGGCTCTTGGGCGCGGAGTAGTAGGAGATGGCTTCGAAGTCGATGGGCGGGAAGCGCACGTGCGCCCAATCCGGCGGCGTCATGGCGCGCCACTTCCCGTAGGCTGCCAGCCGCCAATCCGCCATCCAAGCCGGTTCGCGCTTCTTGGCTGAGATGTGGCGAACCACCGCCTCGCTTAAGCCCGGCGGCAGCGTGTCGGAGGCCACGTCCGTGACAAACCCCGCGCGGTATTCCTGGCCGACGATGTCGATGGGCGATTCGCTCATTGGGAGCCTATGCGAATGCGGTCTGTGGTGAGGTCGATTGTACTGCGATGGGGCGGAATACCCAACTAAATTAGTCGGGTATAGGGCTGGTCAGCGCTCTGTCAACCCCAATTGTGCGGGCAAGTGGCAGCCGGACAGGGCGCTACACCACCGACAAGCCTTGCCCGGCAATCTCGTCCACCCGTTGCCGGGTGGCGGCCTTGTCCTCGAACCATTGCGCGTTAATGGCGGTGAATTCGGCTGTCTCCGACGGCACTTGGGCATCCGCAAAGATGGCGCCTACCGGACAGGCCGATTCGCAGGCTGCGCAGTCGATGCACTCATCTGGATGGACATAGCACATGCGGTCGTCGCCTTCATCAAAGTAGATGCAATCCACCGGGCAGACTTCGATGCACGACTGATCCTGCACGTCGATGCAGGCGTTGGTGATCACGAAAGTCACTGGAGTTGGCCGCTCCCTTCAAAAGGCGGATAGGCTAGCCAAATTGCCAAGGCTTGCCAATGGTTGGCTGATGGTCTTGTTGGCAACAAATAGATATGTCCGGTTCTGGAACAAATGAACTGTCCGGTTCTC
>VYDB01000146.1 GCA_009843635.1 Gammaproteobacteria bacterium
GGAGCGCCCGCAAAACCCCGCCCCTAAAGACTCTCAGAACAGCGCAAGTGCCTCCACCCGGCCACGACCATTCCTGCTAAGATTCGCCGCTTTCCGACTGGCCGTTGCACATTCATCATGCCCAGATTCCGCCACGCCGACTTGGACATCCACTACGAGCAGTGGGGCGCCAGGGCCGACCCGCCGCTGCTGCTGCTGCACGGCCTGTCGTGCCAGATCATTCACTGGCCGCAGGGGCTGATCGACCACCTCACCGAAGCGGGCTACCGCGTCATCGCGATGGACAATCGAGATATGGGGCTGTCCTCACGGGTGCCAGCGCCAGCGCCGAAGGTCGCCGACATCCTAGCCGCGATGGACGACCTCTCCCGCTATCCGGCCCCCTACACCTTGAGCGACATGGCCGCCGACGCGGTGGCCTTGCTGAACCACCTCGGCCAAGCCGGCGCCCACATCATCGGCCTGTCGATGGGCGGCATGATCGCCCAGACACTGGCTATCGAACATCCTGAGCGGACCTTCAGCCTGACCTCGATCATGTCCACCACCGGCAATCCGAATCTGCCGCCCGGTGAGCCGGAAGCCCTGGCCGCCTTCATCATCGACCGGCCCGAGGACCGGGATGAGGCCATTGCCCAATATCAAAGGGGCTGGGACACGGTGGCGGGGCCGCACTTCAACTCGCTCACCGAGGGCTTGGCGCGGTTTTCCGAGCAGGCCGTGGACCGGGGCTTTTCGGCGGAGGGTTTCGCTCGCCAATTGCTGGCCATCCTCCACCAGCCGGACCGCCGCCGCGCATTGGCCAAGGTGGCGGCGCCCGGCCTCGTCATCCACGGCGGCGCCGACCCGCTGGTGCCGCTGGCCGCGGGTGAAGATACGGCCAAAGCGTTGTCGAACGGCCAGCTCAAGGTCTTCGATAAGATGGGCCACGACCTGCCGGAGCCGCTGCTGGCCGACATCGCCGCCGCCATCATCAACCACACCGATGCCGCGCCGAGCACACGATAGCAATGTTGCCAACGGAGATCCCCCAATGACCGACTCCCTGGTTTTGATCGAACGCCACGACGCCATTGCCGTGGTGACGCTTAACCGGCCCGAAGCGCTGAACGCCCTGTCGAGCGCCCTGCGCAGTCGTCTCGGCGAGACCTTTGCCGAACTGTCCACAGACCGCGGCACTGAAGTCATCATCCTCACCGGCGCTGGCCGCGCCTTTTCAGTCGGTTTGGACCTAAAGGAGCTGGGCGGCGAAACAGGCACCCGCCCGCGCTTGGGGAGCACTGAACTGAGCAACGCGCTGGCAGCGACGCCGCAGCCGATCATCGCCGCGGTCAACGGCTACGCCATCACCGGCGGCTTCGAGCTGGCGCTGATGTGCGATTTCATCATCGCCGCGCCCGAAGCCCGATTTGCCGACACCCATGCCCGGGTTGGCGTGGTGCCGGGTTGGGGCCTGTCGCAACGGCTGCCGCGGCTGATCGGCATCAACCGGGCGAAGGAGCTTTCGTTGACCGGCAACTACCTCGACGCGGAAACCGCCTGCGCTTGGGGACTGGTGAACCGGGTGGTTCCGGCGGCCGAACTGCTGCCCACTTGCATAAGCCTAGCCCAGGACATCGCCAGCACCGACCGCCCTACCCGAGACGAGATCAAACGCATCATGGATTCGGGCTGGCAGGCTACGCTCGCCGAGGGATTGGCCATCGAAGGCGCCGCCAGCCGCGCCCACGCCAAGGCCGAAGTGCGCCCCGAGAAAGTGGCCGAACGGCGAGCCGCCGTGCAGGCGCGGGGGCGGCAGCAGAGCGGCTAAACCATATCCATCACCCGGCCCAAGGTCTCCAGCCGGGCATTCAAATCGGCGCCGGCGGGTTGCACCCGAAGGGTGGTGACGCCCGCCTTGCGGAAGGCCTCCACCCGCGCCCGGACTTGGCTCTCATCACCGAGCAGGTTGACTTCCTCAACCATCTGCGACGGCACCGCGGCCACGGCCTCGGCCCGCTTGCCTGCCACCCAAAGCCGCTGCACCGCCTGCGCGGCATCCGCCCAACCGCCGCGCCGATAGGCGTCGTTGTAGAAATTGGTGGTCGGCGAACCCATGGCGCCCAAGCTGAAGGCAATGCCCGGCTTCAAGGGTTCGACCAGAGCGGCAAGATCATCGCCAAACGCCACGGTGCCGCCGACCTGAATGTCGATGTCGCCCATCGACCGCCCGGTTTCGGCCGCGCCCAGCGCAATATGGTCCAAGTGGGCATTGGCATGCTCCGGGGTGAAGGAGGTGCCGAGCCAGCCGTCCGCCGCAGCGCCCGTGTAGTGCAGGGACTTGGGGCTCAGCGTGGCGAGGTAGATGGGAATGTTGGGATTGCCGGGCTGCGCCAGGCGCAGCGCCTTGCCCTCCCCACCCGGCAGGGGCAGTTGGTGGTAGCGCCCTTCGTAAGCGAGCTTTTCACCAGCAAAGGCGAGGCGCACGATCTCCACCGTTTCCTTCATGCGGGTCAGCGGTGCCTTGAAGGGCCGCCCCTGCAACCCCTCCACCACTTGCGGACCGCTGGCGCCCAGGCCCAGAATGAATCGGTCATCAGACACGGTCGCCAAGGTCAGCGCCGTCATCGCCGTCATGCTCGGGGTGCGGGCGCTAATCTGCATGATGCCGGCGCCGAGTCGAATGCGCTCGGTCTTCGCCGCCAGGTAGGCCAAGGGAGTGACCGCATCCTGGCCCCAAGCCTCCGCGCTCCAAACCGCATCCACGCCAAGCCGCTCGGCCTCCATCACGTAGGCCACCTGCTCGTCGAAATCCCGGCGCCCGCCCGATGCCGCCCCGCCAATGCTGATGCTGACTTTCACGATATCGCTCCCATCCGAATTGAACGCGGGGATGATAGCCGAGCTTGGCGGAGTGCAATACAACGTGCCGACGGCGCTTCAAGAATTCGGCAAACATCTGCTAAATTTCCACGTTTCAAGCATCTGAAAGCTGAACAGTGAATCTGCGCTTACTGGAAAAGTTCATTCAACAAGGTCGGCTGACCGTAATCGGTCACGACGGTCGGGAGCGGACCTTCGGCGAGGGCGAGCCGACGGCGACTTGGCGCCTGAACGGGCCTTCGACCTTCATGCGCATCCTGCGCAATCCGCAGCTCAACCTCGGCGAGACCTACATGGACGGCGAATGGGACGTCGGGGAAGGCACCTTGCACGACCTGCTCACCATCCTGCGAATCAACTTGGAGCCGACAGTCTCGGGCCGCAGCTGGCTGGACCCATTGCGGGCGGTGCTCCGTTCCTGGAACGGCCTCGCGGCCAGCCGCCGCAACGTCAGCCACCACTACGACCTCGACGAACCCCTGTTCCGGGCCTGCCTCGACACCGACATGCACTACTCCTGCGCCTACTTCACCGACCCCCAATTGAGCTTGGAGGACGCCCAAGCGGCCAAGTGCCGCCACATCGCCGCCAAGCTGAACCTGGAGCGGGGGCAGAAGGTGCTCGACATCGGCAGCGGCTGGGGGAGCCTAGCCATGCACTTGGCGGAGCATCACGGCGTGACCGTGACCGGACTCACCCTCTCCGCCGAACAGTTGCGGGTGGCCCAGGAGACCGCCCGGCAGCGCGGGCTTGCAGGACGGGTGGAGTTTCGCTTGGAGGACTACCGGGAACACGCGGGCACCTATGACCGCATCGTCTCCGTGGGCATGTTCGAGCACGTCGGCAAGCCCCGCTACCCCGCCTTTTTCAACAAGGTGGCCACCAGCCTAGCCACTGACGGCGTGGCCCTGCTGCACACCATCGCCAGCAAGGCGCCACCCGAGCCGATCAATCCGTGGATTCGGCGCCACATCTTTCCGGGCGGCTACATCCCCTCCCTCTCGGACATCGCACCGTTCGTGGAGCGGGCGGGTCTCACCAGTGCCGACATCGAAGTGTTGCGCGTTCACTACGCGCTCACCCTCAAGGCTTGGAACGAGCGCTTCCAGAACCACCGCCAACAATTCGTTGAGACCAAGGGCGAACGCTTCTGCCGCATGTGGGAGTTCTACCTGGTGATCTGCCAAACCGCCTTTGAAATCGGTGATCTGGTGGTGGCGCAATGGCAAATGACCAAGGACAACCAAGCCGCGCCCATCACTAGGGACTATCTTTATCCGTCAAACCGGCGTTAGCGTTCCTGATCGCGGGTTAAGATTGTCCCATGAATCAACGGCCTTACGGCCTGTTGCGCCCGGCTCCGTGCGTTGCCTGCGGCAACGCGGCCACTCGTTGGTCTGAGGCATCGCCTCGTTAGTCGCCTTCCTTCAAGATGTCGTACTTTTTCAGGTAGCCGCGCAACTGGTGGTAGGTGAGCGAGAGTTGTTCGGCCGCTTTGCGCTGGTTGTGCCGGGAGGCGTCTAGGGCCCGCCGGATGGTGGCGATTTCGAAGTCCCGCACGGCCGCTTTGAGGTCGAGCGGAAAGGTTGGCTTGCGCTCGGCGTCCTCCGCTTGGGAGACGCCACCGGGCCGGTACGGCGATTCGAATGGATCCAGGACGATCTCGGTGACTGGCCCGCCCGGGCTGGTTC
Organism: Gammaproteobacteria bacterium; assembly: GCA_009843635.1. Classification (GTDB taxonomy): domain Bacteria; phylum Pseudomonadota; class Gammaproteobacteria; order Pseudomonadales; family Azotimanducaceae; genus Azophilus. Next base: position 4,554 of record VYDB01000146.1, read on the forward strand.
GATAAACGCAGCGCTCAACCACGTTCTTCAGTTCGCGAATGTTGCCCGGCCAGTCGTGCGAGAGCAGGCTGCGGACGGCTTCGCTTGAGAAGCCGGGAAACACCTCGCGGCCCAGTTCCCCGGACATGTCGATGGCGAAGCGTTCGGCCAGCAGCAGGATGTCGTCGCGCCGTTCGCGCAGGGGCGGCAGGGTGATGACATCGAAGGCCAGCCGGTCGAGCAGGTCGCTGCGGAACTTGCCTTCGGCAGCCAACCGCGGCAGGTCTTCGTTGGTGGCAGCAATCAAGCGCACATCGCACGCTAAGGTCTTGCTGCCGCCGACCCGTTCAAACTCGCCGTATTCGATGACGCGCAACAGCTTTTCCTGCACCAGGGGCGAAGTGGTGGCCAGTTCGTCGAGGAACAACGTGCCGCCGTCGGCGCGTTCAAACCGTCCGTGATGGGTCCGCGAAGCCCCGGTGAAGGCCCCCGCTTCGTGGCCGAACAACTCGCTTTCGAGCAAGGTGTCCGATATCGCGGCGCAGTTCATCTTCAGGACGGCTTGGGCGGAGCGGTCGGACAGCAAGTGCAGTCGGTCAGCGATCAATTCCTTGCCGGTGCCACGCTCGCCGACGATGAGCGCGGGCTTCTCCAACGGCGCGATCCGGGAGGTGGCCTCAAGCACCTCGAGAAAAGCGGGCGATTCGCCGATCGGCGTTTCAGGGCTGGTTATCATGGCGCGCAATTTAACCAAATGTTGGTCATATCCGCCAATGCTTCATCGAGGCGAATGGGCGACTATGGGCTGACCATTCGGTAACTCTTTCAAATTAAAGGAAAAAACAAGACTTCCGCCAAACTGGCACGGAATCTGATTAGACAGAAGCAACAGCCCAACCGGGCATGCAAACGGAGACTAAACGCCCATGACCATCTTTTCGCGAATGACCGACATCATCAACGCCAACCTCAACGCCCTGCTCGACAAGGCCGAGGATCCGGAGAAGATGGTGCGGCTGATCATCAAGGAAATGGAGGACACCCTGGTGGAAGTGCGCTCAACCGCCGCCCGGGCCATCGCCGATCGCAAGGAGCTGATGCGGCGCCGGGATTGGCTGGCCAGCGAGGCCGACGAGTGGCAGCGCAAGGCGGAGGTCGCAGTGGGCAAGGATCGCGACGATCTCGCCCGTCGCGCCTTGAGTGAACGGAACAAGGCGCAGGAAGCGGTTGAATCCCTCACCAGCGAATTGGATCTGCTCGGCGAAACCCTCGACAAGCTGAACGGCGACCTCAGCGCCCTGCAGGCCAAGATCAAGGACGCCAAAGCCCATCAAAACGCCATCATCATGCGCAGCAAGGCGGCCAAGACCCGTTTGGGCGTGCGCCGGCAGCTCAACGAGCACAACGTCGATGAAGCCATGCGCCGATTCGAGGCATATGAGCGTAAGATGGACGATCTCGAAGGGCAGGCTGAGGCCTACGACATGGGCCAGAAGACCTTGGCGGATGAAATCGCCGATCTGGAGAAGGGCGAGCAGCTCGACAGCCAGCTCGAGGAGCTGAAGGCCGGGCTGGCGGAGCGCCGCTCCGGTCCCGAAAAAGCCGACACCTAAGGAGTTCCCATGAGCGGCATGGCCGTCGCCTTCTTTGTGCCAGCGGTCGTCTTCCTGACGGTCGTTGCGCCAATCTGGATATTCATGCACTACCGCAGCAAGCAGAAGGCCCAAGCGGCGCTTTCGGAAGAGGAACGCGAGGAGCTTGAGACCCTCATCGAGCGAATTGAAGGCATGACCGGACGCATCGAGACCCTCGAAGCCATTCTCGACGCCGAGACGCCGGGCTGGCGACGGCGCACCGACGAGGCGGCGCGATGAGCGGTGACGCGGCGGCTGAGCGGCTCAAGCCCGACAGGACGTTCAAGCGACCTCGGCTGCGCGGCTTGCATCGCGGCGAGAACGCCAAGATCGCGGGGGTATGCAGCGGCATTGCCGGGTACTATGGAGCAGAGCCTTGGATTGTGCGCTGCGTTGCATTGACTGGGCTCATATTCATGCCAAGCGTTGTCTTTTTTGGCTACTGGGTTCTCTATTTCGTCATGGACGATCCGCCGGATGAGGCGGTGGAACCGCCCCCTGCCCCGGAAGATCGCCACCACAGCGCGGAGGCGCCGGAGCTCGGCGCCCGTTTGTCGCCCCGGCGCAGCCTGCGCACCGCCCGGGCCCACCTTGCCCAAGCGGAATTGCGCCTGCGGCGCATGGAGCACCACGTCACTTCAGGGCAGTACGATCTGCACCGGGAATTCAATCGGATCTAGCCCAGCCGTTAGGGGCCGCCTAGGCGCCAGTCCGCTGATTCGGTACAAAACCAAAGAGAAACAAGGAGATAAGGAAAGCCAATGGACGTTTTCACCATGGTGGCCATCATAGTGTCTGTCAGCTGCGCGGCTGGCGTGGCCAATCAATACTTCAGGACCCGCGCCAAGACCGCAGGCAAGCTGGATTCCGCGGCGCAACGGGAGGTCGATGACCTGCGCAAGCGGGTGGAAGTGCTGGAGGAAATCGTCACGGATCACAAGTACGATCTGGCCAAGGAGATCAACCGCCTCGACGGCCGCGAAGATCGGGAAGGCGTTGCTAAGCCGTGACCAAACGATCCGGATAGTCGGTGAAGACGCCGGTTGCTCCCCACGCGATTAGGCGATCCGCCGTCGGCCGGTCATTGACGGTGTAGATCAGCGTATTAAGCCCCCGCTCACCCGCTTCCCCAATCAGCCGCTTCGATGCGGCCCTCAAGGACAAGTTCACCGACCAGGCTCGAAGCTCCCGGGCCACCTGCCAACCTTTCCCAGGCCAGCGCCCAAAGAGCGGGGCGATCTTGAGCGCGGAGCTGCCCAATGCCGCCGCATGGCCAAGCTCCTCGAGATCGAAGGACGAAATCAGCAGGTCGCGCCCGAGGGCGAGTTCAGCCTCCGCCAAGGGCACGGCCAATTCAGCGGTGCCGCGCGCCTTGAGCTCGATGTTGACGCCCACGTTGACCGGCAAGGCCGAAAACACTTCCTCAAGCAGCGGCACGCGCTGGCCACCGCCCGCATCAAGGCAGCGCAGCGCGGTCAGGCTTTGGGCTTGCAGCGGACCCTGGCCGGAGGTGGTCCGATCCAAGGTGTCGTCATGGATCACGACCAGCGCACCGTCCAAGGCGTGCACGTCCAGTTCCACGGCGTCCACTCCAAGCGCTGCCGCACGGCGGAAGCCGTCCAGCGTGTTCTCTGGGGCAAGCCCAGCAGCCCCCCGGTGGCCGATGACCAGATTCGACCCGCCAAAACCCACGGCTTAAACGTCCAAGTTCAGATACATATCGCAATCCACCCGATGCAACAGGCGCGGAGTTTCGCGCTAGCGAAACTCCAAACGCGCCCGCGAAGCGGGCGCGCATTCGGGCTAGAATAGGGTCAATGAGCTACCAGGTACTAGCCCGGAAGCTGCGCCCGGCGGACTTCGCCAGCCTCGTAGGCCAGGATCACATCGTCCGAGCGCTGCAGCACGGCCTTGATTCAGGCCGCTTGCACCACGCGTACCTGTTCACGGGCACCCGGGGCGTCGGCAAGACCACGATCGCCCGCATCCTCGCCAAATGCCTGAACTGTGAAGCGGGCGTCAGCGCATCGCCATGCGGGGAGTGCTCGGTTTGCCGGGAGGTGCAGGAGAATCGCTTTGTCGATCTGATCGAGGTGGATGCCGCATCCCGCACCCGGGTGGACGACACCCGCGAACTGCTCGACAACGCCCAGTACCTGCCGACCCGCGGACGCTACAAGATCTACCTGATCGACGAAGTCCACATGCTCTCCGCCTCAAGCTTCAACGCCCTGCTCAAGACCTTGGAAGAGCCTCCGGAGCACGTCAAGTTCCTGCTCGCCACCACCGATCCGAAGAAAGTGCCGATCACGGTGCTCTCGCGTTGCCTCCAGTTTCAATTGAAAAACATCGCCCGGGAGAAGATTGCCGCCTATTTGGCCGACGCCATGACCGAGGAAGGCATCGAATTCGAAGCCGAGGCCCTCGAGATCATCGCCAAGGCCGCCAGGGGCAGCATGCGCGACGCGCTCTCGGTCACCGATCAGGCCATCGCCTTCGGCCAAGGCCGATTGACCGAGCCCGATGTCGCGGAGCTGATTGGCGCGGTTGGCAGCGACGAGATCGCCGCCGTGCTCGACGCCATCGAGAGCGGCGATCCCCAAGCCGTGGTGCGCATCAGCCAGGAACTGGCGGAACGAGCTGCCGATTTCGAAGCCACCCTAACCGAAGTGCTGCAGGCCCTGCACGGCATCGCCGTGGCCAACGCCCTCGGTCAAGCCGACGGTCGCCCGGCGCTAAGCGCCGGCTCGACGCTAAGCGCCGAGGCGGTGCAGCTCTACTACCAGATCGCATTGACCGGCTACCGCGACATGCGGGTGGGTCCGGACCCCAAAACGGTCTTCGAAATGACCCTACTGCGCATGCTGGCTTTCGCGCCAGATGCCGCAAGCGCCCAATCCGTGCCCCCCGCAACGAGCCGCCCCGAGCAGGTGCCGGATTCGAAACCCAGCCCCGGGTCTCGCGAGCCTGCGCCACGGAGTCCGGCAACTGGCCGTTCAGACGCGGCTTCGGCGCCGACCAGTACGCCGCCCGATGCGAGGGCGGGACGCCCTCGCTCCAGGGGGGGGGGGGGGGGGGGGGGGGGGGGGGGGGGGGGGGGGGGGGGGGGGGG
>VYDB01000134.1 GCA_009843635.1 Gammaproteobacteria bacterium
TGAGCTTCCCCGAAACCCGCCTCCTTCAGGCTCATTTCCTTATTGGAAAACACTAGGGGCGGTTGCGAACCGTCAACGCGAACCGAAGGTTCGCGCAAGTTCGGGGTACACTCATCCCTCGTTCAACAGGCAAAGGACACTTTAATGAAGCTCGGAATTGGCATTGGCCCCCTCGGCCCACCCGGCGGCGCAAACATCGTGGCGGCGGCCCAGGAAGCCGAATCCCTCGGCTACGACACCATCTGGTGCCCGGAAATCTATGGTGCGGACTGCTTTACCCCCCTGGCTTGGATCGGCGCCCAAACCGAGCGGATCAACTTGGGCACCTCGATCATGCAGATTTCCGCCCGCACCCCCGCCAGCGCCGCCATGCATGCGGTGGCCTTGGACTACTTGTCCCAAGGCCGGCTGATTCTCGGCATCGGCGTCTCGGGCCCGCAAGTGGTGGAAGGCTGGTACGGCCAGCCCTATCCCAAGCCCTTGGCCCGCACCAAGGAGTGGATCGAGATTTTCCGCAAGATCGTCGCCCGCAGGGAGCCGGTGGCCTTCGACGGCGAGCACTACCAACTGCCGCTGCAAGGCGGCACCGGGCTCGGCAAGCCATTGAAGCTGATCCTGCATCCGGCGCGCGAGCACATCCCCCTCTACCTCGGTGCCGAAGGGCCGAAGAACGTGCGGCTCGGCGTGGAGCACTGCGACGGCTGGATACCCATGTTCCTGTCGCCCTACCGCATGATGGAGGTGTACAAGGACGCCATGGCCCGCCGTGCCAAGGGCTTCGAGATTGCCGCCGTGGTGCCGGTCATCGTCGATGACGACCTCGACCGGGCGATGGCGGCGGTGAAGCGGGATGTCGGCTTCTACGTCGGCGGCATGGGCGCCAAGAACTTCAACGTCCACAAGGACCACGTCAGCCGGCTCGGCTTCGGTGCGGAAGCGGAGCGGATTCAAGAACTGTTCCTGTCCGGCCAGCGCGATCAGGCCATCGCCGCGGTGCCGGACCAGCTTTGCGACGAAATCGCGCTGATCGGCCCCAAGGCGCGCATTCGCGAACGCCTGCAAGCGTGGCGGGACAGCCCGGTGACCATGCTGACGGTCGGCTCCTCCGATCCCGAAACCCTGCGCTTCATGGCCGAGGAAGTGCTTTGAGTTGAGCGCCCTGCGTCCCCTGGGACCATGGACACCCAACCGGTCATCTACTGGTTCCACCAAGACCTGCGGCTGGCCGACCTCCCAGGTCTCGTCGAGGCGGCGTCAAACGGCATCCCCGTGGTGCCCGTGTATGTGCTGGATGACGCAGCGCCGGGCGAGTGGGCGCCCGGCGCAGCCAGCCGCTGGTGGTTGCATCACAGCCTGAAATCCCTGGCCGCATCGATTCGCCAACAGCATGGGAGCCTGACATTCGGCGTTGGGCCCGCAGCGCAGCGGTTAGTCGAATTAGCCGCACAGACGGACGCCCGGGGCATCTATTGCAGCCGCGCCTTTGAGCCCTGGGCGGTCCAGCAGGAGCGAGACGTACAGCGCCGTGCCGAAAGGGCAGGATTGGCGTTCGAGCGCTTTGTCGGCAGCCTCTTGTTCGACCCGGAGCAAATACGCACCCAAAGCGGCACCTTCTATCAGACCTTCACGCCCTTCTGGAAAGCCTGCCGCCAGCAATCCGAACCATCGCCGCCGCAACCGGCACCGCCGCAAATTCGCTGGCACCCGGCGAGCGGTTTGGCGCTTGACGACTTGCGGTTGACGGCAAAGCCACCTCCATCGGCAGCGCACTGGCCCAGTCTGTGGCAGCCCGGCGAAGCAGGGGCAGCGGCTGCACTGCGCCAATTCCTGGACCATGGCCTGGCCGGCTACCAACAGGGCCGGGAACTGCCAGGGCAGGCCGGCACCTCCCGCCTGTCGCCGCACCTCCACTTCGGCGAGCTGTCGCCGCGCCAACTGTGGCGGGCAATCAAGACCCACTATCCTGACAATGCCAGCCTTGCCGTTCATCGGGATCGCTTTCTTGCCCAACTCGGCTGGCGGGAGTTCTCCCACCACCTGCTGCACCATTTCCCGGCATTGCCGAATGCCCCCTTCAACAGCGCCTACCAACAGTTTCCGTGGATCGAAGACGCTGTGGCCTTGGCAGCATGGCGCGAGGGACGCACCGGCTATCCCCTAGTGGATGCCGGCATGCGCGAACTCAGCCAAACCGGCTACATGCACAATCGTGTGCGGATGGTCACAGCCTCCTTCCTGACCAAGCACCTGCTGCAGCCGTGGCAGGCCGGCGAACGTTGGTTCTGGGACACATTGGTGGACGCAAACCTCGCCAACAACGCGGCCAGTTGGCAATGGGTGGCGGGCAGCGGCGCCGACGCCGCGCCCTACTTCCGCATATTCAATCCAACCTTGCAGGGCCAGCGCTTCGACCCGGAGGGGAGCTACGTGCGTCGGTGGGTGCCGGAACTGGCCGCACTTCCGAACCGCCACCTGCACACACCTGTCGCGGCGCCGGAAGCCGTGCTCAAGGCGGCGGGCGTGCGTTTGGGTGATACCTACCCCAAGCCCATCGTCGATCACCGCCAAGCGAGAAGCGCGGCCTTGGCAGCCTATCGTGACATGCGCAATGCCGCTGCGCCGACAGGTTAAGAACCCTTTGCGGCCGGCATCCAATTCACCTATGGTGCGGCTGCGTTTTGATGGAGAAGCATCGATGGCCAATCCCGAAATCGCCGAACTGGAGCGGCAAATCGCCGATCTTACGGCCAAGCTCAACGAACTGCGCCGGCAAGCGCCCGGCCGGCCGGTGCCCAACTACCGCTTCGCCACCCTCTCCGGAGAGGTCACTCTGCTCGATCTGTTCGCTGGCCGAGACAAGTTGCTGGCCATTCACAACATGGGCCAAGGCTGCCGCTACTGCACCCTTTGGGCGGACGGCTTCAACGGCCTGCTCGGCCATCTGGAGGACGCCATGGCCGTGGTGCTACTGTCCAAGGACGCACCGGCCGTGCAACGCGACTTCGCCAACTCGCGCAATTGGCGCTTTCGCCTCGCCTCCCACGGCGGCAGCGACTACATTCGTGAGCAAACGGTGATGAAGGATGCGGACAACATGCCCGGCGCCGTCGTTTACGAGCGCCAGGGCGACCAGGTGGTTCGCAAGAACAGCTGCGTGTTCGGCCCCGGCGACCTCTATTGCGCGATGTGGAGCCTGTTGGGGCTGGCCGGAATGGGGGAAGGCGAGTGGACGCCCCAATACCGCTACTGGCAGCGTCCCGAGCACATGGACGACGGCGGCGAGAATCTACTCGAATAGCTGTCATTAAAATGTAACTTTCCCTTCATACAGTGGCCATCATCTTGATCACTGAGCGCTTTCATGGAGCGAACCGAGACGCCCTCACCGCCAACAGGTCGTTCCTCCCTCACCAGCGCATTCGCGCACCCGGACAAGCCAAGAGCCCTCTTGGCCCGCCTGAATCGCGGCTCGCGGCTCGCACTCTCCGTAACCTTGGCCTTGGCGCTCAACAGCGGCGCCTTGGCCGATGAACCTGCGGACGCATCGCTCACCCGCACCGACCCCAGCCGCGGCAACATCTGTTTCGGCGGCCTGGAGCACGGCAAGCTCATCCCCCCCGACGACGAGATCGAGAATCCGTTCCGCCAAACCACGCTGTCAGCCTGCTCGGCTGACGGCGGCTCGCCCACCTTCCTGCCAGAGCTCAAGCCCAAGGTGCCCGACGGGATACTGAGCTGAACTTTCAGCGATTTCGCACAAGCCTGTAGGACATCGCCCATAGCTTTCGCGGCGGCGGCCTCGCTACGGTGTTCGGGTTCGAGAACCCAACCAACGCCCCGTACGGGAGGACGCCAAAATGGAATACACCTACACCCCTTTCTACGCCTATCCGGATAACGTCAAGCGCGCCATCGCCAAGCTGGTTCGCCGCTACGGCGAACACTGGCACCGGCAGCTCGACTTCGAGGAAATGACCTTGGTGCCGGAGGATTGGGTGGCCGACAAACGCAAGCGCTTCGCCGACCTCATTTGGGCAGTGCCCCTAAAAATGGGTGCTCGCCAACTGGTGAAGGCCACCCACTTCATCCTGATACTGAAAATCCAGAACACGGTGGTGCCGGACGCGGTTCCGCGCATGCGCCGCTACCGCAAGCTGCTCCACTTGGAATTGAACCGCCGCGGCGCCTTCGGCGCCCCGGACAATCCACCTCTGCTCGCACCCACCCTGAGCTATCACGGCGAGGAGCCTTGGACCATACGCCCCGAGGACGCCGGCCACCTGCTGGTCGGCCAGCCGCGCTTGGTCGAGTGGGACGGCGAGGGCAGCGAGCCAAAGATCCTGGCCCATGGCGAACCACCCACCGGACCGCTCTGGAACCAAGCTGAGGACATTCGCCAGGCCGCGGCGGCCAGGGATCCTTCAAAGCTGAAACAAGCAGGCTGACTTCAGGCTATCCGCTCCCAGTGACGACCCGGCTCTTCATCCAGTTGTTGCTGTCGTGGAAGTCGGCCACGGCGTTACCGGGCGGCACCAGCGCATCGAACAGGGGGCGGTCCGCATCGGCCAGCGTCATTTCCAGCACCGGCAGGGCGTCCTCCATGTGGGCCAAGGTGCGCGGGCCGTAGATGGGGGCGGTCACCCGCGGCTGGTCCTTCACCCAGAGCAGCGCCAGTTGGGAGGCGCTCAAGCCGCGTTCGGCGGCCATGCGCGCCACCGCCGCGGCGACTTCGAGGCCGCGGTCGGTCACCCGGGTGGCGAAGCGGGCACCCCAGTTGGCGGCCCGGGAGCCTTCGGGGGCCTTGGCCTCGGGGGTGTAGCGGCCGGTGAGCACGCCGCCGGCCACCGGCGACCAAGGCAGCACCGCCAGGTCGTAGTCTTCGCACAAGGGGATCAGTTCGTTTTCAATGCGCCGGTCGAGCAGGTTGTAGGGGGGTTGTTCGCTGACGTAGCGGTGCAGCCCGTAGCGCTCGCTGATGGCCAGCGCCTCCATGACCTTCCACGCGGGATGGGTGGAGCAGCCGATGTAGCGCACCTTGCCCGCCCGGATGAGGTCGTCGAAGGCGCGCAGGGTTTCGTCCTGGGGCACGTCAAGGTCCGGGCGGTGGAGTTGGTAGAGGTCGATGCAATCTATGCCGAGGCGCTCAAGGGAGGCCTCGCAGGACTTGATGACGTGATCCCGCGAGCCGCCCCGGTCGTTCACTTCCCGGCTCATGGGGCTATAGACCTTGGTGGCGATCACCAAACGGTCCCGTTGCCCGCTGGCGGCGACGGCCTTGCCGACGATCTGCTCGCTCAGGCCGCGATTGTACACATCGGCGGTGTCGATGAAGTTGATGCCGGCGTCCAAGGCCGCCTGCACGATGTCGATGCTCTCGGCTTCCGAGGTCGGGCCGCCGAAGTTCATGGTGCCCAGGCACAAGGGCGACACCCGGATGCCGGTCCGGCCCAGAATGCGATAGTCCATGGCTTGTTCCTGCCTGTTGCTGACGGCCGCCATGATAGACTGTCACCGCGATGAACGCCCTGCTTGCCCTGCTCCTTCTTGCGCTTTCAGCCGCCCAGCCCTCCGCCAGCACTTTCGCTGAGGCGGTTTGGCCGACGCCCGATCCGGCTAGCGCCCAAACCACGCGGCTCGGCCGCTACCGGATCAGCTACGCACCCTCGTTGCAGCCCATCGAGATCAATCGCATTCACGCTTGGGTCGCGCAAGTGATGGATGCCGACGGCAATCCAGTGGCAGGCGCCACCATCAGCATCACCGGCGGCATGCCCGACCACGACCACGGCCTGCCCACCGCGCCGCGGGCCACCGCCTATCTTGGCGAGGGGCGTTATCTGATAGAAGGCATGAGGTTCCACATGGGCGGCGCTTGGGAAGTGGTGCTCAACGTCAAGTCCGGCGCGGGAGACGATGCCCTGTCCATCCCGCTGGATCTTTGATCGCCACCCAACGCCGCTAGCTGAAAAAGCTGCCCATGGGCAAGGACCTGATCGGACTGATCGTCCTGCTCCTGGCTTTGGCCGGGGGCGGCGCGGTTTACCTGAAAGCACCGCCGCCCGCGCCTTGGAGCGACGCCGAGCGCAAGGCCATTCAATCCCTAAGCCTAGCCACCTTGCCGTCCCTGCCGAGCGACCCAAGCAACGCCGTCTCCGACCACCCCGCCGCGCAGCGCTTTGGCCATAGCCTGTTCTTCGATGCGCGGCTGAGTGCCAACGGCGCCGTCTCCTGCGCCACCTGCCACCAGCCGGCCCTGCGCTTCACTGACGGCCTGCCCCGGGCCGTGGGGCTTGCCGTCGGCACGTTCAACACGATGAGCCTGGTCGGAGCGGCGTACAGTCCCTGGTTTTTCTGGAACGGCCGCCAGGACAGCCTATGGGGGCAAGCCACGTCGCCCTTGGAAAGCCCCATCGAGCAGGGTGTGAGCCGGGCCGAGGCCACCCGCCTGATCGCTGGCGACCCCAGTTATCGAGCCGCCTACGAGGCGCTGTTCGGCCCGCTGCCGCCGCTGCCCAGCGAGGCGTCCGGCACCGAACAGGAGGAAGCGGCCGTCACTAGGGCGTTCGTCAACATTGCCAAGGCGATCGCTGCCTACGAGCGCTTGCTGCTGCCCGGCGAAACGCGCTTCGACCGCTACGCAGCCAGCTTGAGGCAGGACGGGCCAACAGTCCCCGACGCCCAGCTCACCCACCAGGAAGCGGCGGGGCTGCGGCTGTTCATCGGCAAGGCGCAGTGCATCAACTGCCACAACGGGCCGCTGCTCACCAACCATGAGTTCCACAACACCGGCGTGCTGCCGGCCATCGGCGCCCTGCCGGACAAGGGCCGCGCCGAGGGTGCCCGCCTAGTTCTCGACGACCCGTTCAACTGTTTCAGCGCCCACAGCGACGATGCGGCCAAGGACTGCGCGGAACTGCGCTTCATGCGCACCGGGGATGATCTGGTTGCAGCGCAGAAGACGCCGTCGCTGCGCAATCTAAAGGGCACCGCGCCGTACATGCACGCCGGGCAGATAGGCACGTTGGCCGAAGCGCTGGACCACTACAACCGGGCACAGGACGCCATCGTCGGCCACAACGAAGCCAAGCCGCTCGGCCTGCTGCCCTACGAACTGAAGCGCTTGGAGGCGTTCTTGAACACCCTCGACGGGCCACTGGCCACGGCCCCGGAGTGGCTGGCGCCACCTTGAATCACTGGCCTATTCGTCGTCGCGGATTTCACCCACCTTGTGGTGAATGACGTCGAGGAACAAATCCCGCAAGGAAATCATGCCGATGGCCTTGCCCTCCTCCACGACCGGCAGATGGCGGGTGTGGTGCTTGCGAGTCAGGGCGATGCAGTGGACGATGGTGTCGTCCCGAGTCACCGTGACCACATCGCGGGTCATCACCTCCGACACCTTGGTCTTCTTCGAGGCGTGAATGTCCAGAATGACCTTGCGCACGTAGTCGCGCTCGGACAGGATGCCGACCAGATAGCCGTCGATTTGCACCAAGACGGAGCCGACGTCCTTCTCGTTCATCAGCTTGAGCGCGTCAAACACGGACTCAAGCGGGCCGATCCAAACGATCTCCTCGGACTTCTCCTGCAAAATGTCGCCAACTTGACGCACCGGCATCCCCAATTCCCAAGCCTGAATAAAGTAGAACTCTGCGGCTCGCTTCGCAAGCCCTTATGAACGATTCGCAAGCGTCAAGTAGGCCACCTCGGTGCGCCAAGCCAGGGGATCCGGATCATCCATCGGGTCAGTGAGATAGAACTCAACCCGTCCCGCCCAGCCCGGCGCGCCGTCGCCGCCATCGAAGGCAACGCCTTGATCCACCGCCCAAAGCTGCAGGTCCGCATTGGCCTGCACGAGTTCTTCGTAGGGGCCCACATGCACCAGCACGGCATAGCACCCCGCAGGCAGATCGCCGACTTCAATGCGCCCATCGCCAACGGCACTCGATGCAATCGGCAGGCCGACGGAAATCTCCAGTTCGGGCATGTCGATGACGTGATAGCGAATCAGTGGGCGCCCCGCAGGCACGATCCCGCGTTCATCGAGCCAAGCGGACACTTCCGGCCAAAGCTTGGCCAACGCGGGGCCCAACTCGCCGACTGACAAGCGTACCCGAATCGCCGCGTAGGCGACCGCCGAGCGATACTGGAGCTGGATGGGCGCGTTGCCCACTGACTGGGCCATGACCAACCTCCTTGAAACACCGGACTACTATACATAGGCTCCGCGCCAATGAATCAGCGCGATGGCTGGCACCGTGCGGGCCATGCAGCGCTTGGCGCCATCGTTCCCAAACATCGGGGAGACAAGACCTGAATGGAAGACCCATCGCTGCCGGTCATCAAGTTCATCGCCGCCGCATCAATCCTAGCCATCGCCCTGATCGGCGGCGCCATTCCAATGGCCGCCGCTCGCTACCAATGCAGCCAAAGGTTCTTTTCCTTGGGCAATGCGTTTGCCGGGGGCTTGTTCCTCGGGGTGGGCTTCATTCATCTGCTGCCGGAGGGCATTGAGCAGCTTGGAGAAGTGGTGGACTATCCGCTGGGCGCTCTCCTAGCGGCCTTGGGGCTCGGCGCGCTCCTGCTGATCGACCGCGTCCTTTTCGATGGCCGGCACGTCCCACCGGATTCAGGCACCGCCCAAGGCCAGTCCATTTATCCGCTCGTGTTGCTGCTTCTCCTATCCATTCACTCGATCATCACGGGCCTGTCGCTCGGCCTTGAAAGTCACGCATCCACGGCCATCATCCTCGCGCTTGGCATCGTGCTGCACAAGGGTTCAGAAGCGTTTGCGCTGATGGTGAGCACGATCAGCGCCAACTTCGCCGCCAATCGCCGCAACGCCCTACTGGGCGTCTTTGCGGCCATGACCCCGGTGGGCATACTCGCGGGCATGCTCGGCTCCAGCGTCCTGCACGGCGACGCCGCCGCACTGGTGGAGGGCAGCTTCAACGCGCTGGCGGCGGGAACCTTCATCTACATCGCCATCCTGGACATCATCGATGAGGAGTTCTCCAAGCGGGATGCGCGGATGGCCAAATACGTGATGAGCACCCTGACTGGCGATGACGACGTGCCCATGCCCACCCAAGACCACGACCGCATCTTCAAGTTCCTGCTCGTCATTGCGGGCATCGTCGTCATGGCGATGATCGGTGATTTCGCGCATCCTCATGGAGCGCACTAGCATTTCTTGATCACGGGTTCGCGCAGTGTTTTCCAATAAGGAAATGAGCCTGAAGGAGGCGGGTTTCGGGGAAGCT
>VYDB01000147.1 GCA_009843635.1 Gammaproteobacteria bacterium
GGGTTGGGCCGGTGTGGATGCCAAGTGAAGTCCGCAGGCAGTCGATGGAGGACTCGGCGGATCGCCGGCGCGGGGTTGGCCGTATCCTCAGTGGCCGGTTCCGGTGTCGCGCCTTCCAGAGTCGGCCAGAGCAGCGCCAGCAGCGAGTTGGCCCGAGGCGCTTGCTCTGCCTTGACCGCGGTGAGCAGCAGGCTGCGCTTGGCGCGGGTGCAGGCCACGTACAACAGGCGCTGCAGCTCGTTGCGGTCGCGGTCCTTGTCCTCCTCGCCGAGCCACTGGTAGAGGCTGCCGGAGTCCTTTACCGCCATCAGGATGCCGCTGTCGGCCATCCGCCAGCGGAGCAGCGGCGCATCCCCGGCGCGGGTGGTGCGATCCAGGCAGGGCAGCAGCACATGGTCGAACTCCAGCCCCTTGGCCTTGTGGATGGTCATGATCTGCAACTGGGCGGGGGCGTTGTCGGCGGCGAAGAGTTGCTCGGCGCGGGTGCGCAGTTGTTGCGCATCCCAGCCGTCGGCGCCGAGTTGATCGACCAGTTCGAGCAGGCGTTCGGCTTGGTCTATGGCGTCGACGCCGGCATAGGCGGCAGGTGCGCCGCACTCCAGCCAGATGGCTTCGAGGCTGGAGCGCGGCGGGCGTTCGTAGCGCCGGGGCAGCCAGCGTTGCAGAGCGCCGATGAGCCGTTGCAATCGCTGGGCGCTTGATGGGCCCAAGTCCGCTGCCAGCCCGTCGAGCGAAGCCGGGTCGAATGCGTCGAGCTCTGAGGCCTGCTCCAGATCAGGGAGGTCGAGGCCCACCCAGGGTGCGCGCAGGATGCTGAGCCAAGCCAGCTTATCGGTGGGATTGGATAGGGCGCTGGCCAGCGACAGCAGGTCCATCACTGCGGGCGTCTCAGCGAGGGGATCGATGTCGGTAGCCTGCCAGGCGATGTTCGCTCGGCGCAGGGCCCTGATGATTGTCCCAAGATGGTTGCGGCTGCGCACCAGCAAGGCGATGGAGGCCTCGGGATCATCGCCGGCCAGTTTCTTGATGTGGGCGATGAGCGCCTCGATCTCTTGGTCGTGCTCGGCAAACAGCCGTACTTCGGCGCCGCCTTCGCCCTCGACTTCGGCAGTCGAATGGCCGTAGGGCACCCGGCCGGCGAGCGGGTCGCTTTGGTCGCCCATGATGGGTGCGAAGGTGGCGTTGAACCAATCCACCAGCCCCGGAGCGGAGCGGAAGTTGGCCGTCAGCCGCAGGGGATCGAGAGCCACCGCATTGATGCCTTCGCCTTCGGCGCGGTAGAAGAGGCTTACGTCCGCGTCCCTGAAGCGGTAGATCGACTGCTTGGGATCGCCCACGGCAAATAGGCTGACGTCGCCCGCGCCGCTCCAGCCCTCCACCAACAGCTCCAGCAGTTCCACTTGGGCGATGGAGGTGTCCTGGAACTCGTCGATCAGGATGTGTCGGATGCGGTAGTCGAGGGCCAAGGCTAGTTCAGTCGGCCCGCCATCGGCAGAGCGGAGCGCCCGGCGGGCGGCGAGGTTGAGTTCGGTGAAGTCCGTGCATCGCTCGCTGCGCATCCCCTCGGAGAGGTCGCCGACCGCCAGCACGAGCACCGAGCAGACCGCCAGCAAATCGTCGATTTGCTCGTCGGTGAACGTCGGTTCGGGCAATCGAGTCATGGTGGCCAGGCGCGACGCCAAGCCACGCGCTTGGAGCAAGCGGATGGTGCTGAGCGCCCGCTCCTTCTCGTCCGGGCAGTGGGGCGGAAAGCCCTCGCGCTGGGTCAGACGCTTGCGGAATTCGCCCGCCTTAGTTAGGCACAGGGCACCGGCCGCTGCCCAGAACGCCGTAGCTGATGAATCGTTTGGGGGGGCGGCAAACTTGACCATCCAGGCTAGTTCATGGCGTAGGGTGGGGGGCACCGCCTGTTCAATGCCGTCGATGGCGGTTTGGACCAGCGATTGAACGTTCTGTTCCAGCAGGCTTCGGGCGGTCTGCCGGTCGGCCACTACGGCCGTGACCGCATCCAGCCATTGGTCCCGGCGCCCCAGCATCTCGACGAGCAGGCGGCGGGCCTTGCCGGCGTCATTGCCGTTCAGCGCCAGGAAGCGGGCGATCTCGGCACTGAGCGGGTGGTCATCGAAGAGCCGGTTGAGAACTTCGTTGGCGGCGCCTTCGTAGAGGGGTGTGCCGTCCTCGACCAGTTCAGTGCGCCGGTCGAACCCCGACGCCAGGGGCAGCCGCCCGGTCAAGGACATGGCGAAGCTGTCGATGGTCTGAATCTGCAAGCGGGAGGGATTGGCGGCCAGGTGCCAGCCTAGGGTTTCATCCCGAGCGCGGATCGCTGCCGCGGTGGGGCCCTGATCGTCGTCGAGCAGCGACAGAACCCGCTGGCGCATTTCAGCAGCGGCCTTGCGGGTGAAGGTGATGGCCAGAATCTGCTCCGGCCGTTCGACCCCGGCCAACAGCGCCGCGAAGCGGCTGACCAGCAGCGAGGTCTTGCCGGAACCGGCCGGGGCCTGGACGATGTAGCTGCGTTCCGGGCGAAGCGCCTCGGCACGGGCGGCGGCATCGGCAGGCTGACGCTGGGAGTTCATGGCGCCGCCATGATGGCGTTGACGCGGCACAGGCTCGGGAGATGGCAGTAACGGCAGGTCTGCGGGTGATGGGGTGCCACGTCGGCCTTGCCACTGCGGAACTCCTCGATCAGGGCCGCGATTTGCTCGCGCCAGCGGTCGCGGAGTGAATCCCATCCGCCCTCGGGCGACCGGCCAAGCGTAAGGCTGTCACCGCCCCAGCCCCCCAGCTTGACCTCCTCATCGCCGACCCGGGCGTAGAGCACGGCGCGTATCCGCTCATCGGTCAGCGCGTACATGGGCAGTTGCGGCTCCACCAGGCGTTCATCCAGGAGGCGATTGACCGAAACGGCGCCGGTCTTGTAGTCAATGACGATCTGGGCACCGGTGGCTGCGTCCTGATCGATGCGGTCGATGCGCAGAAAGAACCGTGCGCCCGGCATCGTTAACTCGGCATCCTGCTCCAAGCCGATGACGCTGAAAGCTGGGCGCTTGGCCTCATGTTCGAGCCAAGCGTGGATGATGGCTTCGATGCGGGACTGTTCGTTGGCTCGAAACCGAGCCGGGGTGTGGGCAAGCTGTTCCGCCACGGTGGCCTGGACAGCGGTGCTGACGTCGTTGTCGGAAAAGGGTCGCTCGTGGTCTCGGTAGAGCTTGTGGAAAGCCTCGTGAACGACCGTGCCCCGAGTTAGGGCATCGGGAAAGGGCTCCATCGATTGTTCGGCCTTGACTCCCAGGCGATGAACGGCCCAAGCGCGGAAGGGACATTCCGCTTGGTCGCGGACCAGCGAGGTGCCGCTGCGAATCTCCGCATCAAGGGGCGTGGCTTGGTCGGGCGGGGCCACTTCGGATGCGGGTTCCGGCGCAAACGCCAGCCAAGGGTGGCGGCGCCGGCGATGATTCCCCACGGCCACGTCAATGGAAACTTCGGTAAGGGGTCGGATCAGGGCGCTGCAAGCTTCGCCCCCTTCGGCCTGTGCCGGGAACCAACTGGTGGTCAAATGCTGGCAGGCGGTGCGCCAATGCTGGACCCGCCGTTGCGCGAATGCCCCTTCGCTGGGGTGGTCGATGCGTGGAATGCCGCACTGCCGCTGCAGTTCCATGGGAATGAGCGGATTGGGCGCGGGGCTCAGCGGCCAGTTGGCATCGGAAAGCCCGGCCACCCAGAGGTGGCTGAACTGCAGCCCAGTGGTCTCCAAGTAGCCCAGCACTTGGATGGGCGCCGGAGGTCGCTCGGGCGCGAACTCCTGGGCGCTCAGCAAGTCCTTCAAGGTCCGCAGCGCTTCCGCCGCGGTGATGTTCGGCCGCTGGCTCAAGGCGCTGTAGCGGTCCATGCAGTCCCCGACGCGCTCTCGGGCCTGGTGTTGGACGCTGCCCGCTGCGGCACCCCACCGGACCTGCTGCAGGACCTTGTGGAATCGTGCCACCCAAGCCGCGAAGGGTTGCCGACCGCGCGTAGGCTCGAAGCTCAGGGGGCTGGGCAGGTCCAGGAAGGGAGCTCGCAACAAGGATTCCGGCGCTGGGTTCGCCGGTTCCAGCACATGATCCAGCAGCAGCTCGGCGGAGCGCCAAACCGGCTGCTCGGTCAGGGGCAGGCCGCCGGAGATGTCGAAGGCGTCCGCGGCGTCGGCAAACTCGACCCCGAAGGCGTGGTCGATGGCGTGGTATGCCGCAGCCAAGTAGGGAAAAACCACGCCGATCCGCGCCGCGCCGTCCTCGATGAGCGTTTGCCGCGCCCACTGGGCCGCGGCGCTGATTTCGTCAGCTTGGCTTTCAAGCTGTAAGCGGCGTTCCGAAAGGGCAGGGGATTCGGCGGCCTCATGCTGGTGAACCCGGCCACCGGCGCGTTCCACGCGAGCTAGCCAATCCGCCGTCTGGGGCTCGATCCGCTCAAATCCCAGCAAGTGCAGGTCACCGGCCTCCGGGGTCGCTGCATCGGCCAGCTCTGCCGCGCTGATCCAGTTGCCAGCCTTGAGCTCGGAGCGAAAGCGTGCCGCCCAGCGCTGGAACAGCCGGCCGTTGGCGGTGGCCTCGAAAGCGGACGATGCCGGATCGATGCGCCAAGCCAGCGCCAGCGCCCAAGCCTCGGCCGCCCATTCGGCGAGATGCAAGCTGTTTGGCTCTGCGGTGTCCCGCCACAGCAGCAGTTCCGCCTCGGGGGACAGCACCTGCGCATTGGCTGCGGCGGCGTCAAAGCGTGTGTGCAGATAGCGGCGCAAGCTCGCCACCCGAGGACGTGGCCAAGCCCGGCGGCCCAGATCAAGCTGCCGCTGGTTGCAGGCTGCGGCGGCTTCCCGCGCCAGCCGCTCGTTGGGTGTGATGAGCGGCTCGCGTAACGCGGCATCGGTCAACTCCGGCGGCAACCGTGCAAAGTGGATGGGCATGGGGCCATTCTACAGGCGCCCAAGGTTGTTGGGCGCGGATTGGAGAATTCGACTAAAATACCGGGGCCCTGAGTAAGGGCGTTGTTACGCGGATTACCGCGAGCTGATACAGGGAGGCCGAGCGATGTGGTATTTGATTGAGGACTTCATCAACCAAAGCTGGTTCATGAAGGCCATCATTGGCTGGGGTTGGCTGTGCGTTCTCATCATGGTGGCCAGCCTGATCGACAATCTGCGGATCATCGCCGGCAGTTGAGGATTCACCATGTGGTTGTCGGCGCTATCGGTCGAACAGCGCGAAGCCCTCTTGGGGCTTGCCCACAACGTGGTGGTGTCCGACGGGCTGCTCGACCCCAACGAGGAGGGCATGCTCGACGAGTTTAAGCGCGAGATGGAGCTGAACCCCGCGCTTGAGGCCGAGTACTTGGCGCTCGACGGCATCGAAGCCACCTTCAACACCCGCAAGTCACGGATTATCGCCTTGCTCAACTTGCTGCGGCTGAGCTACGCCGATGGCGCCTTTGAAGTGGAGGAGGAGTGCCTGCTCAAGGAAGTCAGCCGGGCATTTGGCGTCGAAGACGAGCAATTCAGGCTGCTGGACAACTGGGTGCGGCGGCTGCTGAGCTTGGAGGAGGAGGCTCGCAGCTTCATGGTTCCTTAACCTAGTGGTTCCTTAACCCAGCAATACCCGCTTGGCTTCGTTGAGTTGCTGCGCAATGAACGTCGAGCCGCCCTTGTCGGGGTGGTTCTTGGCCATCAGCCGCCGGTGGGCGTCGATGATTTCCTGCTTGGTGGCATTGACGCCAAGCCCCAGAACGCTCAAGGCTTCCTGGCGGCTCATGGTGCCGGCGGCAGGCCGCGCCGCGCCCCCTGCACCCGGTCGCTGCTGCCTGAAGGCCATGAACAGGCGCCCAAGGATCGGAAAGAAGCGCACCAGCAAGCCGGCGCTGCGGCGGAGGAAAGGCAGCAGGGCGGCAGCCGCTGCGGCCAGCCAGTGCAGGCGGCCGGTGGCGGCGAGCACCGCCAGCGCCGCCACTAGGGCCAACGTGGCCAAGGTGATGACGAGGGTGCTTTTTTTGACCGGGGCCGAGAGCCACAGCAGCCGGAACAGCACCACCAAGGCGGTGGCGGCGATCAGACCGAGCATCAAGGGGATCATGCGGCTAAACGGGGGTTGTCTTTGACGCTCTAGGGTATCATGGCGGCCAAGCGATCAGTTGCAGGGCTGCGTAGCCGTCCATGGACAGCGCCGAACTCACCAAGTGGCTGGAGGAATTGCGCATTGAGCATCGCGACCTCGATGAAGTCATTCATCACCTCATCTCCACCGGCCATCACGACACCATGCGGGTGCAGCGGTTGAAGAAGCGCAAGCTCAAGCTCAAGGACACGATCTCCAAGTTGGAAAGCCAACTCATTCCCGATCTTGACGCATGACGCCTCGTCCCCTGACCGTCGCCATCTCCTCCCGGGCACTGTTCGATCTCCGGGACAGCAACGCGGTTTATGAAGCGGAAGGGCTGGAGGCGTACCGGCGCTTCCAAATCGACAACGAAGACCAGCCGCTGGATCCGGGCGAGGGGTTCTACTTCGTAAAAAAATTATTGAATATCAATAAATTAAAGAAAGAAAAGAGAGTTGAAATCATATTGCTGTCGCGCAACTCGGCGGATACCGGGCTGCGCATCTTCAATTCCATCGAGCACCACGGGCTCGACGTTACCAAGGCGGCGTTCTGTGGCGGCGACAGCCCGTACCGCTACGTGCGCCCCTTCGGCTGCGACCTCTTTCTCAGCACCCACGGCGCAGACGTTCGCCAAGCCTTGGAGCAGGGCGTGGCGGCAGCCAATTTGCTGCTAGGCAGCAGCGGCCGCGAACGATCCGGCACGGACGAACTGCGCTTGGCCTTTGACGGCGACGCGGTGCTCTTTTCCGATGAGGCCGAGCAAATCTACCAGGCGCAAGGGCTCGAAGCCTTCAGCGCAGCGGAAGCGGCGGAGGCGGGCAAACCGCTGCCGGGCGGCCCGTTCAAGTCCTTTCTCCAAGCGCTGCACGACCTGCAGCAGGAGTTTGACCAGGGTTGTCCCATCCGCACCGCGCTGGTCACCGCCCGGGAGGCGCCGGCCCATGAACGGGTCATTCGCACCCTGCGGGCTTGGAACATCCGGCTGGATGAATCCCTGTTTCTTGGCGGCATGACCAAAGCGGAGTTCCTCAAGGCATTTGCCGCAGACGTGTTCTTTGATGACCAAACCCAGCATTGCGAAGCCGCCGCCCCCCACATCCCCGCTGGCCACGTGCCGAGCGGCGTCACCAACCCGTCGTAAGACCTTTCTGTTATAACGAACATTGGCTTTATTCCAAAAGCCAGTGATTGCAGCTAGAATGCGGCCCCATGAAACTGCAGCAACTGCGCTACATTTGGGAAGTGGCCCGGCACGGCCTGAACGTTTCCCAGACGGCTGAGAGCCTGTTCACCGCCCAACCGGGCATCAGCAAGCAGATTCGCCTGCTGGAAGACGAACTGGGTGTGGAGATCTTTGCCCGCCAAGGCAAGCAGCTCGCCGATGTCACCCCCATTGGCAAGGTCATTCTCGAGCGGGCCGGCGAAGTGCTTCGCCAAGTGGACAACATCAAGCTGGTGGCCGATGAATACCGGGACGAGCGAACCGGCCTGCTGTCCATTGCCACCACCCACACCCAAGCCCGCTACGCGCTGCCGCCGGTGGTGCGCAAGTTCCGCAGCGCCTACCCGCAGGTGGCGCTGCAGATGCACCAGGGCTCGCCCGCTCAACTGGTGGAACTGGCCGAAGCGGGGGAGGTGGACTTCGTCATTGCCACCGAGGGTCTGGAACTCTTCAAGAACCTAATCATGCTGCCTTGCTACCGCTGGTACCGCGACATCATTGTGCCCGAGGGCCACCGGCTGGCGCAGATCGGCGCGGAGCGCGACCTGACCTTGGCCGACGTGGCGGCGGAGCCCTTGGTGACCTACGTCTTTGGCTTCACGGGCCGCTCGGTGCTCGACCGGGCCTTCCAAGCGGAAGGCTTCAAGCCGAACGTGGCCTTCACCGCCACCGATACCGACGTGATCAAGACCTATGTGCGCCTCGGCTTCGGGGCCGGCATCATCGCCTCGATGGCCTTCGATCCGGCGGTTGACCGGGGCTTGGTGACGGTCGATGCCTCGCACCTATTTGCCCCCTCCGTCACTCACATCGGCTTCCGGCGCGGCACCTTTCTGCGCCGCTTCATGCACGAGTTCATCGAGTGGTTCGCCCCGCACTTGGACCCGCGCACGGTGGCGGAAGCGGTTGCCCGGCCCACGGGCGCCGCCCGCGCCAAGCTGTTCGCGGAGATGGAATTGCCAGTGCGCTAAGGGGGCGGTAGCGCAATGTGCACTATCATCGCTGTTCGGAACAACGAGTGAGGACAGGAAATGGGACGAGTGCAAGGCAAGACCGCCATCGTGACGGGGGCGGCTTCGAATCCTGGGTTGGGCTTTGCCACTGCGGTGACGCTGGCGCGCGAGGGCGCGCAGGTGGTGGTGACCGACGTGGATGAAGCCGGGGCGTCGCGTTGCGCCGCAGCCATTCAGGAAGCGGGTGGCGAGGCGCTGGCGCTGCGCCAGGACGTGACCGATGAGACGCAGTGGAAAGCCGTGTTGGAGCAGGCCGGTGCCGCGTTCGGCGGCTTGGACGTGCTGGTCAACAATGCGGGCATCGCGGTCCTCAAGCGGCTTGAGGAGATGAGCTTGGCGGATTGGAACCGGCAGATCGAGGTAAATCTGACGAGCGTCTTTCTCGGTTGCAAATACGGCATGGAGGCCATGCGCGCGTCAGGCGGCGGCTCCATCATCAACCTCTCCTCGGTGGCTGGCTTGGTTGGCATGGCTACCTGCGTGGCCTACGGCGCGACCAAGGGCGGGGTGCGCATCATGTCGAAGTCCATCGCCGTGGAGGGCGCGGCGGACAACATTCGCTGCAACTCGGTGCATCCCGGCGTCATCTGGACCAACATGCAGGCGCAGGCCACCGGTCTCGATGAGCCGCAAGCGGTGCCCCCGGAGCGCGTGCCCATGGGCCGCATGGGCGAACCCCAGGACATTGCCAACTGCGTGCTCTACTTGGCTTCCGACGAGTCCAACTACGTCAGCGGCGCCGAATTCACCGTGGACGCCGGAATGACCACTCAATAGGGCAGTCGCTCTAGGCGTCATCCAAGGGCGCACGGCCGTTCCATCCACTGCCGGGACGGACGGACAGAGTGTTTTCCAATAAGGAAATGAGCCTGAAGGAGGCGGGTTTCGGGGAAGCTC
>VYDB01000115.1 GCA_009843635.1 Gammaproteobacteria bacterium
TTCCCTGCGCGTCAACGCCCCGGCGCGCCGGGGTCGGTACTTCCATGGAACAAATCTCAGATTCTCTGATGGAGGGAGCATTCCAACAGCTCAATCGAGGGCAAGATGCCCTCGCTCCGGGGGATAACGCCCGGTTCGGGCGTGGACCCTTGGATCGAGGGCGTCTCGCCCTCGCACGGCGCGCAGCGCCGTACTGGCATGCGATAGCCAAACCGCAGGATGACGGGCTCGTTCCCTGCCCGTTAGGGCTCCGGGGTGCTTCACAACGAGCAAGGCAATTGGGTTGCTGCGCAACTAAATGCGGGGTGGGAACCTCCAGAAACTTGAGTAGCATGGGCCGTATTGGCAACATGAGAATAGGCGAATGCCTCTTTGGACGCTCACAGTGATTTTCTGATGCACACGAAACCTCAACACAAGGCCAAGGGAAGGTCGTTCGAACTTGGGACGGAAGGTGC
Source organism: Gammaproteobacteria bacterium (assembly GCA_009843635.1). Taxonomy (GTDB): domain Bacteria; phylum Pseudomonadota; class Gammaproteobacteria; order Pseudomonadales; family Azotimanducaceae; genus Azophilus. The sequence continues at coordinate 459 of VYDB01000115.1, forward strand.
ATCTCCGAGCGAGTTGGCGGCTGTTGAGGTTGTGCGGGGCAGCTACCGGCTGCCGGACCTGCGAAAGGGCGATCCCGGCGCGGACAACCCGCTCGATGGTTTTGCTTGGCCAGAACTGAGAGATCTGATCTACGATCGCCCCTGCCAGCGGTAGTCGCGGCGGAAGTTCACTTTCTCCCGCCACTGCCAGCAGCTCCCTCAACTGCGTTTGCGCCCCGGCAACGGATCGATGCTCTCCCCGGGGCGAGGGCGTCCCGCCCTCGATTGGGAAACGGGCATGGTGCTCAAACACGCCTGCGCCGATTCACCTTTTCGGTGTCACTCCGTGGGACCGCCGCCCCCGCCGCTCGCTCGGCAAGCCAGATGCCGCCTAGCACCAGTGCCAAGGCTAGGCCGTGATGGAGGTGGAAATCCTCGCCTAGGTAAGCCACCGCGATGATGGCCGCGAACACCGGCACCAGATTGACGAAAATCCCGGCGCGGCCCGGCCCAATGATCTCCACCCCTTGAATGAACAGGACTTGGGCGAGAAACGACGGGAGCAATGCGACCAGCGCGATCACAACCCAGCCCTCCAGCGAGGGTGCCAGAAACTCGCCGAGCCAAGCTTCCGCCGCCACCATCGGCAATGATGCGAGAAACGCCGATGCCGCGAGCACCGTGAACAGCCCCAGCGCCGTCGACTCCGGTCGCCGCCGCAACCCCACGGTGTAGCCCGCGTAGAGCACAACGGCGAGCACCACCAGCAAGTCCCCGGTGTTGAAGCGCAGACCCAGCAGGCGCTCGGCGTCCCCTGCCGATGCGACGACCGCGACACCAGCCAGCGTTACCGCGGCACCCACCCATTGCAGCTTTCGGGCTGGCGTCCGGTAGGCGAGCCAAGCTCCCGCGAGCACCAAGGCCGGCATCATGCCTTGGATGATGCCCATGTTGACGGCCGTCGTGTGGTGGGCAGCGATGTAGAACAGCGCGTTGAAACTGGCGAACCCGAGGGCGCCCATGGCGAACAAGAACTTAAGGCGTGGTCTTAGGTGCGGCCAATCACGCACCAGCGCCTTGGTGTTGAACGCTGCCAACAACAACACCACCAGAAGCCAGCGCAGCGCCACAACGACCATGGGTGAGGCCTCGCCCACCAATAGTTTCGCGAACGTCGTGTTGGCGCCGAAACAGATCGACGTGAAGGTGAGCAGGAGGTACGCGCGCGAGGTGGCGGCACCCGTGCGATCTTCAGCCCCGGCAGCGACCAAGCTCGCCCCGCTTCAACGCGATTTACGCCCAGGCCGCTTCCAGCCGTCAATGTTCCGCTGCCGGCCACGGCCCACGGCGAGTTCTTTTTCCCCGACCTTTTTCGTGATGGTGGAGCCGGCGGCGATGAATGCGCCGGACTCGATGGTCAAGGGTGCGACCAAGGTGGCGTTGGTGCCAATGAACACGTCATCGCCGATTTCCGTGCGATGCTTGTCAGCGCCGTCGTAGTTGCAAGTGACAGCGCCGGCGCCGATGTTGCTGTCCGCGCCGATGTCGGCGTCGCCCAGATAGGCGAGGTGGCTGGCTTTGACGCCTGCGCCTAGGCGGGCGTTCTTGGTTTCGACGAAATTGCCCACCTTGGCCTCTTCGCCCAACGCCGTGCCCGGCCGTAGCCGGGCGAATGGCCCGATGCGGCACCGGGCGCCGATGCGGGCGCCCTCGATGACGGTGTAGGCCTCTATGCGCGCGTCGTCGCCGATTTCCGCGTCTTCGATCACCGCACCGGGGCCGAGATGCACCCGCTCGCCCAGCGTCACGCGCCCCTTGAGGACCACGTTGGCGTCGATGAAGCTGTCTTGGCCGGCAGTCACGTCGCCGCGAACGTCAAAGCGGGCAGGATCCGCCAGGCTCACCCCAGCAGCCATGAGCCGTTGCGCCTCCCGCCGCTGAAAGACGCGTTCAGCCTCGGCGAGCTGTGCACGGTCATTGATGCCGAGAATCTCGTCGGCGTCCTCGGCGCGGATGCCTTCAACTTGCATCCCGTCGTCAATGGCCAGCGCCACCAAGTCGGTGAGGTAGTACTCGCCTTGGGCGTTGTCCGGCGTCACTTGCGCGAGCAGGCGGCGCAGCGCAGCGGCGGGCAGCGCCATCAATCCGGCGTTGACCTCGCGGATGGTTCGTTCCTTCTCGTCGGCGTCCTTGAATTCAACGATATGCGCAATGCGCCCATCGCCGCCCCGTACGATGCGCCCCAATGCCGCCGGATCATCGAGTTCCGCGGTGACCAAGGCCAACGCGCCTGCCCGAGCGGCATCCACGCAGGCTTGCAGGGTGGCTTGGCCAACCAAGGGAACGTCCGCGCACAGCACCAGCGCCACCGCCGCATCATCGACCCAGGGCAGCGCTTGGGCCACCGCGTGGCCAGTGCCCAGCCGCTCGCTTTGCACGACCCATCGAACAGCGCTTGCGGTGCTGGCCTGAACCTCCTCCGCACCGTGGCCGATGACCGCCAGCACTTCGTCCGCCTCAAGGCTTTGTGCCGTCGAAACGACATGGTCAAGCAGCGTTCTGCCGCCGATGCGATGCAGCGCCTTGGGCAGCGCGGAAGCCATGCGCTTGCCCTCCCCGGCGGCGAGGACGATGACAGCGAGTGGAGAGTGCGTGGCCATAGGGACGGTGATGGGCCGCAGCAGGTTTGTGGCGAGTAGGTCATTATAGGCAGGAACGCAACGAGAGACTTGGGGTCTATAATCCCGCCAACGAAACGAACGTCGTCGAAACCCCATGCTCTGGGCCGACTCCAATCCCGCCCCTGCCGCGCCCGCAGCCAGCAGTGAAAACAAACTGCGGCCCCAAGACCGCGCTGTGCATCATTGGTATCGATTCGTCCTGTCCTTCCCCCCGCATTTGGTGCAGAACTACTTGAATCGATTTGACATTGAACCGGGCGACACCGTGCTGGACCCGTTCTGCGGCACCGGCACCACTTTGGTTGAGTGCAAAAAACAGGGGGTGGGCAGTGCTGGTCTTGAGTCCAACCCCATTGCCCACTTTGCAAGCGCCGTGAAGGTTGACTGGTTGACCAGCAGCGAAACGTTGGTCTCCGAAGCGGAGCAAGTCGCCCGAGCGGCAACAAAAAAGATTTTGAACGAGCGAGCGGGATGCGAAGAGAATGCGCGGCTGCTTGAGGCTGATGGGAAACCCTCGCTCTTCGATGAGGGTGCCGTTGCCAATGGAGCGGACGCAGGTTTGCGGCGTCTTCAACCGGAGCAAATGAAGCTTCTGCTCAAGGACTCCATCAGCCCTCTGCCTCTGCACAAGACTTTGGCGCTGCTTGAGGTCATCGACGGGTGCAGCTCAGCGCCGTTGCGCAGATATGGACGGTTGGCGCTGGCCAACGCCTTGGTGCAGCGCATCGGCAACCTAAAGTTCGGGCCGGAAGTGGGCGTTGGCCGGATTCGGGGGGATGCTCCAGTCGTTGAGGCTTGGCTGGCGGGCATGAAGACAATCGCTCACGACCTCGCTCAGTTTGGGCACCGCAGCACCGTCGCGTCCCAAGTCATCAAGTCGGACGCCCGCCAAGCAGATGAAGCCTTGGAGCGAAGGTCCATCGACGCCGTCATTACCTCGCCACCCTATCCCAATGAGAAGGACTACACCCGCACAACACGCTTGGAATCCGTTGTTCTTGGGCTGGTGCGCAGCCGGGCGGAATTGCGTCAACTGAAGCAGGGCTTGGTCCGCTCGAATACCCGAGGCGTCTATGTGGCGGACACTGACGATCAAGCCATCGCGGGAAACCAAGCGATTGACCGCATCGCTGAAGCCATTGAGCAACGGCGCATCGAGTTGGGAAAAACTTCGGGATTTGAACGCCAATACGCCCGCGTGACCCGCCTGTACTTTGGCGGCATGGCGCAGCACTTCGCGTCTTTGCGCGAGGTGCTCAAACCCGGCGCGAAGCTCGCCTATGTGGTCGGCGACCAAGCGTCCTACCTGCGCGTGATGATTCGCACCGGCCAACTTCTTGCGGAGATTGCGGAATCACTCGGCTACAGAATTCTGGGAATCGATCTGTTCCGCACCCGGCCATCGACCGTCACGGGAGAGCAGTTGCGGGAAGAAGTGATCGTGATGGAGTGGCCGGGAAAATGAGTGAGAAGACCACAACATCAGCAGGGAAGTCGAAGTCCAACCGATATAAAACCCTGATTGATAAGATATTTTTGGACCGCTACGCAGATGGTGCAGTAGAAGTTCCCTTCGAGCGAAGCGACATCGAAGATGCAGCAAGAGATTTGGGCATCCCCTTGCCGAAAAACATCGGCGACTTGGTCTATTCGTTTCGCTACAGAACACCAATGCCCGAGTCCATTTTGGAAACTCAGACAGAGGGCCGCGAATGGGTGATCGAGGGTGCAGGCCGTGCGAAGTACCTCTTCCGATTGGCGCAGGTCAGCCGCATCGTGCCAAACCCCAACCTAGTGACCATCAAGCTACCCGATGCAACTCCTGAAATCGTTTCCGCGTATTCCCTGTCGGACGAACAAGCCTTGCTTGCCAAAGTTCGATACAACCGCCTGATCGATGTGTTCCTGGGTGTTGCTGCCTACTCGCTTCAGAACCACCTTCGCACTACTGTTTCCCATGTCGGTCAGATCGAAATTGATGAAATCTATGTGGGCGTCGATCGTCAAGGACGGCAATACGTGATGCCAGTGCAGGCCAAGGGTGGTTCCGACCGTTTGTCGATCGTTCAGACAAAGCAGGACATTCAGTGTTGCGGGGAACGATTTCCGCACCTCATTTGCCGCCCAGTCTCGACCCAATTCATGAGCGGCGACCTCATCGCATTGTTCGAGCTTACGATCGAGGAAGACGAAGTGAGAGTTGTCGAGGAACGGCACTACCGGCTCGTTCCATCCGAGCACATTACCGCAGAGGAACTAACCGCCTATGCGAGGCGGCTATGAGTGACTCGTGGCTTCTTGGGGAAGAGAGGGGAGTCAGCCCCAAATCTCTCCGCCAGAACCGGTCTGAGTGTGCTGTGACAGCAATGCAGCAGGCTTCGCTCGAAGCTGGGACGGATCGGTTGTCCATGAAGGAAATTGAGGCCGAAATCCAGACGGTGCGCAGGGAGCGGCGAGACAACCGAAAATGCAGATAGAGGTGGGCACAGGTGTTTGGGTGTCCCGACTCAGTGCACTCGCGATAGTTATGTGATTGGCGGTCTCGTCAATAGCCTTTGTTGAGTCTTACAGAGACTCGGAACCGTCGGAAATCTTGTGAGCCGAACGGCGTGCGGGAACCGCTGCCGCCTTGTGCCTGAAATTGACCCACCTGCCAAGTTCCGCCATATTCGCCAGCCTTTTCATAGAAACTAGGACAACCCCATGGGCAGAACGCTGAGCACCCTGATGCTCTTGATGGTGGCTGCCGCAAGCCATGGTGCCGAGCGGCCCAACGTGATCATCATGCTGGCCGATGATCTCGGCTGGGCGGACGTCGGGTATCACGGCGGCGACATCGACACGCCGAGCTTGGACCGGCTGGCTGCCGAAGGCGTGCAGTTGGACCGCTTCTACACCACCCCCATCTGCTCGCCGACGCGGGCGGCGCTGATGACCGGGCGCAACCCCATTCGGCTCGGCGTGGCCTACGCCGTGATCCTGCCTTGGAGCAACAACGGTATCCACCCGGATGAACGGTTCCTCCCGGAGGCGTTTCTGGATGCCGGCTACCAGACCGCCATGGTCGGCAAGTGGCACCTTGGCCATGCCCAGGAAACCTATCACCCCAACCAGCGTGGCTTCGAGCACTTCTACGGCCATCTGCACACCGAAGTCGGTTACTTCCCGCCGTTCGCCAACCAGGGCGGCAAGGATTTCCAGCGGAATGGCGTCTCGATCGACGATGAGGGCTACGAAACGGAACTGCTCGCCTGGGAGGCGAGCCGTTACATCAAGGAGCGCGACCCCGCACGGCCCTTCTTCCTCTACATGCCGTTTTTGGCGCCGCACACGCCCCTGGAGGCGCCGGAGGATCTGATCGAGAAGTACGCGGACATCGAAACGGATCTGCCCCCGGCGCGCAGCCGCCAGACCGACGGGACGCGGCGCACCGCCAAGCTCCTGCTGCAGGACAGCGCCCGGCCGCTGTACGCGGCCGTGGTCGATGCCATGGACCAGGCGATCGGCACCGTGCTCAACACGCTCGATGCCGAAGGCATCGCCGACAACACCATCGTGCTGTTCTTCAGCGACAACGGCGGCGCGGCCTACTCAGTGGGCGGTGCCAACAACGCGCCGCTTCGTGGCGGCAAGGGCGAGGCTTTCGAGGGCGGCATCCGCGTGGTGTCCCTCCTGCGATGGCCTGACCAACTCCCGGCCGGGAGTAAGATGGATCAGATCATGACGGCGATGGACGTGTTCCCCACCCTCATGGACGCGGTGGGCATCGAGCCGGGGGAGCACTTCCCTTGGGACGGCCAAAGCCTTTGGCCGGCAATCGCCGATGGCGCACCGGCGCCGCGCACCGAGGATGTGTTCTTCGTTTCCGAGACGCCCATCTATGGCGAGTTCCACCTGACGGTCTTCAATGAGGAGTGGAAGCTGCTGCAGGAGGTGATACAGGATCAGATCACCACAACGGTCACCAACCATCTCTTCCGCGTTGCCGAAGATCCGAACGAATACAACAACTTGGCGTCGGCCCATCCCGACATCGTGCAGGACTACGCGGATCGCATCCGCCGCTGGCGCGCCCTCTATCCCATCCAGGGCACCCGCTCAGCGCTCGTGCCGCCGCCCGGCTGGCGCGCCCCCAAGGATTGGGCGACCTATCCGCGCCCGGTGGAGTCGCTGCAGCCGGAAGCCGCCAAGGGCATGGCGCCCACGGAGACCATCAACCGCGTGCTCGACATGCAGCTCGGCGAACGCGGTCGCCTCGTTTACGACTGCGAAACACGCTGGTATCTGGCAGGGCTCTGCACGAAGAACTCAGAACGCTAGCGCCGCTTCTGTGGCGGTGATGCGGCTCTTCAGCCAGCCGGTTTCACTGTAGTTGCTGCCTTGCTCGTAGGCCCGGTCGAGGAGTTGATTGAGGGCGTCCAGACGGGCTTGCAGCAATTCGCGGTGGTCGGGCTGGCCGGCAAGCCCGAGTTCGATCCAATGCAGGGCGGCTTCCGGCTCGCCCGCTTCCAGGCTTTGCCGAGCTCGAGCCGCGAGCGTTTGGGAGCCGCCGGCCAGTTCGGCGATGTCGGGATAGAGTTCGCGGACTTGGAGCGGGTAGAGTTCGGTGGTCGATTCGAAATGGAACCAGGTGCTGTAGTGCTCCCAGATGCTGCGGACGTTCCAAGACACCTTGCCGTGGCCTTGGCTCAAGGCGAGTTCCGGCGGCAGTTGAATGTCCCGCATCAGTTGCCAGAGGGAATCGCCCCGGTTCATGCCGGCCACCGTTTGGTCGTGGATGAACTGCGTTGCGTCGCGCATCCTCCGCATGTCCTGACGGATGCGCTCACCGCCGCTGACGGGATCGAAATGGCTCGGCAGCACAATCTCCGGCTCCAGCGCGATCAGCTTGTCGAGCGAGCGGACGTAGGCGAGCGGGTCGCGGAACTTCTCGCCGCGCAGCGTGAACAGGTTCGGCACCATGGGAAACAGGGGGCCGAAAAAGTCGCCGCTGAACAGCAGGCGTTGCTCGGGGAGCCATAGAACCAAGTTGTCGTCCCCCTCGGCGCCTGCTGCCGCGATCGCCTCGAAGCGAATGCCGCCCAAGGTGAATGCGTAAACAGCGCCCTCCGTCACTTCGATGTCCGGGGTGATGCCACCATAAACGTTCATGCCGCTGTCCGGCGGCTCCTCCGGCATGAAGGTGTACAAGAGCCGGTTTCTCGACCAGAAGTGCCGTTCAAGGTCCTTAAGGTAGCGCTGACCCTCGTGAAACCTCGCATGGGTGACCACTGTGGCATCCGGAAACTCAGCCAGCCAGAACTTGGTGCCGCCGATGTGGTCGGCGTGGGAATGGGACAGCACGATGTGGGTGATCTCGCCGGCTGCCGCCTCCTGCAGCAGGCGCTTGTGCTTGGCGGCTTGGGTGGCCAGCCCCGTATCGAACAGCACAAGGCCCTCGGCGGTGCGGATCAGGAAGGTGTTGCCCACGCCGGAAGCGCGAAAGACATCGGCGGCGGGTTGATCCACTCCGACCTCGATGTGCTGCAGGCCGGCGACGGTTTTCACGTCCGTCCGATCATCCAGCTCAGTTTGCGAAGCGATGTAGGAACTGGCCAGCGTGCCCACGGCCTCCGCCCGGCGTTCGTCGATCACCCGGGAGAGGCCGGTGTCCCGCAACACATAGCCCAGCACGATTCCGAGCAGCAGCACACCGAGCCATTTCAAGACGTTAACCATGGCGCTTCCCCTGCCTAACCCGTTCGGCCTTGCGTTTTGCGGCAGCCCGCCGACCGGCCTTTAGGGCCGGTACTTGATCCGCTCGCCCTCAATCGCGATGTAGTTCAGCTTCTGCAGACCGCTGACCAGCGCGTCGAGCTGCTCCTCGGTGAGGCTCTTTCCAAACAGGTTGTTGATGGTGGTGCGCACCGTGCGCACCTTGCGCGGACGCGACTTGCCCTGCATGTCGAAGTTTCTGACCACCTTTTGGAGCTGGTCGTCAAGCGAGCCGGATTCATCCGCCCGCAGCCAGGGAATCTCAAACAGGCCCTTGCGGCGCTCAACTTGGATGCCGCTCTCCTTGAGATGCCTGATGAGCGGATCGAACCCGGCATCCTTGGAGACTAGGTGGAAGTGGTCGTCTGACCCGGGCTTAGCCAGCCTGCCGAGGTAGTAGGCGATGTGGAAGTCGAGCGCGTTCTTGCCGCTGCCGGTGATCTCAATGTACTGCGCATCGCTGCCGAAGGACTGCATCTCGAACACCAAGTCCCTTGGCAGCCGCGTCTGGTTCGCGCCCACGAACACAATGATCCGGAAGTCGACTTCCTGCGAATCGCCCTTCAACGCCGCCAAGTTTTTCGGCTGAACGTTCTCGTAGTCGATCAGCACATGGTGGGTGGCCATCGCCTACCCCAAGAGCCCGACACACGCTGATTGTAGAACGAAGATGAGCGGCCGTACCACTGCCTGGCCGAGGCCGGCCCGCTCAGGGGGTGGTGGCTCGCAGGGTTTCCGCCGGGCTTCAAGGCCCAGTGGCCCTAGCGTATTCTTCCGGCCTACCGAATAGTGGACGGTGGCCATGGAGTACTTCCCCAATCTCCCCGTGGGAGAATTCGACCAACCCGGGGCATGGGCAAAGGCGAAGGAGGCCCAAGGCTGGCACGGCATCTGCGCCAGCGACCATCTTTTTCTGGGCGACCACCGGTATCCGCACGTCTTCGTAACGGCCATGGCAATGGCCGGCGCCACCGAGCGCATCACGGTGACCACGTCGTTCGCCAATAACCTGTTCCGCTCGCCCGTCGAGTTCGCGCAGGCAGCGCTGGCTTTGCAGACGTTCTCAGGCGGGCGATTCGAGGCTGGGTTGGGAGCCGGTTGGGCGGTGGCCGAGATGCGCGCAATGGGGATGCCCTATCCCGACGGCCCGACGCGGGTGAGCCTGTATGTCGAAGCGCTGCGAATCGCGGCCGCCTTGATCCGCACCGGGCAGTGCCGCTTCTCGGGCGAACATTACCGAATCGACATTGCCGGTGACTCCGCGATCGGCCCCACACCGGCAAGGCCGCCGCTGCTGATTGCATCGGCAGGCGGTCCCCGAGCGCTCCGCGAAGTGACCCCGCTGGTGGATCGAGTGGAGATCAAGGCCAGCGCTCGCGGCACCCGCGGCGGCGCACTCGACCTAGCTACGGTGGCCACGGTCACGGAGGATGAAGTCAAACGCAACGTCGAGCGCGTCAAGGCCATCGACGCGGCCAAGCCCTTGGGCATCTTCCTGCTGGTGGCCGCTGGGCAAGCCCCGGAGGTCATGGCCCTGAAGGGCTTGTTCGGAACCGGCTACTTGGGCCAATTCGTCGGCCATCCGGACGAAGTGGCGCGCTCGCTCGAGAATCTAGCCAGCTTGGGTATCGACCGCGTCCAGCTCACCGAACTCGCGCCGGGCTCCCATGATGCGTTGGCGGAAAGGCTATTGAGGTAGGCCCAGCTTTGGGACAGGGTGCTTCCCGCCGCGACAAGTTGCCTTCCTAGTGGGCAGCCGCCCTAAACGGGTTGAATGGTCAGTTTGCATGATGCCTAAATTGGGCAGTAACATGCCCGAAATGGGAAACATAATATCAACTCCTTCATCCAACCCAACCGGCAGCCGGGCTACCTGTGCGCACATTGATGCGCCCACTAGCATCGCGGATGCGCTGTTCACCACCACTCAGCAACGTGTGCTGGCATTGCTGTTCGGCCATCCGTCACGCAGCTTTTTCGCCAGCCAGCTCATCGCGCAAACCGGTTCCGGATCCGGTGCCGTGCAGCGGGAACTAAAGCGCCTCGCCTCCAGCGGGCTGGTCACTGTCACCCGCATCGGCAAACAGAAACACTACAAAGCGAACCCCGATTGCCCGGTGTTCGAAGAGCTTTGCGCGCTCACGCGCAAAACAGTGGCCATGGTTGAACCAATTCAGGAGGCGTTGGAGCCCATCGCTGACTGCGTCGAATGCGCGCTGCTTTACGGCTCCGTGGTAAAGGGCACCGATACTGCGGCTAGCGATATCGATCTCCTTGTAGTGGCGGACGACCTCACGCTGGAGGCGCTCTTTACAGCGCTCGCACCCGCGGAGGCGAGCTTGGATCGGGAAATCAGCCCCGTGCTCTACACACCTCAGGAGTTTGCAACGCGACGGGCGGCTGGCAATTCCTTTCTGACACGCGTACTGGAGGGCGAACACCTCGTCTTGGTGGGAGATGCCAATGGCAGAGCTTGAGCTCGACAACTTGGTCAGGATCGGTCGGCTCAAGATGGAGCCCTCGGCGCCAAGCGAGATTCAAGGGCTGGTGCAATCTGGCATCCGGCGGCTGGAAGACGCAGAACGCCCTGAATTGAGTCAAGAAAGCCGCTTCGATCTTGCCTACAACGCGGCGCACGCCTTGGCCCTTGCCGCGCTCAGGGCCAAGGGCTACCGATCTGAATCGCGCTACTTGGTGTTCCAATGCCTACAGCACACGCTCGATCTGCCGCAAGCACAATGGCGCGTACTCGACCAAGCGCACCGAAAGCGCAACCTTGCCGAGTACGAAGGCGATATGGACGTGGATGAACACCTTCTTGCCGCACTCTTTCGCGTGGCGCGTGAGGTCGCGAAGCGAGTCGCCAAAGCAGCGCCCTGAGCAACAAGCGCGGCAACAAGTGCCGCAGCCGCGGCCTTGTGTGCCGTTGCCAAGATCTGAAGCGCTCTACCGCAGCTCACTCAAGTTCGAGGGCAACGGAGCGATCGTCTTGCACCAAACCGCCGATCTTCCGATTGCCCCGTTGGAACATTGCATTTCGATGGCGCTCACCTATCACCGCCGCAAGAAGCTTCCCCTGCTGGGCGAGTCCCCGCGTTAGGCATCCGGCGTCTGTGAGGCCGGCGCTTCCGCATCCGGATCGTCAGACTCGATTTCCGCGGGCAGCGCCTTGCCCTGCATGAAGTCCACCATCAGGCCAGCGAGCGCCCTGCCCGCATCTTCCTGAACGAAGTGTCCGGCGCCCCGGATCACGACGTTCTGCGCGGTCGGAACCCGCGCAAGAAAAGCCTGCTCCCCGCCCCGGGTGATGACGTCGGAGTCCGTGAACGCCACTAGGAAGGGCTTGTCCCAGCGCTCGAACACGGCCCAGGCCGCCTCGTTCTCGCGCAGTTGCGACGGCACGAGGTAGGGCATGATCTGCGCAGCGGCCTTGTAGCGCCCATCCGGGAACGGCGCTTCGTAAGCGGCGCGCACGCCCTCGCCCCCGCCCAGGAAGGACATGAGGCGTCCGACGGGCAGATCCTCGACGTGGTAGCTGTAGGCCACCCAGCGCGGGAACGTGAGTTGCGCCTGCAATTCCTCGAAGGTCAGCGCGCCCTCCCACCAGACCGCCAGTTTGAAGAGCGGGTAGCCGACCCAAGCCTGGATGCCGCTGGCCGCTGGCAGCCCGGTGTTGGAGACCACCACGCGGGCAAAACGGCTTGGCTCGGCGGCGACCACGCGCAGGCCAATGAGCCCGCCCCAATCCTGGCCGAAGAACGTGGTGTTCCTGAGGTCGAGAGCCCGCACCAGCTCGAGCATGTATTGGATCTGCATCGGATAGCTGTAGGCGTCTCGGTCCACGAATTTGTCGGAACGTCCGAAGCCCACCAGATCCGGTGCCACGACCCGGTACCCGGCCTGCGTGAAGACCGGAATCATCTTGCGGAAGAGGTAGCTCCAGGTCGGCTCGCCGTGGATCAGGAGCAGCGTCTCCCCGTCGGACGGCCCCTCGTCCAGATAGTGCAGGCGGATGTCGCCAGCCTGCAGGTAGTTTGGCGCATAGGGGAAGTCCTCAAGGTTCTCGAAGCGGGCGTCGGGCGTGCGAAGCACGCCGGGCCGGACTTCCTCAGCCTGCGCCAAGGTGCCGAATGGCAAGGCAGCGATCGCCAGCCAAAGCGGGATTCCTTTGGTCACGTCTTTCTCCACATTAGCGGTTTATCGCGCTGGGGCGGGTTAAGGCCTTCGGCATCATGATGAACTCCCAAGGGGAGGCTTCAGCTTCATTGCCAAGAACCACTTCTATCAGCGTGGGCTCGTCCCGCCCTAGCGCGCGTTCCAACAGGGGCCGGAGGGCTTGGGGGTTGCTGGTGCGGTGGGCCTCGACGCCGAAGCTCTCGGCCAGGCGCACGAAGTCTGGATTCTGCAGGTCCGCGCCAGCTAGGCGGCCGTCGAACAGTCGTTGCTGGTCGCGGCGCACGTTGACGTAGGCGCTGTTGTTGAACAACAGCGTCACCAAGCCGATCTGGTGCGCTGCGGCCGTCGCCAGCTCCTGTAGGCCGAAGAGAAAGCCGCCGTCGCCGGTCACGGAGACCACCGCCCGGTCGGGGTTGGCCACCTTGACGCCCAAGGCAGTGGGGAAGCCAAATCCCAAAGTCCCTTGAAAGCCTTCAGTGACATAGGTTCTAGGCGCGAGGACCGGCCAGGCGAAATAGCTCGCAAAGCCCATTTGCGAGAGTTCCGGCACGAAGAAGCCATCGCGGGGCAAGACGTCGCGAATGGCGCGCAGGTAGTCCACTTGGGGCTGAATCTTCTCCACTGCCGCATCGGCGCGGGCCTTGGCGGAACGAATCTCATCGAGCCGGTCGGGATTGGGCGCAGCCAAGCTCTCAAGCTCGCGCAGCAGCGCTCGGCAGGCTTCGGCGGAATCCGCAACGACCGCGATGTCCGGGCGCAGCCGGTCCATTTCCTGAGGGTCGATGTCGATGCGAATGATCGTGGGGCCGCGGGCGGGCTTTTGCTCGTAGCGGTTCATGTCCCGCCAGCGCATGTACGGCATTTCCAGGCGGCTGCCGATGCCAATCAGCACGTCCACCGCATCGTAAAGTTCCCGGGCAGCCACTGATCGGACGCCCAGCGCATGATCTTCAGGAACGATGCCGCGGCCGCTGCGGAACGCGGTGACCGGCGCGTTCAGCAGTTCCGCCAAGGCCTGCACTTCGTCAGCCGCATGTTGCGCCCCGGCGCCGCACATGATCATCGGCTTCTTGGCGGCGGCGATGGTGCGGGCGGCGGCTTGGATGGCGTCGGTGTCGAGTCGCGGATTGACGATGGCTGGATGGCCGTCGTCGAAAGTGACCTCGCCGTGTTCGGCCATGGTGTCCCAGCACATTTCCGCAGTGACCGGCCCAGGACGACCGCTGCGCGCGGTCTGGAAGGCGCGGTTGATGATGGCCGGTGCATCGGCTGGCTGACCGATGTGCAAGGCATCCTTGATGAAGGTCCGCAAGGTGGCGGGCTGGTCGGGCAACTCATGCAAGTGGCCCCGACTCTTGCCGAGGAATTGCGAAGGCACTTGGCCGGTCAGGCCGACCACTGGCGCGCAGCCGCCCATGGCCGTCAGCAGCGCCGTGGCCGTGTTCAAAATGCCCGGTCCCGGAACGACCGCGAAGGCCGCTGGCCGGCCGGTCGATTTGGCCGCGCCATAGGCCATGTAGGCGGCCGCTTGCTCGTGGCGGGGAAAGACCAGTTGCGCGCCAAGGCGCTTGAAAGCGTCAAAAAGCGGATAAATCTGGGCGCCGGGGAGGCCAAAGACGGTGCCGATGCCGTTGGCGAGCGTGGCTCGGGCCATCGCTTCGCCTCCCGTCATCTGGGCCATCAATCAACGCCGACGCTTGCGCAGTTCCTCCAACGTGCGCTGCTGGGCCATGGCTTCCGCCAACTGGGCGGCGGCCAAGGAGAAATCGAAATCGGCGGCCTGTTCGGACAGGGCGCGTTCGGCGGCTTCCCGGGCGGCCGCGGCCGCGGCTTCGTCGATGTCTTCGGCGCGGGAGGCGGTGTCCGCCAAGATGGTGACGATGCCTGGCTGCACTTCGATGAAGCCTCCGGAGGCGTAGAACACCTCCTCGTCGCCGTTCTCCAGGCGCAGTTGGACGGTGCCGGGGCGAATGCCGGTCAGAAGCGGCGCGTGGCCCGGCATGATGCCGAGCTCGCCAATGGTGCCGCGCAGGCTGACCATGGCCACGGGGCCGGAGAAGATCGCCTGCTCGGCGCTGACGATGTCGCACTGCATGGTGGCCATATGAGGGGCTCCTACAGGGTCTCCGCCTTGGCGATGGCGTCTTCGATGCTGCCGACCATGTAGAAGGCGTTTTCCGGCAGATGGTCGTACTCGCCTTCGAGGATGCCCTTGAAGCTACGCACCGTATCCTCCCGGCGCACGAACTTGCCGTCCTGGCCGGTGAACTGGGAGGCGACGAACATGGGCTGCGAGAAGAACTGCTGCATCTTGCGCGCCCGGTAAACGAGTTGCTTGTCCTCTTCGGAGAGTTCGTCCATGCCCAGGATGGCGATGATGTCGCGTAGTTCCTGGTAGCGCTGCAGGGTCTGCTGAACCCCTTGGGCCACGTCGTAGTGCTCCTGGCCGACCACGTTGGGGTCGAGTTGCCGGCTGGTGGAGTCCAGCGGGTCCACCGCGGGATAGATGCCGAGGTCGGTGATGGCCCGGGACAGGGTGACCGTGGAGTCCAAGTGCGCGAAGGTGGTGGCGGGCGACGGGTCCGTTAGGTCGTCGGCAGGCACGTAGACCGCTTGCACAGAGGTGATGGAGCCGGTCTTGGTGGTGGTGATGCGTTCTTGGAGGACGCCCATCTCCTCGGCGAGGTTGGGCTGGTAGCCCACCGCCGAAGGCATGCGCCCGAGCAACGCAGAGACTTCGGTGCCCGCCAGGGTGTAGCGGTAGATGTTGTCGATGAACAGCAGCACGTCGCGGCCTTCGTCGCGGAACTGCTCCGCCAAGGTCAGGCCGGTGAGGCCCACCCGCAGGCGGTTGCCGGGGGGTTCGTTCATCTGCCCGAAGACGAGGGAAATCTTGTCGAGAACCCCGGCCTCCTCCATCTCGTAGTAGAAGTCGTTGCCTTCGCGGGTGCGCTCGCCGACGCCGGCGAACACGGAAAGCCCGGAGTGCTCGATGGCGATGTTGCGGATCAACTCCAGCATGGTGACCGTCTTGCCCACGCCGGCGCCGCCGAACAGGCCCACCTTGCCGCCCTTGGCGAACGGGCAGATCAGGTCGATGACCTTGACGCCTGTCTCAAGCAGCTCGTTGCCGCCGATCTGGTCCTCGTAGTTGGGCGCCTTGCGGTGGATGGGCATCTTGACAGGCGCGTTCACCGGACCCTTCTCATCGATGGGGTTGCCGAGCACGTCCATTATGCGGCCCAGGGTCTCCTCGCCGACCGGCACGGCGATGGGCTGGCCGGTGTTGACCACTTGCAGCCCCCTGGAGAGGCCGTCGCTCACGCCCATGGCGATGGCGCGCACCACGCCGTCGCCCAACTGCTGCTGCACTTCCAAGGTGGTGCCGCTTTGGGTCACCGTCAGTGCGTCATAGACCTTGGGAACGTCCTCGCGATTGAACTCGACGTCAATCACCGCTCCGATGATCTGTACGATTCGGCCACTCGACATGCTCTTAGCCCCTTGCCTGATTCATTAGTGGTTTAAGTGTTTCTCGGTTGATGCCGCTACACCGCAGCGGCGCCGCCTACGATTTCCGCAATTTCCTGGGTGATCGCCGCCTGGCGGGCATTGTTGTAGATCAGCGTCAACTCGCCGATCAGCTTCTCCGCATTCTCGGTGGCGTTCTTCATGGCGATCATCTTCGCCGCCTGCTCGCAGGCGGAATTCTCCACCACCGCTTGATAGACCTGGGATTCGATGTAGCGGATCACCAAGCCCTCGATCAATTGCCGGGCGTCGGGTTCGTAGATGTAGTCCCAGCGGCGCTGGAGTTCCTCGTCCGCTTCCGGGTCGAGGGGCAGCAGTTGGCGCACCGTGGGCGCTTGGGTCATGGTGTTGACGAAGTCGTTGCTGGCGATGAACAACTTGTCGATCTGGCCCTCCTCGAAGGCGTCGAACATCACCTTGACGCCGCCGATCAAGTCGGCCAGCACTGGCGTCTCGCCCACTTGGTTGACCGCAGCGAGCACGTTGCCGCCCACCGACTTGAAGAACGCCGCCGCCTTGTTGCCGATCAGGCCGAGGTCGCTCTCGACGCCCCTGGCGTGCCAGCCGGCCATGTCCTTGACCAATTCCCGGAACAGGTTGACGTTCAGCCCGCCGCACAGCCCCTTGTCGGTGGAGACCACGAGGTAGCCGACCCGGCGCACCTCGCGCTCGGCCATGTAAACGTGGCGGTACTCCGGGTTGGCGTTGGCGAGGTGGCCGATCATTTGGCGAATCTTCTCGGCGTAGGGCTTGCCTTGGCGCATGTTCTCCTGGGTGCGGCGCATCTTGCTCGCCGCCACCATCTGCATGGCGGAGGTGATCTTCTGCGTGTTCTCCACGCTGCCGATCTTCTTGCGAATTTCCTTGCCGACCGCCATTGTTCCGCTCTGCCTTGCCCTGCCTCGCCCTGCGCTACCAGGTCTGGGTGCTCTTGAATCGTTCGATGGCGTCGCGCATGTGCTGCTCCACCTCGTCGTCGTAGGCGCCGGTTTCGTTGATGTTGGCCATCCAGTCGCCGTGCTCCGCATTCATGTAGCCGAGCAGCGCTTGCTCAAAGTCCAGCACCTTGTCAACGGCCACGTCCTCAAGGTAGCCCTCGTTGGCGGCGAACAGAACCACGCCCATGTCCGCCACCGTCATCGGCGCGTACTGCTTCTGCTTCATCAGCTCGGTGACCCGCTGGCCGTGCTCAAGCTGGCGGCGGGTGGCATCGTCGAGGTCCGAGGCGAACTGGGAGAAGGCCGCCAGCTCCCGGTATTGAGCCAAGGCCAGCTTGATGCCGCCGGCGATCTTCTTCATGAAGGGCACTTGGGCCGCGCCACCCACCCGCGAAACCGAGATGCCCGGGCTCATGGCCGGGCGCAGGCCGGCGTTGAAGTTGTCGGTCTCCAGGAAGATCTGGCCGTCGGTGATGGAGATCACGTTGGTGGGCACGAAGGCGGACACGTCGCCGGCCTGGGTCTCGATGATCGGCAGGGCGGTCAGCGAGCCGGTCTGGCCCTTGACGCGGCCGTCGGTGATGCGCTCCACGTATTCGGCGTTGACCCGGGAGGCCCGCTCAAGCAGCCGCGAGTGCAGGTAGAACACGTCGCCCGGATAGGCTTCGCGGCCCGGCGGCCGGCGCAGCAGCAGGGAAATCTGCCGGTACGCCCAAGCCTGCTTGGTCAGGTCGTCGTAGATGATGAGCGCATCCTCGCCCTCGTCGCGGAAGAACTCGCCCATGGAGCAACCGGAGTATGGGGCGATGAACTGCATGGGCGCCGGATCCGAGGCGCTGGCGGCGACCACGATGGTGTTGTCCATCACGCCATGATCTTCGAAGGTGCGCACGATGTTGGCAATGGTGGACATCTTCTGGCCAATGGCCACGTAGACGCACTTAATGCCGCTGTCCTTCTGGTTGATGATGGCGTCCACGGCGATGGCGGTCTTGCCGATCTGCCGGTCGCCGATGATGAGCTCGCGCTGGCCGCGGCCGATGGGCACCATGGCGTCGATGCACTTCAGGCCAATCTGCACCGGCTGGTCCACCGATTGGCGGGCGATGACGCCGGGCGCCACCTTTTCGATGGGTGCCGCCTGCGCCGCGTTGATGGGCCCTTTGCCGTCGATGGGCGCGCCCAAGGAGTCCACCACCCGGCCGAGCAGCTCCCGACCCACCGGCACTTCGAGGATGCGGCCGGTGCAGCGGGCAGTCATGCCCTCCGAGAGGTTCAGGTAGTCGCCGAGGATGACGGCGCCCACGGAGTCCCGCTCCAGGTTCAGGGCCATGCCATAAAGGCCGCCGGGAAACTCGATCATCTCGCCGTATTGAGCATCGGCCAGCCCGTGAATGCGGACGATGCCATCCGACACGCCGACGATGACGCCTTCGTTCTGCGCCTCGGCATGCACGTCGAGGCTCTCGATGCGCTGGCGGATGATGTCGCTGATTTCCGAGGGATTAAGTGGCTGCATTGGGTTTCCCTTAGCTCTTCCTATTGCCTGCAAGAGGCTGATTTCAAAATATGTGCTGGTTTTCGGTCGCGGCCGAAGGCCGCGCCGGCTCAAGCCCGCGCCATCGTTTCCACTAACTTGGCGAGGCGGCCGCGCACCGAGCCGTCAATAACCATGTCCCCGGCGCGAATGACCGCACCGCCAAGAAGATCGCCGTCCACTGCGCTCGACAGGGTCACTTCCTTGTCGAAGCGCCGCTGCAGGGCGGTTTTCAAGGATTCCGCCTGGGCGTCGGAAAGCGGCTGGGCCGAGCGCACCTCGACGTCCAAGGTGCGCTCCTCGAGCGCCTTGAGTTCCTCAAAGCGGCTCTGGATCTCGCCGAGCAGCGCCAGCCGGCCGTTGGCGCTCAGGACCTGCAGGAATTGGCGCCCCGCAGGGTCGATGTCGTCGCCGCACAGTTCCGCCAGCCGATGCGCCTTGGCCTGGGCGGCAATCTCCGGCGAGTCGATCAACGCCTGCACTTGGGCCTCGCCCGCCGCGGCGCCCAACACGCCAAGCAGACGCGACCAGCGGGGCAGGGCCGAGGCCGACTTGGCCAACGCGAACACCGCGTTGCCATAGGGCCGCGCTAGAGTTGCGAGTTCCGCCATATGGGTTCTAAAGCTCCGCTGCGAGACGTTCGAGCATGCGTTCGTGGCGGCTGGGGTCGATGCTCTCCTCGAGCACCCGTTCCGCGCCCGTCAGGGCGAGCGCCGCGACCTGGCGACGCAGGCTTTCCCGAGCCCGATTGACTTCCTGATCGATCTCCGCCTGCGCCGCTTCGAGCAGCCGCGCGCCTTCCGCTCGGGCGTTGCCCTTGGCGTCTTCGATCATCTGGTTGGCTTGCTGGCGGGCCTGCTCAATGATTTGAGCGGCCTCCGCCCGGGCCTTGGCCCGCTCCTCCTCCGCGCCGCTCTCGGCCTCGCCAAGCTTGCGCTCGGCTTCCTCCGCCGCCACCAAGCCTTGGGCAATGGCCTGTTGGCGTTCGGTCATGGCCGACTTCAGGACCGGCCAGATGTACTTCATGCAGAACGCGACGAAGATCAGGAAGACCAGGCTTTGGCCGAGCAGTGTCAGTCCTATGTTCATGTCTGCCTTCCGGCTAGTTGGGTGATGGTTCCGCGCTGTGCGGACTTAAGACCGGGGCTAGCCGACCGCGAAGATGGCGTACAGGCCGATGCCCACCGCGATCATCGGCACGGCGTCCACGAGGCCGAGCACGATGAAGAGCTGGGTGCGCAGCATCGGCATCAGTTCCGGCTGGCGGGCGACGCCTTCAAGGTACTTGCCGCCCAGCACGCCCACGCCGACGGCGGCGCCGACCGCGCCAAGCCCCAGCATGAGGCCGCCTGCTACATACAAAAGAACTGCTAGTTCCATGGTTACTCCCGGTTATGACGGTTGGTTATGCGGATCAATGCTCGTCCGTGTCGTGGGCCTGGGCCAGGTAAACGATGGTCAGCACCGCGAATACGAACGCCTGCAAGGTAATGACGATCAGGTGGAACGCTGCCCACACGAACTGGAACACCCCGCCGGCCATCGCGAACACGATGCCGGCCGAGAACATGAGCGCGATGAGAACGAAGATCATCTCACCGGCGTACAGATTGCCGAACAGGCGCAGCCCCAGGGACAGCGGCTTGGCGATCAGGGTGACGAACTCGAGCACGAAGTTAACCGGCACCAGCAATTTTGACGGGAAGGGGTGAAACGACAGTTCCGCCAAAAAGCCGCCAACGCCCTTGCACTTGATGCTGTAGTAGAGGATGAGCGCGAACACGGAAAGGGCCATCGCCATGGTGATGTTGGGGTCGGTGCTCGGCACGATCTTCATGTAGTGGATGCCAAAGAGCTTGGCCAACTCCGGCACCCAATCCACGGGCACCAAGTCCATGAGGTTCATGAGGAAGACCCAGACGAAGATGGTCAGGGCCAAGGGGGCGATGAGGTCGTTTTTGTGGTTGAAGATGCTCTCGGTGGTGTCGTCGATGAACTCCACGATGATCTCGACAAAGTTCTGCCAGTTGCCCGGCACCCCGGCGGTGGCACGGCTCGCAGCGCGGCGGAAGAGGGCCAGGAAGATCACGCCAAGGCCGATGGACCAAGCCATCGAATCAACGTGCAGGGACATGAAGCCCATTTCCGCCGCTTCCTCCGCTGAATGGGCGAAGCCCCAACTGCCGTCCGGATGCTGGCCGTAGGTGAGGTTGGTCAGATGGTGCTTGATGTACCCAGCACTGGTTAATGGTTCGTCTGCGGATGCCATACCTGAGCAAAAACCGTCCTGTCTTCAAATCTCCGTTGCCTTCACTGTCCTAGCTGGCCCCACCGCCATGGTGGGACCGCCGTCGCCGAGCAAGCGTCTGCCCCAAGGGCGCCGCGACGTAGGCGAGATGCACCGCGCCCAGCGTGGCGAAAAAGCCTAGCGGCGCGGGCGTCGCCCAAGCGAAGGCCACCGCCATCAAGGCCACCGTGGCCAGCGACCGCGCTAGCCCGTAGCCTAAAACCCGGCCCGCCTTGCGCTCCCGCTCAGCAGCCCATGCGAACCCAGCCGTCGGCACCACGCTCACCGCGCCGCCCCAAGCCGCTGCCGCAGCCTGTTCGGCCCCAAGCAGCGCAAAAAGGCACACAGCCAACCCGGCCACGACAATCTGCATGACCACAATTGCGCAAACCAGACTGATGCTTCCCACGCTTCGCTTGAGCGATGCGCGGGACCAATCGAAAGCCAAGTCAGGCGGGTCCCGTGAAGGCGGCGCGGATTATAGAGAGGTGGTTTGGCGCATTCAACAACGGGTTTTGCAAAAAACCGGCATTTTGCTGTCTCCCGGAGGCGACCCGGAGAAGGTCCGGCTCGATGCCGCCCGCTCAGTCAAGCGCATCCCCTCGATCGGGCAACAAGTGGCCGAGTATCCCGTCGAGTTCATCGAGCGAGGCGTAGCGAATGGTCATCCGGCCTGCGCCCTTGGTGTCGTGGGCAATCGTGACCGGCGCGCCAAGCCGTTCCGTGACTCGCCGTTCAAGAGCCAGCGTGTCCGGATCCTTGGGGACGGATTGCTTCTTGGGTGGTGCATCTGGGGCGAGCAGGCGCCGCACCAAGGCTTCGGTTTGGCGCACGTTAAGCCTTTCCCGGACCGTCTGTTGGGCGGCGGCAATCTGCTCGGCGGTGGGCAAGGGCAGGAGGGCGCGGGCGTGGCCCATCTCCAAGGCTCCCTCATCGAGCAGTTCACGTACCGTCGGATCGAGATTGAGCAGCCGCAGCAGATTAGCCACCGCTTCGCGGGACTTGCCCACGGCATCGGCAACGGCCTGCTGGGTCAATCCGAACTCATCGCGCAAGCGGCGCAGCGCCTCGGCTTCCTCGAGCGGCCTCAAGTCCTCGCGCTGCACGTTTTCGATGAGGGCCATGGCAGCGGCCTGCTCATCGCTGACCTCGCGGACGATGGCGGGCACCGCTTCGAGGCCGGCCAAGCCCGCCGCCCGCAAGCGCCGCTCGCCGGCTACCAGCTCATAGCCGCCTTGGGGCCGGGAGCGCAGGACCACCGGCTGCATCAGGCCGTGGGCGCCGATTGACCGGCTCAGTTCCGCCAAGGCGTCGTCGTCGAAGTGTCGGCGTGGTTGGTAGCGGCTGCGGTGAATGTCCTGGAGGGCGATGGGGGCCGCCGCCGAAGGCTCGGGATCCAAGGCGCCGCCATCGCTCAACAGCGCTTCGAGACCGCGCCCCAACGGTTTCCTGACCATGCGCGCTAGGTTTCCTCTGACTTGACCAATTCCGCGGCCAAGGCCATGTAGGCGATGGCGCCCCGGGAATGGCGGTCATATAGGATTGCCGGCAAGCCGTGGCTGGGCGCCTCCGCCAAGCGGACGTTGCGGGGAATCACCGTGCGGAACACCTTGTTGCCGAAGTGTGCGATCAATTGCCGTGACACGTCGCGGGTCAGGCCGTTGCGCGGATCATACATGGTTCGCAGCAGCCCTTGCACGGTGAGGCGCGGATTGGCCCGGCGGCGGATCTGGTTGACCGTGTTCAGCAACGCCGTCAACCCTTCCAAGGCATAGTATTCGCACTGCATCGGAATCAACACGCTGTCCGCCGCCACCAAGGCGTTCAAGGTGAGGATGTTAAGGCTCGGCGGGCAGTCCATGATGAGGTAGCTGTAGCGCTGCACTGCCTCGGCGCTGGCTAGGCGGCGGCGTAGCCGGGCTTCGCGGCCATCCACCGCGAGCAACTCCACTTCGGCAGCGGTGAGATCGCTGTTGCACGGCACCAGGTCGAAGCCGCCCGGGCAGGGTTTGAGGACCTCCTCAAGAGCGGCATCGTCCATCAGCCAGTCGCGCATCGAGGTGGCGAGGCCGGTCTTGTCCACCCCGGACCCGGTGGTTGCATTGCCCTGCGGGTCGAGATCAAGCAAGAGGGTGCGGTGGCCGGACAGGCTTAACGAGGCGCTCAAGTTAACGCTCGTCGTGGTCTTGCCGACGCCGCCTTTTTGATTCGCTACCGCTATGATCCGGGTCATCCTTGGTCACCACCAGCAGCCCATGCCAGGCCGAAAGCCTTGGCATTTTCGCCCAATGGCGCCGAGCGATGGAACCGCCGGGAAAATCAACCGGCGCATCCGCCGCCCCGACGGCGGCTTGGCGCGAACGAACGACCCGATCCAAGGCCAGCAGATGCCCGCCCGGCTTAAGCATCCTTTGTGCCTGCTTCCACAAGGCGGGCGGCGGCATCAGCGCCCGGGCCGTCACCACATCCGCGCTCGCCGACGGCACTTGGCCAACGTCGGCGCACAGGACGGTGATGTTGGCCAAGCCCAGCTCACGCTGCGCCAAGCGCAGAAAGCGCGCCTTGCGGACGCTGCGCTCCACCAGCGTCACCCAAACCTCGGGCAGCGCCACCGCCAGCGGAATGCCGGGCAGGCCAGCTCCGGAGCCAAGGTCCGCCACCCGCAAGGCCTCACAACCGCGGTCCCTTCGAGTGTCGCGCAACACGTGCGCCGCAACCAAGCCATCGACTACGTGCCGGTCTGCGAAGCGCGGTAGATCCTTGGTCGCCACCAAGCTCAAAACCGGGTTCCAACGCCGCACCAGACTGGCGTAGGCATCCAGCACTTGGACTTGCTCGGGCCGAAGCGCCGCTTCGAGTTCGTCGGCGTATATTGGCAGCAAGGCTGAACGGTAGCGGGCCGGCTGCCTAAGCGGCGCGTTGCTTCTTGGCATGCACCAGCAGAACGGAAAGCGCCGCCGGAGTCATGCCGGGAATTCGTGCGGCCTTGGCCAGGCTTTCGGGCTGTGCCTCGCAGAGTTTTTGCTGCAGCTCGCGGGACAGGCCCGGCAGGGTGTGGTAGTCAAGCGTTGCTGGCAGGGCGATGGCTTCGTGGCGGCGGATTTTTGCGATTTCCTCATCCTGACGGCGGATGTAGCCCTCGTACTTCACTTCCGCCTCCACTTGGCGCAGCAGTTCCGGCTCTTGGTCGGCGTCCGACAGATGTTCTTCCAGCGCAGTGACCAGTTGATCGATGCTGACCTCAGGGCGCTTCAAGTACTCGATCAAGCGGATGGACTCAGCAATGGGCTTCCCGCCTTGGCCTTCCAGCCGAGCGGTGAGCGGTGTGCCGGGCTTGATCGGCGTTTCGGCCAGCAACGACAACAGTTTCTCGTGCCGGACCTGCTTGGTGGAGAAAGCCCGCCAGCGGGGGTCGCCCACTAGGCCGAGTTCCCGGCCCTTGGCAGTCAGCCGGGCATCGGCGTTGTCCTCGCGCAGCCGCAGGCGGAACTCGGCGCGGCTGGTGAACATGCGGTAGGGCTCATTGGCGCCGTGGTTGATGAGGTCGTCGATCATGACGCCGAGGTAGGCCTCATCGCGCTTCGGGTGCCACGCCTCGAGGCCCGCCGCCTTGCGGGCGGCGTTCAGGCCGGCGAGCAGCCCTTGGGCGGCGGCTTCCTCGTAGCCGGTGGTGCCGTTGATTTGCCCGGCGAAGAACAGCCCGGCGACCGGCTTGGTCTCCAGCGAATGGCGCAGATCGCGGGGATCGAAGTAGTCGTACTCGATGGCGTAGCCAGGGCGGGTGATGCGGGCGGCTTCAAACCCCTCGATGGAGCGCACCAGCGCCAGTTGCACGTCAAACGGCAGGCTGGTGGAAATGCCGTTCGGGTATAGCTCGCCGGAAGTCAGCCCTTCCGGCTCGACAAAAATCTGGTGACGGGCGCGGTCGGCGAAGCGCACCACCTTGTCCTCGATGCTCGGACAGTAGCGCGGGCCGGTGCCTTCGATGACGCCGCCGTAGAGCGGACTGCGGTCGAGGGCTTGGCGAATGATCTCGTGGGTGCCCGGATTGGTTTCGGCGATGAAGCAGGAGACCTGTTGCGGATGCGGCTGCGGCAGGAACGAGAGGCTCGGCGTCGGCACATCGCCTGGTTGTTCGGCGAGCCGGGAAAAATCGACGCTGCGCCGGTCCAGGCGCGGTGGCGTGCCGGTCTTCAGCCGCCCGACGCGGAACGGCAGCGCCCGCAGCCGTTCGGCGAGGGCGTTGGATGGCGCATCCCCGGCGCGTCCGCCGGGTTGGTTTTCAAGGCCGATGTGAATCCGGCCACCGAGGAAGGTGCCCGTGGTCAGCACCACGGCCGCGGCGCGAAAGCTGAGCCCCATCGCGGTGACCACGCCGCCAACGGCGCCGTCGTCCACTTGGAGATCGACCGCGGATTGCTGAAAGACCTGCAGATTGTCCTGTGCCTCGATGATCGAACGCATGGCGTTGCGATAGAGGTTGCGGTCCGCCTGGGCCCGCGTCGCCCGCACCGCCGGACCCTTGCTGGCGTTCAGCACCCGAAACTGGATGCCGGCCAAGTCCGCGGCCCGGGCCATCGCCCCATCGAGGGCATCGATTTCACGCACCAAGTGGCTCTTGCCGATGCCGCCGATGGCCGGATTGCAGGACATCTGGCCGATGGTCTCGATGCTCTGGGTGAGCAGCAGGGTGCTGGCCCCGGTGCGGGCCGACGCCAGCGCTGCCTCGCAGCCGGCATGGCCACCACCGATGACGATGACATCAAAGGTTTCTGGATGCTGCATGGTCATGATTATAGCCGCGCAGGAATGCCCCCTAGTCGGTCTGCACAGTCTCGCTCATGTAGCGATCAAGCCAGGCGTGGTAGTGCGAGACACGGTCCTCGTCGTCGTTGAGCCATGCCTCGCGAAAGCCACGTGAACGCATGCCCTTCTGCACGTCGCGTATGAGATGGACGTCCTGATCCAAGGTGATGGTCATGGTTTTGTCGCCAGCGATGATGTCTTCCTGGGTAAACTCATCGTGCTCGGGACGTTCCCGGAATTCGGGTAGTTCTTCCTGATCCAGATTAAAGGAAATGTTGGCACTCTGGCGCACTTCGTCATCCGGCGGCATGCGCAGTGCCAGCTTGTCCCAATAACAGCGCTCGGGGTCGGTCGCGTGGGGGCGCGCTCGAAGTATCCAAAGTTCTTCCGGTTGCAATACGAGAACGGCATTGGGAAACAGGTTGTACTGCACGATGTCGGAAAGCTGGTCGTCGGACAGCAGGCTATAGTCGTAGCCGAGGGCCGCTCCCCGCTCCCGTTTGGCGATTTGCACATCGCGGCGGACGTCGAGCACCCTGCCGTCGTAGTCACTCCGGTCCATGCCAAGGGCTTCGAGCTGGGCCCACATGGTAGGGGGCACCTGATCCGGGATGGGTAGTCTCGAGTTGACGGTGAATCCCTTGATGGACACCCGGGTGTGACCGTGAGGCCAGAGATCGCTCACAGCAGTCGGACAGTCGAAAATCAACTCGTGCTGTGGATGGATATGCTCCACATGGTATAGCTCGCCGAAGTTGTCGAACACTGCCTTCCAGTTGCAGTCAAGACGCACGGTCTGGTCTTCGACCAAGCGCATGTCCTGCGGGCGAAAGGGTTCTACCAAATCCATCACGGGGCCGAGAAACTCCTGCAGCGTTGGCGCTGCCGGGTCCATGCACACCCAAACAATCCCCGCCCATACTTCAACCCTTACAGGTCGCAGGGACAGTTTTTCCTTTGGAAGGCCGCGGCTGAACCGATCTTCGTCCGGTACGTGTACCAGCCGCCCATCGTTAGCGTAGGTCCAGCCATGGTAGGGACAGGTGTATTGCGCCATCGCACCGCAGTCCACCGTCAATACCCGCGCGCCACGATGTTGGCAGGCGTTGAAAAACGCTGCGACCTCGCCTTCCTCGGTGCGTGAGACGATGATGGACTCAGGTGCCAGATCGAAAACGAAAAAGTCTCCCGGCTCTTCAATATCCTGCGCCACACCGGCAACCAGCCAAGTTCGCGGCCAGAGCCGCTGCCTTTCGTTCTCCATGTAGTCGCGCGAAACGTATCGCTCGGCGGTAATGGGGCCGGATGGAGAGGTCAAGTTCTGTTCCCGGGCTTCGCTCATGGTGACTGTCTCACTTCACAAAGAAGGTGCTCCCGCAAATTGTACAGTTGCGGAGCACACGGGCTAGAGCTGTGCGAGCTGGCCTCCGTCCAGTCCCAGGGCCTGTCCGTTGATCATGCGCGCTCGGTCCGAGCAGAGAAACATCACGGTTTCCGCAATCTCTTCGGTGGGGACGAGTGCGGCGGTGGGGTTAAGAGAGGCTAAGTAACCCGACAATTCGCTTTCGGGTAACTTCAGCAAGGGAGCGGTTGCCGGAGTCTGGGTTGGTCCTGGACAAACGGCGTTGATCCGCACGTTGGTCTTGGCGTACTCCACCGCGATCTGTCGGGTGAGTCCGATGACGCCGTGCTTGGCGGCCGTGTACCCGGCTCCTGCCGATAGCGACCCCCTTAGGCCTACGGTGGATGCGTTGTTGACGATCGCGCAAGGGGCCGCACAGTCGAGCATTGCGCGTAGCTGATGTTTCATGCAGTAGTAGGTGCCGTCCAAGTAAACGGACATGGTTTCGCGCCAGGTAGCGCTGTCGTGCTCATGGGCATCGGGTTCGGGCGCGAACGTACCGGCTGAATTGAAAGCGTAGTCCAGACGGCCAAACCGTTCGAGCGTTGCCTCGATCATGGATTGCACTCCGGTCTCATGCGCGACGTCCACTTCCAACATCAGCGCGACTCCGCCAAGAGCGGTGAGTTCCTCAACCACGCTCTCGCGCTTGTTTCTGGCCGCAATCACAACGGCAGCGCCTTCTATAGCGCAGCGTTGAGCGACTGCCAAGCCAATGCCGCTGGTGCCGCCAGTGATCAGTATGATCTTGTCTTGCATGAAAGAGCCCTCAGCTTGGGGTGCGCGAGGGGCTTGCCCCTCGCATGAATGAGCCCTCAGCTTGGGGTGCGCGAGGGGCTTGCCCCTCGCATGAATCCATTCCTCACTGCTCTGCGGTCGGCGTAGGAAATTGCCGCTTCGTGACGTGGTTAGGTGGGTCTGGCTGCGGATCCGACCAAACGATCCACTTGATGGTCAACCAAAACCCTGATCGCAGGCGCTAGACCGGTCACCACGTGGCATGTTTTGTCGTCCGCCACCAGCTTGCGCAGCATGGGATGCGCTAGGGGTTCGGCGCGGATGCGGCTCGGGTCCCGGACATCGGCGAGAAAGGCGTCGCTGACGGCGATGATCCCCGGTCCGGCCAAGGAGGCGAGGAGCGTGGCGTCAACTACGGATGTGGGCTTCGCGATCTGGGATTCCTCGAATGCCGTGGACTGCACCCCCACCGTCCAGTCCGAGGGCTCCGGCAGCCGAGTCAGGCTGTCGGCCAGCAGGAAGGCGGCGCAGAGTGTTCGGAAAGCGCGGTCCCGGCCCGCCGCGCCGGGCCTGAAGGTCATCAGCAGGCCTTCTCCAGGCAACAGCCGGCATTCGGCCCGGTACAGTGCTCCAACCTGCTTGGCGAGGTGCAATCCCTGATTCAAGGCTCGGCTCTGAACGTCGGAGTCGGGCGGCAGGCCGCTGCGTAGGGTGGCCGCTAGCTGGTAGTGGGCTTCCTGCCTCGCCGCCCGTTCCTTGCGGCGGCCTCGAATGGCGGGAAGCCGGCTCGCCCAGGCAACCAAGAGGGGCAAACCCACGATGCCGGCTGCGGTGAGCGCCACCCGGTTCCAATCCATGCCGGCAGCAGGCGCATCAAGCGTGACCCGGGCCAAGCCCACCAACTGGCCGTCGAAGACGATCTCCTCGGTGAACGGGACGCCTGTCCCCGCCTCACCGGCGGTCGCAAGCAGGCTGCCGTCAAGCCGGTACATGGCGACGCCGCCCACCCCATCCACTGCGGCCATGCGGTTGGCGATGACGCCAAGCTCAATGTAATCCTGCTCCATCAATCCGTCCACGCTGGCGGCGGCTGCCACGGCGGCCAACTGTGGGCCCAAAGTGCCACCATCGACCGCAGCAGCAGGGCCATTGCGCCAGACCAGGAACACGAACATGGCGGTCAAGGCCGCTACCGCGAGGGTCTGGACGAAACTGGAATTGACCTGCCGAAGCCAACGGGATAGCGTCAATTGACTTTAACCCCCGGATTGATCGATTGACCGCTGAGATTGCATTGGTGACGGTGTCCGGCAAGGACAAACCCGGACTGATGGCGATGTTGACATCCCTGCTGGCGCGATATCAAGCGCAGGTGCTCGACATCGGCCAAGCCGTGATTCACGAGGAACTCGCCCTGGGCTTGCTGGTGCATGTGCCCGAAGGCGCTGACGCGGGCAATCTGCGGGCGGCCCTAGAACAGCTCGCCGCGCAAACTGGCGCCCTTGTTGAAACCCGCGCAGTTTCCGCAGACGACTACCGTGAGTGGGCAGCGGGCTCCGGCCAACCGCGTCGCGTGATCACTCTGCTGATGCGCGGCGACGCCACGGCGGTGCTGGGCGCCGTCAGTTCGCTCACCCACCGGCACGGCCTCAACATAGATACAGTGCGGCGCTTATCCGGCCGGCTGCCTCTGGACGAGGCGGCGGCGCCGAAGCGCCTGTGCGCTGAAATGCGAGTGCGTGGCGCCTTGGCCGAACCCGAGGCCCTGCAGGCCGATCTCATGGCGGCAGCGGCGGAACTCGCCTTCGACTTCAGCTTGCACGAGGACACGGTCTTTCGCCGCAACCGGCGGCTGGTGGCCTTCGACATGGACTCAACCCTGATCGGCGTCGAGGTCATGGACGAACTCGCCATGCGGCACGGCGTCGGCCGCGAAGTCAGCGCCATAACCCGCCGCGCCATGGCCGGAGAGATGGACTTCAAGGCCAGCTTCCGCGCCCGTGCCGCGCTTTTGGCGGACATGCCCGAGACGACGCTGCACGAGGTGGCCGGCAACGCGGCGCTCAATCCGGGGGCCGGCCGGCTGCTCAAGGCCCTACGCCACTTCGGCTACCGGACAGCGATCCTGTCGGGAGGGTTCCAGTACGTCGGCGAACGGCTCAAGGCCCGGCTCGGCATCGACTACGTGTTTGCCAACGAACTCGAAGTCAAGGATGGCCTCGTCACGGGCCAAGTGCGCGGCGAGATCATCGACGCGGAACGCAAGGCTGCGCTGCTGCGCCACATTGCGCAACAAGAGGGCATTCGGTTGGCGCAGACCATTGCCATCGGTGACGGCGCCAACGACCTGCCCATGCTCAGCGCCGCCGGCCTCGGCGTCGCCTACCACGCCAAGCCCGTGGTGCGCCGCACCGCCAGCCACGCCATCTCCAACTTCGGGCTCGATTCGGTGCTCTACCTGATGGGCTTCAGCGACCGGGACATCGATCAAGCGCTGGCATAGTGCTCTGTCAACCCACTAGTACGCATAGCTGGCCTGCAGCCCCAAGGGCAGGCCAATCGCCCAATAGGCGAGCAGGAAGCCGGTCCAGGCGACCAGGAAGACGATGGCGTAGGGCAGCATCATGGACAGCACGGTACCGATGCCGGCGTCCTTGACGTAGCGCTGGCAGAAGACCACGACCAGCGGGAAGTAGGGCATGAGGGGCGTGATGATGTTGGTGGAGGAGTCGCCGACCCGATAGGCTGCTTGGGTGAGGTCCGGCGACAGGCCGAGCTGCATCAGCATGGGCACCAGGATCGGCGCCAGCAGCGCCCACTTCGCCGAGGCGGAGCCGACGAACAGGTTGATCACCCCGGTGATCAGGATGACGCCCACCACCGTGATGAAAGCGGGCAGCGCCGCCGCCTTGAGCAGCGCCGCGCCCTCCAGCGCGATCAGCGCGCCGAGGTTGGAGCGCCCGAACTCGGCGATGAAGAGCGAGGCGAAAAACGCCATCACCAAGTAGTAGGCGAGGCCGCTCATCGCTTGGGTCATGCCGGCGATGAGGTCCCGGTGGCCGGCGATGGTTTTTGCGACGTAGCCGAAGACGACGCCGGGGATCAGGAAGACGAGGAAGATGAGCGGCACGATGCTGCGCATCAGCGGCGCCGCGCCGACCGTGAGCTGACCGTCCGCAGCCCGCCAAGGGGAGCTTTCGGGGAGTGCGCTGACGAACAGCGCGAGGAGCGCCAGTCCCATCGCTGCCAAGGCCGCGATCAAGCCTCGCCGCTCATCGGCGGTCAAGGGGTTAAGCTCGGGCGCTTGGGCCAGGTCGCCGTCCAGCGCCGTCCCGGACAGGCGCGGCTCGATCACCCGGTCGGTCAGGTACCAGCCGAGCCCCACGATGAGCGCCGTGGATGCGGACGTGAAGAACCAGTTGTTCAAGGGATTCAACTGGATGTCTGGATCAATGATCTGGGCCCCCGCCTGGGTGATGCCCTGCAGCATTGGGTCCAGCGCCGAAGGCACGAAGTTGGCGCTGAACCCCCCCGACACCCCGGCGAAGGCGGCGGCTATGCCAGCCAGCGGATGGCGTCCGGCGGCCTGAAAGATCACCGCGCCGAGCGGGATCACCAACACGTAGCCGGCATCCACCGCGGTGTGGCTGATGATGGCGATCAGCAGCAGCATGGGCGTGACCACCGCCTTGGACGTCAAGTTCATCAGTGCCTTCAAACCGGTGCGGATGAAGCCTGTGTGGTCGGCGACGCCGATGCCGAGCATGGCGAGCAGCACCACGCCGAGGGGATGAAAGCCGACGAAAGTGGCGACCATCCCGGACAGGAACTGCGTCAATTGGCTGGGCGTGGCTAGGTTTTGGATTTCAAGGGGGGTGCCGGTGCGCGGGTCGATGTGCGAGTAGCTGAACTGCGCCAGTGCCGCCGAGAGTATCCAGACGGCAATCAGCAGAAGCAGAAACAGCACCGCCGGATCCGGCAGCCGGTTGCCGAGCGCCTCGACCCGATCAAGCAGCCGAACCAGCCGAGCGGCCCGCCGGGCTTCGTTCATCCTCGCGTTCCCCAAGCAGTGCAGTGCAGCGCAATGCTATCATTCGCCGATGGCCCGTTACGCCACCAACGAATTCCGCGCCGGCCTCAAGGTGCTGCTGGAAGGGGATCCTTGCTCGATCCTGGACAATGAGTTCGTCAAGCCGGGAAAGGGTCAGGCATTCAATCGCGTCAAGTTCCGCAACCTCAAGACCGGACGGGTCTGGGAGCGGACCTTCAAGTCCGGCGAATCCATCGAAGCCGCCGACGTGATGGAGCTTTCCATGGAGTATCTGTACAGCGACGGCGAGTTCCACCACTTCATGAAGACCGACGGCAGCTACGAACAAGCCGCCGCTTCGGCGGCGGCGGTGGCCGAAGCCCTGCCGTGGATCAAGGAGCAGGATGTCTGCCAAGTGACGTTGTGGAACGACGACCCGATTTCCGTCACTGCGCCCAACTTCGTGACGCTGGAAGTGACAGAGACCGATCCGGGCCTCAAGGGCGACACGGCCGCCGGCGGCACCAAGCCCGCCACCCTGTCCACCGGCACCGTCATCCGGGTGCCACTGTTCGTCAACATCGGCGACGTGCTCAAGATCGACACCCGCAGCGGCGAGTACGTCAGCCGGGCCTAAGCCCTTGAGTCTCCATGACGACTGGCGCCCCACCTGCTCGGTAGCCGCGCTCCGGGCGCGGGCTAAGCTGCTCGCCCAAACTCGCGCCTTCTTTGCCGAACGGGACGTCATCGAAGTGCAGACGCCCACCTTGGGCCGCACTTCCGTCACCGAACCGCAGATCGAAAGCCTGCGCACCCAGTGCGGCGCATTCCTGCAGACCTCCCCGGAACACTACATGAAACGCCTGCTGGCGGCGGGTGCGCCGTCGATCTACCAACTGGGTCCGGTGTACCGGGCGGGCGAGTCCGGGCGCCTGCACCAAGAGGAGTTCACGATGCTGGAGTGGTACCGGCTCGGCTTCGACGACCAAGCGCTGATGGCGGAGGTGTCGGACCTGATCGACCGCCTGCTTGGCCCCGCGTCCTATGAACGGATGACCTACGAATCATTGGTGGGCACCGTTCACGGAGAGCCAGCGGAATTGGATCTGGCCTATGCCGAAGCCGTTGGAGCCTTGGGTTCGGTGCGCTGCTTCGTCACCGACTATCCGGCCAATCAAGCGGCATTGGCCCGCGTCCGGGGCGATGGTGGCCAATTCCGCGGCGATAACGGCCATTTCCGCGGCGATAACGGCCATTTCCGCGGCGATAACGCCGACGACGCCCGTGCGGCGCGCTTCGAACTCATCATCGACGGGGTGGAAATCGCCAACGGCTACCATGAACTGACGGATGCCGTCGAACTGGGCGCCCGCATGGCGCGGGACAATCAGCAACGCCTTGATGCGAGGCGCGAGCCCATGGCCCCCGACGAGCGCCTGTTGGCCGCCATGGAAGCGGGCCTGCCGGAATGCGCTGGCGTGGCCATCGGCGTGGACCGATTGGTCATGCTGGCTCTGGGCGCTTCAAGCCTTGCTGAGGTGGTGCCCTTTGCCGATCGTTGACAGAAAACTAGATCCAGCGGCCGATGGGCATCCCCATGCGAACCTTTTGGCCAGCCTTGAGCGCATCGAGTTCGCTGACCTTTGGCGGGCAGCAGAGAATCGCTGTTGAGCCGAGCAAAAAGCGCCCCAGTTCCGCACCCCGCTCAAGCGATGTGCTGGGCCTGATCGTCTCGGCCCGGCTATAAGGGGACTGCGGCCCGGGCCAAGGCGTGGCGATGCTGCCCACGATCAAGGCGCCGACCAGCACCACCAGCATGTCGCCAAAGTCGGTGCGCAAACGGCATACGAGACGCTCATTGCGGCAGAACAGGCCCTCCACAGTGTTCTCAGTGGCGGCGTTGACGGAAAACAGGGCGCCCGGAATGGCCCGCGCATCGGTTAGGCGGCCCGTGGCGGGCGCATGGACCCGGTGATAGTCCCGAGGGGCCAGGTAAATGGTGGCGAATTGGCCGCCATCGAACCCCTCGCCAAGTTCGTGGGCTAGGCCCGCCAGGGAGTAGCGCCAGCCCTTGGCCTGCAGCATCCGCCCGCCCTCGATGCGGCCGCTTTGGCTGATGGTGCCGTCGGCTGGGCAGCAGATCCTGCGCTCATCGTCCGGCAGGGGACGCGCGCCCGGCTTCAATTCCCGGGTGAAGAAGTCGTTGAACGAAAGATAGTCTGTGAGGTTGCCGCGTGCCGCCTCGCTGAGGTCAACCTGGTAGGCGGCCGCGAAGGCGCGCATCAGCGGCATTTTGATCCAAGGTGCGGTGGCGTTGCCCAGCCAGCCTGCAGCCCGGCTTAAGCCCTGCTGCGGCAAAAGCCGCTGGACGGCAGCAAAAACCTCATCCACGGGCAGCCTCCGGTCCTCCCGTGGCGACGGGCAGGTCGTTGCTATTGCCCCACTCCGACCAAGAGCCGTGGTAGGCGCGAATGCGCGCAAACCCCAGCAAGCGGCCAACCATGTAGGACAGCCCCGACCGGTGATGGGTCTGGCAGTGGGTGATGATGGACTTGTCGGCAGTGATTCCGTGCTGGCCCAGCAACGCCTCGATATCGGGAACCAAGCGCTGGTGGTCGTGCGGATTCTTGAGCTCCAGCCAGTCGAGATGCACGGCTCCCGGCACATGGCCGGCGCGTTGGGCTGCCCGGCGTTCGCCGCGATATTCGGCCAGCGAGCGGACATCCCAGATCACTTGCTCGGGATCGTCGATGGCGCGCAGCACATCCTCCGCTTCCGCCACCGGCGACCGGTCAATGTCCAGCGCCACTGAAGATGGGCTGGTTTGCCGCCCGGCGCCCCGCTCAAGGGGCCGGCGTGCCGCCACCCAAGCCTGAATGCCGCCATTGAGGTAACGCCAGCGCCGATGGCCAATGACGTCCAATGTCCAAAGAAAGCGGCCCGCCCAACCGCCGCCTTCGTCATCATAGGCGACGATGTTGAGATCCGGCCGATAGCCCAAACGCCCGAACAGCCCGTTCAAGCGCCCCAAGTCCGGCAGCCGCCCGGTGGCGGGGGCAACGCCGCCGACCAACTCGGCCGGCGCCACGTGCACGGAACCAGGGATATGCCCGGCGGCGAAAGCCGGCGCCTCGGCCACGTACACCACCAACAGGCTCGAATTCGGTTCAAAGGCCCCAGCCTCCACCAAGCCAACGTCTTCCATGTTGCTACCGGGGCGTCCCCCAACGTGCATCAGGCGGCCAATGGTACAGGCTAAATGCCCTTTTGGAGTATCCTCGCCCGGCACCCATCAGGCGGGAGAGTCGTGGCCGCACACTTGGTTTGGATCGACTTGGAGATGACCGGGCTTGACCCGGAGCGGGACGTCATCCTCGAAATCGCCACCATCATCACCGACGATGCTTTGCGTGAAGTGGCCGTGGGGCCGGAATTGGCCATTGCGGCATCCCCAGCGCAACTCGATGCCATGGACGAATGGAATCAGACCCACCACGGCGCCTCCGGCCTCATCGACCGGGTGCGCCGCAGTCCCCATGCCATGGCCGATGCGGAACGCTTGACCTTGGACTTTGTGAAGCAGCACGTCGCTGCCGACGCGGCGCCGCTGTGCGGCAACACCATCTGGCAGGACCGCCGCTTCCTCGCCCGCCACATGCCGGCGCTGGAGCGCCACCTGCACTACCGCAACATCGATGTGAGCAGCATCAAGGAACTGGCCCGCCGCTGGCGCCCCGACTTGGCGGAAGGATTCACCAAGCGCA
Source organism: Gammaproteobacteria bacterium (assembly GCA_009843635.1). Lineage (GTDB taxonomy): Bacteria > Pseudomonadota > Gammaproteobacteria > Pseudomonadales > Azotimanducaceae > Azophilus. Next base: position 36,082 of record VYDB01000115.1, read on the forward strand.
ACGCGCACCGGGCGCTGGCCGACATTCGGGAGTCCATAGCCGAACTGGCCTACTACCGGGAGCTCTTTTTTCGCCTTTGAGCCGAATTCAGGGAGCGTCCAGGCGTTCCAAGGCCCAGTCGATGTGCTCGCGCAGCAGATCCGAGGCGCCGCTGCGGGCTTCCCGAAGCGCCGCTTTGGCCTCCAGGCTGGGCGGTCCGTTGCCCAAGGCCACAGCCAAGTTGCGCCGCCAGCCTTCGTAGCCTGGCCGGCGTAGGGCGGAGCCTTCGGTGCGGCGCAGGAAAGTGGCTTCGTCCCAGCGAAAGAGCTCGACAAGTGAGGCCGCGTCCAAGCCGTGGCGGGGCTTGAAGTCCGCCTCGTTGGTGGTGGGTGCGTCCCGGTTCCACGGGCAGCAGAGCTGGCAGTCGTCGCAGCCAAAGACGCGGTTGCCGATCAGCGGGCGCAACTCAACGGGGATCGGGCTTCTGTGTTCGATGGTGATGTAGGAGATGCAGCGGCGGGCATCAATGACCTTGTCGCCGACGATGGCGCCCGTGGGACAGTGGTTCATGCACGCCCGGCAGGCGCCGCAGCGGTTCGGTTCGCTTGTTGAAGTCTCAGGCAACGGCAGATTGGTGTAGATTTCGCCGAGAAAGAACCAACTGCCAGCCTCGGGGTGGATCAACAAGCTGTGCTTGCCCATCCAGCCTAGGCCTGCGTGTTCAGCCAACGCCTTCTCCAGCACCGGGGCACTGTCGGTGAAGGCGCGAAAGCGGGCGTCCAGGGCTTGGGCGGCATCGTTGATCCGCAGGGCCAGCTTCGCCAAACGGCGGCGCAGCACCTTGTGGTAGTCACGGCCGAGGGCATAGCGGGAGACGTAGGCTTGGTCTGATCGCTCCAGGACACGCAGTGGCGCAGCCCCTTCGGCCAAGTAGTTCATGCGTGCCGAAATGACGGCGCAAGTTCCCGCCTCGAGGCGCTCAGGATGCAGCCGCTTGTCGAGATTGCGGGCCATGTAGCCCATCTCGCCGTGGAATCCCTTGGCCAGCCATTCGCGCACATGGGGTTCATGGGCCGACAGATCCACATGGGTGATGCCGATCTGCTGGAAGCCGAGTTCCCGTGCCCAATCCTTGATGGCCGCTGCGGTTGGTAACTGGGGTCGGTCGGCCATGTAGCGCAGTATAATCCGGTTCCGTGAAGGCCCTTTACACCAGCGCCCAGTGCCGCGAGCTCGACCGCCTCATGATCGAGCAGGAGGGCGTTGCCGGCTTTGAACTCATGCTGCGCGCTGGCCGAGCGGCATTCGACGAACTGCTGCATCGGTGGTCCGGCATCCGTTCCGTCAGCATCTGCTGCGGCAAGGGCAACAACGCTGGCGACGGCTACATCATCGCCGGTCTTGCCCAGGAAATCGGTCTTGAGGCCCAGCTTCTGCAGGTGGGCGACGCCGCTCAGTTAAGCGGTGATGCGGCCTTGGCCAAGGCCTGGGCCGAGGAACGGGACGTGGTCCCCAGTCAGGGCGATGCGCCGTTCACGGGCGAAGTCATCGTCGATGCGCTGCTCGGCACGGGCTTGAGCGGACCTTTGCGCGAGCCCTTCAAGACCGCCGTCGAGCACATCAACGCAAGCGGTCTGCCGGTGCTGGCGGTCGATGTGCCAAGCGGCGTCGACGCCGACACCGGGGCCGTGGCCGACGCGGCGGTGCGCGCCGAAGTGACCGTCTCCTTCATCGGTGCCAAGCTTGGCCTGCACACCGGCCCCGGGCTGGCCGCGCGCGGTGCGCTGGTCCAGGCCGGGTTAGGCGTCACCGATGCGGTGCTGGCCCAAGTGCCGGGTTGTCCCTGGCTGCAATTCGACGCCGCTGAACTGCCCGCCCCGACCGTTAATCAGCACAAGCACGACATGGGCCACCTGGTGGTGGTGGGCGGCGATGCCGGCATGGGCGGAGCGCCCCTCATGGCGGCGGAGGCGGCGTTGCGGACCGGAACGGGGCTGGTGAGCCTGCTGACGCGGCCCGAACACCAAGCCGCCATTCTGGCCCGCCGCCCGGAACTCATGGCACAGGATGCGGATAACGCCGAACGCGCCACTGAGTTGCTGGGACGGGCCTCTGCAGTGGTCGTCGGCCCTGGCCTCGGTCGGGCGCCTTGGGGCGAGCGGCTGCTCCGCTTGGCGCTGGCTGCCGGCAAGCCCACGGTCATCGACGCCGACGGCCTGCGCTGGCTGGCCGAACTGGAACCTCGGCCAAGGGGCGAACTCATCATCACGCCGCACCCCGGAGAAGCCGCCGCGCTGCTTGGCACCAGCAGCACCGAGATTGAGGCGGACCGGCCCGCCGCCGCGCTGGCGCTGGCGCGTCAATTCGATGCGGTCGCCGTGCTGAAGGGGCCGGGCACCCTATGCGCAGCGGATGAGCTGCTGGGCCTGTGCGCCCACGGCAATCCCGGCATGGCGACGGCGGGCATGGGGGATGTCTTGGCGGGCGTCATCGGCGGACTGCTCGCCCAAGGGCTTGATTCCCAACGCGCCGCCACTCTGGGCACCTGCCTGCATGGCTGGGCCGGCGATCAGGCTGCGCAACGGCGAGGCCAACGCGGACTGATCGCCACCGACCTCTTCGACTTCATCGCAGAGGCCGTGGCGTGACCCGGCCGGTGCCAGCCAGCCGCTACCTGCCCGACGAGGCAGCGACGCTGGCGTTTGGCCGGGAGTTGGCCGAGCTGCTGAACGCCGCGGAGGGCTACAATCGAGACGCCATCGTCTATCTCCAGGGCGGGCTGGGTGCTGGAAAGACCACCTTGGTCCGGGGCATACTTCGGGCAATGGGTTTCGTCGGCCCGGTCAAGAGTCCTACCTACACCCTGCTCGAGCCCTATGAGGAACTGCTGGTCTTCCACTTCGACCTCTATCGAATCGGGGATAGCGGGGAACTTGACTTCATTGGCATCGATGACCTGCTCGCCGCCCAGGCCATCAAGCTCATCGAATGGCCGGAGCGGGGCGCACCGCGCCTGCCGCCCCCAGACCTCAGCCTTTCCCTGCGCGTCCAAGGCGATGGCCGGCATGTGGAAGTACGGGTTTAAGCAGATTGGGTTCTTGGCCCTGGCGCTGCCGTCGGTGCTGGCGCATGGCGGCACATTGCAGAACATCCGCGCCTATGAAGCGCCGGACCACACCCGAGTGGTGTTCGACACCTCGGCGTCCGCCGAGGCCAGCATATTCGTCCTGAGCGACCCGGACCGCTTGGTCATCGACTTGGCCAACACCCGTCCGGCGGCCAGCTTTGACCCGGACGTCTCAGGCGCCATGGGTCGACGGGTCAAGAACATTCGCTGGGGTGCACGACCAAGCGCCTACCGCGTGGTGCTGGATCTCGACAAGCCCCTCAAGCGCAAAGACTTCCAGTTGCCGCCCATCGCGCCCTACGGCCACCGCTTGGTCATCGATCTTTTTGACGAACGGCCCGCTGAACCGCCGCCCGAGCCCACCGAGCCGGAGGGGCTGCGGCCCGTGGTCATCGCCATCGATGCCGGTCATGGCGGTGAAGACCCGGGCGCCATCGGGCCCAACAGGGTCTATGAAAAGCGCATCACGCTGTCCATTGCCCGCAAACTGGCCGCTCGGTTCAACCAAACGCCGGGATACCGGGCCGTCCTGGTGCGCACGGGCGACTACTACATTCCCCTGCGTCGGCGCACGCAGATCGCCCACCGGGAGCGGGCGCACCTGTTCCTGTCCATTCACGCAGACGCCTTCAAGAACCCCAAGGTCAGCGGCGCGTCGGTGTACATGCTCTCCGAGCGCGGCGCGGACAGCGAAATGGCCCGCTACCTAGCGGAGAAGGAAAACCGCTCGGACCTCTTCGGGGGGGTCAGCGACGTGAGCCTCGACGACATGGAGCCCTATCTGCGGCAAACGCTCACGGATCTTTCCATGCAAGGGAAACGCCGGCAAAGCAGCGAGGTGGGCGGCGAGGTGCTGAGCCAGCTCAACCGGGTGACCAAGCTGCACAAGAAGCAGGTGGGTCATGCCGGCTTTGTCGTGCTCAAGGCTCCGGACATTCCGAGTCTCTTGATCGAGACCGGCTTCATTTCCAACCCCACCGAGGCGCGGCGGCTCAACCAGGCCGACCACCAAGGCAAGCTGGTACGCGCCATCCACAGGGGCGTCATCAACTATTGGCAGGCCAATCCGCCACCGGGCACCTTGCTGGCGCACCGGTGACCCGCCGCATCGCGCAACTGCCGCCGCCGGTGGCCGATCAGATCGCCGCCGGCGAGGTGGTCGAACGCCCCGCCTCCATCGTCAAGGAACTGGTGGAAAACAGCTTGGACGCGGGCGCCCGGCGCATTGAGGTGCGCATCGAGCAGGGGGGCGTGAAGCGGATTCGCGTGACCGATGACGGGCACGGCATTCATCCTGGCGACCTGCTGCTGGCGGTCAGCCGCCACGCCACCAGCAAGATCAGCGCCGCCAGCGATCTGGAAGGCGTTGCCAGCCTCGGGTTTCGTGGCGAAGCCTTGGCCAGCGCCGCCTCGGTGTCGCGGTTGACGCTGTCCAGCCGGGTGGCTGGCGAGGATCGCGCTTGGCGCATCGAAGTGGCAGGTGGCGTCGAGACCGGCAGCGGACCTTGCGCCCATCCGCCGGGCACCACCGTCGAGGTCGAGGATCTGTTCTACAACACGCCGGCGCGCCGCAAGTTCCTCAAGACGGAGCGCTCGGAGAACCAAGCCGTTGCGGCGACCCTGCGCCGCTTGGCTTTGGCGCACTTCGACACCGCCTTCGAGTGGCAGTTGGGTGGGCGGCGCGTTCTGATGCCGTCGGGTGCGCCGGAAGAGCGCCTCAAGGCGGTGTTGGGTGAGGATTTCATGCGTCGCAATCTGGTGATTGACGAGCAACGGGACGAACTCACGCTCTCCGGTTGGGTGGCTCTGCCGACCCTCTCCCGGCGTCTGGCAGATCAACAGTTCTTCTTCGTTAACGGCCGTGCGGTGCAGGACAAGGTGGTGGGCCAAGCGGTTCGCCAAGCCTATCGGGACGTGCTGTTCCACGGCCGCCAGCCGGTTTTCATCCTCTACCTGCGCCTGCCCGCCACCGAGGTGGACGTCAACGTGCATCCAACCAAGCACGAAGTGCGCTTTCGCCGACCCCGGGAAGTGCGCGACTTCATATTTGGACGTCTTAACCGGGCGCTGAGGGATGTGCGTCCAGGCGACCGCTTGGCAGCAGGACCAACCGCCGGCGCGTACGCGACCCAGGTGGCGCCAGCGCCGGCAGGCGCATTGGGCTCCGCGCCGCGCCAGTATGGCCTGGCGATCGATGCGGCCCGCAGTGGCGGTTCGACCCTGCAGGTCGCGGAGACGCTTGCCCGCTACCGGACGCACAAGACCGAAGACGGCCAGACGCCGCCCCTAGGCTACGCCATCGCCCAACTGCACGGCATCTACATACTGGCGGAGAACGCCGAAGGTCTGGTGATCGTCGATATGCACGCCGCCCACGAACGCATCACCTACGAGAAGCTCAAGCAATCCATCGACGCCCAAGGCCTCGCCAGCCAGCAGTTGCTCGCCCCGCTGGCCCTCAACACCACCGAGGCGGAGGCCGAGCTTGCCGAGGAGCGCCAAGCGGAGCTCGCCGCCATGGGGCTGGCCCTGGATCGCACCGGCCTCGCATCGATCGCGGTGCGGGCCGTGCCAGCCCTGCTGGCAAAGGGCAATGTCGAAGAACTGGTTCGCGACGTGCTAGCGGAGATGGCCAAGCTCGGCACCAACCGCGAACTCGTCAACCGCCGCGACGACCTGCTCGCCAGCATGGCCTGCCACGCTTCAGTGCGCGCCAACCGCTCGCTCTCATTGGCGGAGATGAACGCCCTGCTCAGGGAGATGGAGCGCACCGAGAACGCCGAGCAGTGCAATCACGGCCGCCCGACCTACCGGGTGCAGACCTTGGCGGATCTGGACGGTCAGTTTTTGCGCGGACAGTAGATGCCTATTGTCATGCTGCTCGGCCCCACTGCGGCGGGCAAGACCGATGCCGCAATCGCCTTGGCCGAACGCTTGGACTGCCACCTCATCAACATGGACTCGACCCAGGTTTACCGGGGTCTGGACATCGGCTCCGCAAAGCCGCCGAAATCGCTCTTGGCGCGGCATCCCCATGCCTTGATCGACATTCGCGACCCGGCCGAGCCCTACACGGCCGCCGACTTCGTGACCGATGCCGACCGGGAGGTCCGTGCAGCGCTCGCCGTCGGCAAAACGCCAGTGCTGGTCGGAGGCACCATGCTTTACGCCCGCGCCTTTCGCGATGGCTTGGCGGCGCTGCCTCGAGCCAATCCCGAAGTGCGATCCGCCATCGAAGCGGAGGCCGAGGTCCAGGGATGGCCCAAGCTGCATGCCCGGTTGGCCGAGGTGGACCCAGTGGCCGCAGCGGGCATTCATCCCCACAACGGCGTGCGTCTGCAGCGGGCGTTGGAGGTGTTCGAGACCACTGGCCGCCCCATATCGGACTACTGGAAGGCGCAGCAGCAAAGCCCTGCAGCCGAACGTCTCGGTGCGCGCTTGCTGGAATTCGCCGTGGTTCCCGAGGACCGCGCCGCCCTGCATCGCCGCATCGAGGCCCGCTTTGACGCCATGCTGAGGACGGGCTTCGCCGAGGAGGTCCAGCGCTTGCGCCAACGGCCGGACCTGAGTCCGCGCCTACCCGCCCTGCGCGCCGTGGGCTACCGGCAAATGTGGGGCCATCTGGATGGCGAGTTTGAAGCTTCCGAGATGCGCGCCAAGGCCTTGGCCGCCACCCGTCAACTGGCCCGTCGGCAATTGACTTGGCTGCGAGGTTGGCCGTGGGTGAAAGTCCTGCCGAGCGCCGCCGGAGCGGCTGCCGCGGCTAGCTTGGCTGCGGTGGCCGATTGAGCGGCCAAATTGGCTTCAAGCATCACCCAAATGCGCATTTTCGCCGTAAAAATTTGCGGTTTCCGGTAGCTGTCGGATGATTTTGTTGCAATATGCGCCTTTCGCCGCTACGTTAGGCAATGCACTGCGCTAAGGAGGAACATGTCGGCACCGGTCGCATTGGTCACGGGCGCCACCCGTGGCGCTGGCAAGGGCATCGCGCTCGGGCTTGCGAGCCGGGGCATGGTGGTTTACGTCACCGGACGGTCCAAGCATGAGGCCACCGCGACCCTCAAAGGCGAAGTGCTGCGCGGCACCCTTGATGAGACCGTAGCCGCCATCAATGCCGCAGGCGGCACGGGCGTTGGCATCCAATGCGACCACGCCGACGATGCCGCCACCCGGGCGGTGATCGAGCAGATCGACGCCGAGCGGCAGCGGCTGGACATCCTGGTCAACAACGCCGCGCATGTTCACGACAACCTGATCGATCCCGGCGGCTTTTGGGAGAAGCCCCTGGAACTGGCGGGCATCTTGGACGTCGGCCTGCGCTCCGCCTATGTTGCGAGCTACTATGCCGCGCCCATCATGGTGCGGCAGGGCTCGGGGCTCATCACCTTCACGTCGTCCTTTGGGTCAGTCTGCTACATGCACGGCCCGGCGTACGGCGCGCAGAAGGCGGGTTACGACAAAATGGCCGCCGACATGGCCGTGGACCTGGAGGACACCGGCGTCGCCGCGGTGTCGCTATGGCTCGGCCCGCAGCTCACCGAACGCACGGCGGTGGTGCTGCGCCACCGCGGCGAGCAGTACGATGATTTCATGGCGCTGGCCGAGACGCCGCAATTCAACGGGCGTGTCATTCATGCCCTGGCAGGGGATCCCAAGCTTGCGGAAAAATCTGGGCTGACCTTGGTGACCGCGGAACTGGCACTGGAGTACGGCTTGACCGACAAGGGCGGCAAGCAGCCCCCGTCCTACCGCGAACACCTTGGCGAACCGCGCATTCCTCACCCGGCGCGGGTGATCTAGTGCGCCATCCGGCTGACAATAGCGCAGTCCAATCGACATGTGGAACAAACATTAATAGTATGTTCCCATTTCTTGCCTGCGGGCATTAGCGGAGGCACGAGCATGCAGGACTTCAACGGCAAGTTGGCCGTTATCACCGGTGGCGCCAGCGGTGTTGGCAGATCGCTGGCCTTCGCGCTGGGCGCGGAAGGGGCACGGGTGCTGATCGCGGACGTGGATGAGGCGGGTCTCAAAGCAACCGAGGCGGCGTTGATCGAGCGCAATATCGATGCCCGCAGCCAGCGCTGTGACGTTTCCACTCAGGACAGCCTCAACAAGCTGGCTGCCACCGCTTTCGATGAGCTGGGCGGTGCGCACTTGGTGTTCGCCAACGCGGGCATCTCGGCTGGCGAGGCGGGCAATCTTTGGGAGTACTCCCCCCACGACTGGCAGTGGACGTTCAACGTCAACTTCTGGGGCGTCGTCCACAGCATCAATGCCTTCATGCCGCGGCTGGCCGCGCAGGGGGAGGAATCCCATCTGGTGGTGACGGGCTCGGGCAACGGGGCGTTCATCGTCTATCCCGACCAGCCCGTGTACACCGCCACCAAGGCCGCCATCCAGGCGGTGACCGAGGCGCTGCACATCCAGACCCGAAATCAGCGCAGCCCAGTGCGGATCCACGCGCTGTTCCCTGGGCCGCACATCGTGGAAACAGGCATTTTCGACTCCGACCGGGTGCGCCCCGAGGAGTTTTCCAAACCGGAGGGCACCCCCGAAACAGGCATCAATTCGGCGGAGGACTTGCGCAAGGTGATGGAGTTCATGGGCCAGAAGCTAGTCACCACCCATCCGGATGAGGTGGCGCAGACGGCGATTCAAGGGGTGCGCGACGATCAGTTCTGGATTGCGCCGATGAACCCGGGCACCCAAGAGAAGATCAGGGCACGGTTCGACTCGATCCTGAATCGCAGCGAACTGCCCATTCCCACACTTGGCTAACAGGAGAGAGACCCATGGGCATCGGACTCGACCTACCCATTCCGTTCGGCTGGTTCGCGGTCGCCTACAGCAATGAACTGGCGCCCGGCGAAGTCAAGCCGACGTTCTTGTTCAACCAGCACCAGGCGCTGTTCCGCACGGAGAGCGGCGAAGCTAGGATGCTGGAGGCGTTCTGCCCGCACCTCGGTGCGCACCTAGGCCACGGCGGCAAGGTCATGGGCGACCGGATTGCCTGTCCTTTCCACGGCTGGCAGCTCGACGGCGACGGGAAAGTGCGGGAGGTGCCCTATGCCGATGCCAAGCCGCGCCGGGTCCAGGAGGGCGAGTGCCTGTACAGCTATCCGGTGCAGGAGCGCAACCAGATGATCTGGGCCTGGTACCACCCGCGCCGCATTGCGCCCACCTTCGAGATCGACGACATACCGCAGTTCTCGGACCCGGACTGGACTGAACTGGAAACCTACGAGTGGGAGATTGAGTCCCACATTCAGGAGACCGGCGAGAACGCGGTGGACATCGCCCACTTCGTTTACGTCCACGGCGCCCGGGAGATGCCAAAGGCGAAGATCACCCTCGACGGCAGCAGCCGCGTCACCGAGTTGGTGTCGCTCTCACCCAAGATCAAAGACGACGGCACCTTTGACCTGTCGCAGACCGAGGAGTCGCATCTGCTCACCCGCAATTGGGGGCCGGGGATGAGTGCCCAGTCGTTTGACCGGGCGTTCAAGATCGTCATGATGGGCACCATGACACCGGTGACCAACAATCGGCTGATCCTGCGGTTCGCGTTCACCACGCCAAGGCACATCTCCGAGCAGTTCAAGGCACTGACCGATGGCTTGGTGGCGGAGATCGTGCGGCAGGTGGGGCATGACATGGTGATCTGGAAGCACAAGCTCTATCGAGACGACCCCATTCTCTGCGATGGGGACGGCCCGGTGGCGAAGTACCGGCAGTGGTTCCGGCAGTTCTACGACGAGGACGCCGAAGATGCGCCGGTCCGGCTGGTCGGCTAGGCCCATTGCGTAATGGCCACCACTTCTGAATACGGTCTTGGACCCTTCACCTTCCCACGGGGCTGGTTCATGGTGGCCGAGGCGAAGGAAGTCGGTGACGCCGTGTTGCCGCTGCGCTTCTTCGGCCGGGAACTCGCCCTTTATCGTGGCCAGAGCGGCCAACTGGTGCTGCTGGACGCCATGTGCGCCCACATGGGCACCAACATGGCCCGCAACAAGACCTCCTACGTGGTGCTGGACGGCCAGATCGAGGGCGATTCCATCCGCTGCCCCTACCACGCTTGGCGCTACGGGCCGGATGGCCGATGCGATGACATCCCCTACCACGACGGCCCCATCCCGGCGAAGGCCTGCGTGCGCAGTTGGCACGTGGCGGAACGCTACGGCTGCGTGTGGATGTGGCACGATCCGGAAGGGGGCGAGCCGGACTACGGCATTCCGGAGCTGCCCGAATGGGATGACCCCGCTTGGGTCAACTGGACCATCGATCACTTGGGCGAGATCGATTCCCATCCCCAGGAAGTGATCGACAACATGGCGGACTCGCCGCATCTGGGTCCAATTCACGGCTCGACGCTAGAGTACTTCGAGAACGAAGTGCGGGACCATGTGGTCATCCAGCGGCAGGGAGGGGGGCACAAGACCCTCGCGGCCAGCAACACGCTGCTGGAGACTGATACCTTCTACACCGGCCCCGCCATTCTTCTATCCCGTCTGACCGGCTTTTATGACGCCATCATGCTCATCACCCACACGCCGGTGGACGATGGCAGGCTGAAGGCTTGGCACGCCCTGATGGTTAAGAGCGAGCACTCCGAAGCGACCGAGGCGGACGTCGCTCAGGCGCGGGAGTTCCAGGAGTCGAGCCGCTTGGCCTTTCTGCAGGACTTCGAGGTCTGGGAGGCCAAGGCGCCCGTCTTCCAGATCCTGCAGATCAAGAGCGACGGGCCGTTCCACAAGATTCGCGAGTGGTATCGCCAGTTCTACAATCCGCGCGAAGAAACGGCCAAGCGCCAAGCCAAGGCCAACGGCACCTATCTCACCAACTGGCTCAAGCCCGCGCCCGAGGAGGTGATCGCCCGGGGCCGGTACTGATGCACCTCGCCTTCAGTTCCATGAACACGCCGAGCGACCCCCATCCGGCGACCTTGGCCCGGGCGCTGGAGGAGCGCGGCTTCGAATCGCTCTGGTACGGCGAGCACAGCCACATTCCCTGCTCGCGCCGCACGCCCTATCCGCCCGGCGGAGAACTGCCCTCTCCTTACAGGCGGATGATGGACCCTTACCTGTCGTTGATGACCGCCGCCAACGCGACGACCCGTTTGCGGCTCGGCACCGGCATCGCGCTGTTGATGGAGCGCGACTTGTTTTCCCAGGCCAAGACCATCGCCACCTTGGATCGGCTGTCCGAGGGCCGCGTGCTTATCGGCACGGGCGTGGGCTGGAACCGGGAGGAGTTCGAGAACATCTGCCCGCATCCGTTCGACAAGCGCTATGCCGTGCTGCGCGAGACGGTCGCGGCGACCCGGGCGCTGTGGACCGAGGAGGCGCCGTCCTACCAAGGCGACTACGTTCGCTTCGATGCCGTATGGAGCGATCCCAAACCGGTTCAGAAAGGTGGCCCCAAGATTTTCATGGGCGCCATGGGGCCGCTGGGCAGGAAGCATGCGGCGGCTTGGGCGGACGGTTGGTATCCGGTGGATATCGGCATGGGGGATGTCGCCGCATCGATCGCCGCCTTTCGCGAAGAAGTCCGGGCTGCGGGCCGCGACCCCGGCTGCGTCGAGATCAACATCCAAATCATGGACCTCGGCAACTTGGACAAGCTTAAGGCTTACCGCGACCTCGGCGTTGAACGAGCCACCATCGGCGTCTCCACCGATCTTTGGGACAAGCCCGAGGCGGTGATGCCGATGATCGACCAGTATGCGAAGATCATTCCGGATTTGAGTTGAGCTTGTCCCTTGTGCGATTCGCGCTGACAGTCGTTTCAAGAAGGGGACTAAGCGCCATGCTCAAGCGTGGCCAATGCCCGGCGCAGTTCAACCATGGCCAACGTATCGCGTTCGCAATAGGCGCGAAGCGCCTCGAACGTACGCCGACGCTCCGCCGAGTCGGCGCTGTCTAGCGCCGCAACATAGCGAGCCGCCGCCGTCTGTCCATCGGCAATGGAGAGATCATCGTAGCCGGACTCCGGCACCAGCGCCGGGAGCACGCTCTTGATTGAGAACGACCCGCGAAACGCGGGGTGATAGTAGTTGTAGCGCACGCCGGGCAGCAGGTCGAAAAGGCGCGCTTCGACAGCGCCGAGCGCCGCCGCGTATTCGGGCAGGGCTACGGCAAGGGCGCGCAGCACCTGCCGCTCATAGCTGGAGTAGGTGCAGATGGTTCCGGTGCGCTCCAGCGCGTCGAGCAGCCGTTCCGCCAGCCGCGGTCGCGGATCGTCGCTGCCTTCGTGCAGGTAGTCCATGTGTTCCAGCCACCCGCCATCGTGCTCGACATGCACGGAGAACAGGAACGGAATCGCATCGTAGGGCCGTGTGCCGGCAAAGCGCGGAATCGCCGGGAGAAAGGTCTCGAAGTCGAGGTAGCGCACTGGTTTCTTGAGGCTCGCCAGATGCCCCTGAACATCGCCGTGCACCAAGCCATGACCTGCGCGGACGGACTGGCGAACGACCCGTTGCAGATCGCTGAGCGGAAAGTCCTCCGGGATGTCGCGGATTTCGCTGATGCCCGACGCTTCAAGTTGCGCGCGGCGGATTGAAGCCAGGCGCGGCAATTCGTCGAGGCCGTGGTCGGGCAGCGCAACGTCCCGCGTGCAGTGCGCGTAGTACGGACAGGGATAGGGCGAAGAACAGTGATCACCGGGGCCAATGTCCGGCGCCTCCTGCCCAGCGAGCATCGACTGCATTTCAAGTACCTGTGCGCCGATCGCATCCAGCAGTTCCGTCGCGCTGTCCAGCACGGGATGCAACCGGAAGAGCGCATCCAGGTTGAGCGCCCCGCCCTCATAGACGTAGTCCCGATCGAGGGTGAGCACGCCCGCCTCCCGCACGTCCAGCCCGGCGCCGCGCAGCACCCAAAGCTGCACGGCGGCGTCCAGAACGAAGGCATCCTTGAGCCGGGTGGCGGACTTGACTTCGATCAGCCCCCAACCGCCCTCCGGCAATCGCTCAAGAATATCGACGCGGACCAAAACCCCTTGATGCCTGAAAGCCGGCTCGTAACTACTCGCCCCCCTGCCCCTGATTGGGCGGGGTTTGCGTTGCCGGGGA
>VYDB01000075.1 GCA_009843635.1 Gammaproteobacteria bacterium
AAACCAACCGGAAACCTCAGCCAACCGCCGTCAGGACTTTTGAATAGCCCTGGGCGATGATCGGGCGGAGTGGACGCCAGCGGAGAAGCGTTATAGGCTGGCCAAGAACGTCTCGAACGGGGGTTTTCCATGGCCAAAGCGATACACACGATGGTCCGGGTGTTCGACCTTGACCGCTCCATCGACTTCTACCGGCGGGCCTTTGGCCTTGAGGTGGCCGAGCGCTTCGACTTTGACGACTTCATCTTGGCCTATCTGCGCAACGACCAAAGCGACTTCGAGATCGAACTGACTTGGAACAAGGACCAGGCCGAACCCTATTCCCACGGCAGCGGCTACGGGCACTTGGCGGTCAGCGTGTACGATCTCGACGCGGAGCATGGACGTTTCGAGGCGGAGGGCTTCGAACCCAATCCGGTCAAGGAAATGTTCCGCGAAGGGGAAATACTGGCGCGCTTTTTCTTCGTGCAGGACCCGGACGGCTACAAGATCGAAGTCCTGCAGCAGCGCGGGCGCTACCTCTAGAGCCTTCAGCCGGGGAGCGCGAGGGGGCCACCCCTCGCAAGAAAGGCTCAGTAGCCCTCTGCCAAGTGGGGAAACGCGCTCAGGGCGTGGGGCTCAACCATGGGCGTCACCCGCTCCAGCAGCTCGGGGTCGAGGTCTTTGACGTCGCGCACGCCCAGCAGCGCCAAGGTGATCTGTATCTCGTTTTCGAGCAGTTCGAGCATCCGCAGCACCCCCGCAGCACCGTCCGCCGTGAGAGCCATGGCCTCCAGGCGTCCTAGGCCGACGGCGGTGGCGCCTAGGCAAAGGGCCTTCACCACGTCGGCGCCGCGCATGAAGCCGCCATCGACCAGCACCGGCACCGCGCCTTCGACGGCGGCGACCACCTCCGGCAAGGCGTCGATGCAGGCCCGGGTGTGGTCTAGCTGGCGGCCGCCGTGGTTGGAGACGTAAACGCAGTCCACGCCCAATTCAGCGCAGCGGGCCGCGTCCTCGGCCACCGCCACGCCCTTGATGATGAGGGGAATCTCGAACTTGTCCTTGATGTGCGCCACGGTGTCCCAGGTCATGGTCGCTTGGTGGCTGAATCCGGAGACGCCGACCTGCCGCCCGGAGCTGGGCACGTGGCGCTTGAGAATGTCCCTTTCGCGCCGCGAATAGACTTGGGTGTCGGCGGTCAGGCAAAAGCCGGTGTAGCCCGCTTCGATGGCGCGGGCGATGATGTCGTCCATCCAGCCCCGGTCGCCCATCAGATAGAGTTGGTAGATGCGCGGCCCCGGCACCTGGACGGCCAGATCCTCGAAGTCCGGCAGGCACACCGAGCTTAGGATCTGCAATACGCCGAAGTCCCGCACTGCTGCCGCGACGGCGGCGGCGCCCTCGGGGTTGAACACCTGGATGGAGCCGATCGGCGCCAGCAGCACGGGGATGCGCAGCCGGGAGCCGAACAGGTCCGTCTCCGTGCGAACCTCGGAGACGTCGTTGAGAATGCGCGGCCGGAACGCCCAGGAGTCCAGCCCATAGCGGTTTCGCTTCAGAGCGGACTCGGTATCCGAACCGCCGATCAGGTAGTCCCAAGTGTTCCGGTCCAGCTTCCGCTGCGCTGCAGCGGCCAGTTCCTGCAAGGTCAGATACGTCATGACGCCTGCGTGGTTACGCAACGCTCCCCAATCGGTTCCAAAGCGCGGAAGTTTACCCGCACTTCGCTACAATGGCTCTTTTTGGCTGGGAGGCTGAAATTGTCGGACATCATCATCGTCGGCGCTGGCCATGCCGCCGGGCAGGCCGCCGCGAGCCTGCGCCAGGAGGGCTTTGCCGGCGCCATCACCATCCTTGGCGATGAGCCGCACATCCCCTACCAGCGGCCGCCGCTGTCCAAGCAGTACTTGGCCGGGGAGCAGGGGCTGGACCGGGTTTACCTGCGCCCGGAGAAATTCTATGCCGGCAAGGACATCGCCGTCCGCGCCGGGGTGCGGGTTGAGCGCATCGATCCAGCGGCGCGCAACCTAACGACGTCATCCGGCGAAACCCTGGCGTACGAACAGCTCCTGATGACCACGGGCAGCCGTCCGCGGCGGCTGAACCTGCCCGGCAGCGAGCTCGAAGGCGTCCACTACCTGCGCACCATCGCCGATGTGGACGCCATCAAGGCCGACATGGCCCCAGGCAAGCGGGTGGTGGTGGTCGGCGGCGGCTACATCGGCCTCGAAGTGGCGGCCGTGTGCGTCGAGGCGGGCCTGGAGGTGCACGTGCTGGAAATGGAGCAGCGCATCCTGGCACGGGTGACCACCCCGGCCATGTCCGACTTCTACCATCGCCTCCACGAGGGCCGCGGCGTGGGGATTCACACGGGGGCGCGGGTGACCGGCTTCAGCGGCAATGGCCGCGTCTCGGCGGTGCAGTGCGGCGATGGATCCTTTGCCGCCGACTTCGCCGTGGTGGGCATCGGCATCGTGCCCAACGTCGAACTCGCGGAAGAGGCGGGTCTTGAGTGCGATGACGGCATCCTGGTGGACGAGCGCTGCCGCACCTCGGATCCGAACATCTACGCGGCGGGCGACTGCACCAACCACCCCAATCCCTTGCTGGGGCGGCGCCTGCGTCTCGAATCGGTGCCCAACGCCATGGAGCAGGCCCGAGTCGCCGCGGCCAACCTCTGCGGCAAGGACCGCGAGTACGCCGCCGTGCCCTGGTTCTGGTCGGACCAGTACGAATTGAAGCTGCAGATGGTCGGCTTCTCCGGCGATGGCGACGCGGAAGTGGTGCGCGGCGAGATGGCCACCAATCAATTCGCCGTGTTTTACCTAAGCGACGGCAAGATCGTGGCGGCGGACGCGGTCAACAGCCCCAAGGAGTTCATGCTCTGCCGGCGCCTGGTGGGCCAACCGGCCGACCCGGCAGCATTGGCCGACCCGAACGCCGATTTGAAGTCCCTGTTGGCGGGCTGAGGAGCCCTCAGCCGGGGAGCGCGAGGGGCCCGCCCCTCGCAAACAAAAGCCTCAGCCGGGGAGCGCGAGGGGCCTGCCCCTCGCATAAAGGAGCGCCTAGTGGTCAAGTTCTACGCTCTCATGTGCGTCCTTGGCACCGTCCTGCCCTATGGTGCGCTGGTGGGCTGGAGCGTCGAGAATGGCGGCTGGGACGTTGCCGCGATGCTGGCGGAGATTGCGGGGTCGCGAATGTCGCTGTTCGCCTGGGCGGATGTCCTCGTGTCGGCCGTGGTGCTGATCGCCTTCATTCGCCACGAAGGCCGGAGGGCGTCGGTTCCCGGTCTCTGGTTGCCCATCGCTGGCACCTGCGCGGTTGGCGTCTCGCTCGGTCTCCCCTTGTTCCTCCTGATGCGTGAGCGTGAGCTGCGCCGCAGCCGCGCCTGATCCCGCAGGCGGCGAAGTCGCGTTGCGATACGGGTTCCCCTGACAGCGCACTCAGTAGCCGCCTGCTTCTGACTCCCGCCTTCCGATCTCCGCCTTCGCCTCTTCGGCGTAATCCGCGATGAACTTCTCTTGATTGAAGAGTAGGCGCCGCATCACCTTGGGCAGGATCCCGAGCGCGGTGGCCTCCTCCGTGAAAGTGCCCACCGTGCCGCCGTTCTCCGCTCTGAATTCGGCAACATAGCGACCCTCGAAGCTGCCGTCCGCACCGGTCTTCAAGACCAGCCTGTTCGGCGGAGATTCCTCCAGGATCTGAAAATGGACCGTCATGCCAGACATCTCCAAGGTCTCGGTCCAACGCCTTTCGTCGCTGGCCATTTCCACCCTGGCGACATCCGAGCGCCAATTCGGTTGACTCTCGAAGTCCGCGTACACCGCCCAAACCGCTCGAATGGGCGCATCGAAACGGATTTCAACGGTGGTGCGGGTGGTTGCGGGCAGCAGCAGCGCAGTGACGACAGCCAGCCCCGCCACGACGGCCACGGCAAGCAGAATCCAGTTCATTCGCCCAACTCCGGTCTTTGTCCGACCCATTCCCCAAGTTCCGGTGCCAATACAACGAGTCAGCATAAGCTATTGGGAACATCCCGTGCTATCGTCAGTTGACACATTGATTTCACGAAGTACGATGTGTGAAACACATATGTGGGGGCCGCTGTGGCGGCGAGAGTGATTCAGTGGCTCCGGTTAGCGGTGCGCTCTCCCATGGGGTATGCGATTCGCGGTTGGATGCCAATGTGTAGAAGCAGGAGGAGCGGAACATGAGCCAGGCGGCGAATCCGAGGCCGGTTGTGCAGTTCTTGACGCGGCTGCAGGAGACCGGAGGGCTGAAAGGCACTGACATCGCCAACTTCACGGGGGTGTCCAAGGCGACCGTGTCGCGGTGGGGCAGTGGCCAAAAGTCGCCACATCCGCGCACGCAGTTGATCATGTCGGACCTTTCGTACGTGGTGATGCGTTTGGGCGAGTACTACGGCCACGAGGAAGTGCGCGCTTGGCTGTACGCCCGGCATCCGCAGCTTGAGGGGGCGCGGGCGATCGACCTGATCCACGACGAGAGCACGGAAGAGGTGATCGCCATTCTCGACCGGCTGGATGCCGACGCATATCTCTAGGCATGGGAGGTCAACGCCGGCGGAGTCCGGGAGGAATCCGCGACCAGTCGCTTTTGGATGCCCTCGAGGCCGTGCCGATGGCGCCGTTCGAAGGCACAGTGTGGCGGTCCGTGCGGCGCGGCCAGGATCCCCTCGTGTGCAGGCGTTCAGGCGGGCGCTGGGACGACGGGACGATGGACGTGCTGTACACCTCGGAAACCCGCGAGGGCGCGCTGGCGGAACGGCGTTTCCACCTGTTCCAAGGGCAGCCGTTCCCGCCGTCGCGGGTGCGTTACGAGATGTTCGAACTGATGGTCTCCTTGGGGGCAGTCATGCGTTTTGCCGGACTCGAAGCGTTGGCGCAGGTCGGGCTTCGCGTGGCAGGGTACGGCCAGCTTAGCTACCTTGAGCGTGAGCGGGAGTGCCCCCGATCGCAAGAGATCGCTGAGGCGTGCGCTTTCCTGGGCGCGGACGGATTGCGTGTGCCGAGCGCGCGCGACGCGACGCAGGGCAACCTGATTGTATTCTGCGAACAACCGACAGTGGTGGAGAAACGGGTCGTCCGCAATCACGGTCCGGTGGACTTCTCTGCGGCGTGAGCGTGGATAGTCATTGTGGGCGCACCTGGAACGGCGCTAGAGTGGGGAATGGTGGCCAGGGGCAGAATCGAACTGCCGACACGAGGATTTTCAGTCCACTGCTCTACCGACTGAGCTACCTGGCCAAGCGTTTGCCCTAGGGCGGCGGGCGGCTATTAAAACGGCATGCCGGGATAGGGTCAAGGGCAGTGATCGTGGTGGTGTGATTGTGGTGCACTACTGGTATAGTCGCAGTTATAGCTAGCAAGCTAGGTTACAAAGTAGCTATGAAAACCATACAGATGACCGTGGAAGACGACCTGCTGGCACGGGTCGACGCTCGGGTCAAAGTCCTTGGCCTCACTCGTTCCGCTTTTGCTCGGGACGCCTTTCGAGAGGCCTTGAGACGATTCGATGAATTGGAACTCGAGCAGCGCCAGATAGCCGGTTACCGCAAGACCCCTCCCAATCCCACGGAATTCGACATTCCGGAAGCCGATCATGCGTGGGGCGACAATCCTTGGAGCACCGCGTAGTGCGTCGAGGTGAGGTTCGCTGGTATCGATTTGCGGCACCGGACAAGCGCCGACCCGTCCTCATCCTTACCCGCAACTCGATTGTTTCCAGCTTGGGAGAGGTAACGGTTGCACCGATAACGACCAGCATTCGCGGAATCCCCAGCGAGGTGGCCTTGTCAGTTGATGACGGTTTGCCACGCGATTGCGCTGTCAATTGCGATCACATTCAGACGATTCCAAAGCGGCGATTGGGCGCTACCGTTGCGACTCTTGCTCCCGAGAAGATGAGCAATGTCGCCACGGCGCTTCGTTTTGCATTGGAACTGGGCTGAAGCCTCTAACTCCCACCGGAGCGCACCCGGCCACTAAGCGGCCCTAAGGTTCAGGCGGGCGATACCCCTCGATTTTGTCGATCGGCTCGTTGTCGAGGAACTTCTCCATCTGGGCCGCCAGGTACTGGCGCGCCTCGGGGTCGATCAGGCGCAGGTTCCGTTCGTTGATGAGCATGGTTTGCACGGCTTGCCACTCTTCCCAAGCCTTGCGTGACACCGTCTCGAAGATCAGTTCGCCCTTGGCGCCGGGCAGCGGCGGCTGGGCGAGCCCTTCGAGCTCCGCTTGGTATTTTCGGCAAAAGACGGTGCGTGCCATGGGCGTAGTTTAACCTTTTGCCGGCGCCTCCCCGAACACCTCATCCAAGCTGGCGAGCAGCCGGGCGGCGGGGGCGGACAGGCCGACCGGCGCGGCCCCATCCGGGGCGTACCACATCTGGCCGCCGCCGTCCGTCACTTGCGCCGGCTGCTGCTTGATGCGCAGGTAGTGGGGTTCGATGTCGAGGTGGAAGTGGGTGAAGCTGTGCCGGAAGACCGGGGCGGTTCGGTGTTCGATGATGGCCGAAGGGGAGATGCCGAACTCCGCGCAGACCGCCTCAACCGAGCGTTCGGGCTGGCGTTGCGGCGGCGACCAGAGGCCGCCCCAAATGCCGTGATCGGGACGCCGCTCCAGCAGGCAGGCGCGGTTCGGTGCGGTGATGACGTACAGGCGTGTCCGGCGCACGGGCTTCGCCTTCGACCGTTTGCCTTGGGGTATTTCGTCCACCCGCTGGGTGGCCAAGGCGACGCATCGCTCGGCTAGGGGGCAGCTTGGGCACTGCGGCGCGCGGCGGGTGCAGACCAAGGCGCCGAGATCCATGATGGCTTGGGTGTAGGACGCCGTTCGCTGTGCGGGTGTGTGCGCCTCGGCATGGCCCCAGAGCTCGCGCAGGGTGGCGGTGCTGGCGAAGGGGCTGGAAATCCCATGAAAGCGGGCCAGCACCCGCTTGACGTTGCCGTCCAGGATGGCGGCCCTTTGGCCCATCGCCAAGGCGCGGATGGCGCCGGCGGTGGAGCGGCCGATGCCTGGAAGGGCTTCCAGCGCGGTGGCCGAACTTGGGAACTCGTCCCCAGAGTTCGCGACCAGGATGGCCGTCTTGTGCAGGTTGCGGGCCCTCGCGTAGTAGCCGAGGCCCGACCAAAGATGCAGAACCTCGTCGAGTTCCGCCGCCGCCAGCGCCTGCACGTCGGGAAAGCGCGCCATGAAACGCTCGAAGTAGGGGATGACGGTCTGCACCTGGGTCTGCTGCAGCATGATCTCGGAGACCCACACCCGATAGGGGGTGGCGTCCTGCTGCCAAGGCAGCGCCTTCCTGCCGCACTCGTCGAACCAGGCAAGCAGCCTTTCGGCGAGCCAGTCCACGCGCTTAAGGCTGCTCTTCCTTTATGCTGCCGCCGAGCAGCCGCAGCACGGCCCGCGCCGCCTGCCGTTGCTTGGGTGGCAGCCTTTCTTCGATGATGGCATCCACCTTGCGCTGCATCTCCGAGCCGTCCTTGGTGGCTTCGGCCAAAAGTTGGCGGACCGCATCGTTGTCCAGTTCGCAACCCGGCTCAGCGAGCGTTCCTGCGCAGCGCAGCGGGATGGGGATGCCGGTCAGCAGCGGGTTGGCCTCGAAGGCCGCATCATCCGCTCCCTCTTCGATGGCGACCTTGGCGGTGATGTCGAGGCGGTCCTCGGCAAACTGATATTCCCCTTCGGCCTTCAGAACCAAGTTGTCGAGCGCGATGCTCAAGCGCTGGGCGGCGCCGTCGATTGACCAAGTTCCGGCTAGGTTTTGATACTGCACCGGTCCGGGTGCCGCCTTCCCCGCGCCGCGGGCGAAGGGAGAAGCGGCTTTCTTGACCTGGTCCAGAAACGGCGCTCCAATCCGCCCGGGGCCGCCGGTCAGCCGGGATTCGCCGACGATGCTCGAAGCCAGTTCCGGGGCGCTGTTGCCCTGCGTTCGCCACTCGCCGGCGTAGTCGATCTCCGCGTCCCATTGCACCGCTTCTCCGAGCCAAGGCTGAAGGTTCTGCGTCTGCAGGCGGTCGGCGTTGAAGCGGACCGTCCACTCGAGCGGATCAGCGCTTGCGTCCACTTCGAGGCGCGCTGCGGCCGTGCCGCCAAAGACACTGGGCGCTCGCAGGTTAAGGCTGGCGATGCCGTCCGCCACGTCGAACTCGGCGGCTAGATCCTCGAAGTCTTGGTTGGCGAAGTGCAGGCCAACCCCTTGGCAGCGGCCGCCGCCGTTGACTTGGCGAAGCGCTTGGACCGGAACGATCCCTGCCACATCGGCTTGGGGCGAGGCGGATGTGTTGTGCCGTGGCGTGAGTTCAAGATCGCAGCGGCCTTCCGCACCTTGCGTTTTGAATTGCAAGCCTTGCATCGAATGGCGGTCGAGAATGGGGTTGTAGCGCCACTCATCGACCTGCCACCTGCCGTCGTCCGCCCGCACAAGCGCCGCCGTGACGGCTGGCGCCGGAAGCAGCCGCCAACCAAGATCACCACCGATTTCGATGTCGAGCCCCGCCTGTTCGGCGATCAAGGCTTCGACCTGGGGCCGGAAGCGATTCAGATCGGCCAGCAGCCACGCACCCGCAGCCAAGACCAACAGCAGGATGATGCCGATGCCGAGCGCAGCCTTGCGCATGGGTGGGGGTCTCCCGGTTGGGTTGAGTCAATTATAGGAGCCCTCAGCCGGGGTGCGCGAGGGGCCCGCCCCTCGCAGGAAAAGATTGGCTTGGCTCGGGGTTTGCGCCATTGGGTTAAGCTTGGACGTTCAGATGGATTCATGGGGTGCGGAACTTGAGCGTTGGCGCTTGGAATCCGGCCGAGCAGATCGTGGAACTGAGCGATTCGGTGCTCGCCGAACTGCTTGCCGCTGCGGATTGCCTAGACGAGGAGAGTTTCGGCCTGTCGGTGGCGCAGGTCAGCCGCTTGGCGGCAACCGTCCGGCTCCGCCCCGAGGCTTGGCAGCCAGCCGCGGCGCTGGACGATCAGCAGGTGATTCGGCTGGTGCGCCTCTACACGTTGGCGGAGGGACGATTCCCGGAGTGGAAGGCCGGCTCGGCCTCGCCGGTGATTGCACTTTGCCGCCTGCTCCGCCGCCGTGGCGCCTGGCCCGCCGACTTGACGGCTTGGATCAAGGCGCACAGCGACAACAAGTTCCTGCCCTACGGCAGCTTGGCCGACCGTCTGTAGCTGCTCTAAGGGCTTTAGC
>VYDB01000110.1 GCA_009843635.1 Gammaproteobacteria bacterium
CAGCCCCGGCCGCCCCCGAACTCAACCCAAAAACCCTACAGCGCAAGTCCCTCGTCGTACATTAGCCTTGACAATGGCATCAATGCGTGAATGTCTGCCATCACCTGCCGTCCCAACTCCGCCCGATCCTCCTCGGACAACTGCTCATTTTGGTTGGGGTCGCTCGAAGGAAAGGGCGCTCTTGATTCCCAGAAGCTCAGCGCCCGCAGGCGCGAGTCACTGCCCATAATGTTGGAAAGGTTGGTCGTGCCAGACCGAGGAATCCCGGCAATAACAACAGGCGCTTCTATTTTGACCTCAGCAATCTCGGGATGATCGCGAAACAGCGTTTCCAGACGGCTGCGCTGAACAATCAAATTGGCGCACTCTGCCGCCAGCAGCTTCTTGCCTGCTTCCGAGAACCCGCCCCGACGATCGCCCTCAAGCAAAAATCGTTCAAGATTCTGAAAAAAATCGTCGTCCCGATGGATGGGCACATCCGATGCATCTTCGGCGAATTGCAAAAATCCCTTTAGCGAAAACTCAATCGGGATGGCAGCGCGTTCGGCCAGAATCTCCAAGCCCCTGTCGGAGATCTTCGGCGCTGCCAGATCGTCGACGGTGATCTGATTCATAGATCCATCCAGTGTTGCAGGGCTGCGCAGTTTCGTTCGAACAGCCGCCTTAACAGCAACCGCTTATGCGGTGCATCAGGCACGCCCATTGCGGCGACCATCGTCAGATACAGTGAGGAGACGATGTTCTCTCGATAGGACGCCATCGCTTTCTCGATAGTGTAGGCCGGGTCTTTCCGTGCGATTTCCCGCGTATGCATATCCAGCAAATCTGCCTCGCAGGCGAGCCGATCTTCGGGCGACAGGCTGCTTGTCAAAAAGTAGGCGACATCGGCGACAGCGTCACCCACACTGACTAGGGCAAAGTCAATCAGGTAAGCTTGTGGCGACGTCGAATTGTTTTGGTCAAACAACAGGTTATCGACGCGGCAATCCACGTGGATGAGCGTTTGATTATCGGGCTCCAAAGCGAGCCAATCGTATATTCGAGGTGCGGCCTGTTTAACAACGTCATGTTGTTCCTCGGTCAGTAGTTGGCAGAGCCGGTCATCCAACAGCTCAAGTGCATTTTCCGGGAAAGGCATGCGCGGTCTGATCCATTCCAGATCGTTCAATCGTGGTTCGTTCCAGAATTGACGGTGCAGCCTGGCTAGCTCCAGAATGGCCGCCCTTGCTTCAACTATGGAGCAACCGTTTATCTGGTCGCCCAGTTCACACTTTTCGGAGAGGTCCTCGCTAACCATATTGAATTGGCCGCCATCGTCCGCGACCGCGACAAAGTAACACTCCGGAATGGCTGCCTCGCAATGCTCGGCCAGCAGCTTCTGAACGTTGGTTTCGGTCAGGAATACGCCCGCACTTTTGATCGCGTCAATTTTTGCTTGGTCGTCAGGATGGAATTTGCAGACAACGGAGGCCGGTGCTGCGGCACCTGACACTTCATATTCGAGTGAAACCTTGACGGTAGTTCCCGTATTCCCGGCACCCAGCGGTGCGACCCGGAAACTGCTGATGGCGGGAACGTCGATGCCAGCGTGAGCGAAAACAGATGCCAACCATCGAGAATCGATTTGATCGATCGAGGAGAGCAACTCTGGCATGGCTATCCCCATACACCGTTGGTTTCCTGAATGTGTGTGGGGTTCCAGAATTCGCGAATCTTGCCGTCCACCACGCGAAACACCTCGATGCTGCTGTAAACAAAGTCCTCCCCCTCCAGAGTCTTTGCGCGCATTTCCCACAACAGGGTCACATACTCGCCATCAAGCAGCATCTTGTGGATGGTGAACTCTATCTCGGCGAAAACCCTTGCATAGGCATCTTTGACTCGCGCAATGGCGTCATCTTTGCTCATGGTCTCGACTGACCCTGGGTAGTGTCGAATCACCTCATCGGCAATCAATTCCTCGCCGAGCTGGTAGTCCCGACTGTTCCACAACTCGTAGTTGTAGGCCTCGACAACTTCTATTGGGGTTCTTGTGGCCATGGACTCTTACAGTGTTGACACAATGCATCAGTAATGTATCGTTGTCACCAGAATATACAAGAATCATCTTTTGTGGCAAAGACCTGTGATCGTTGCAACTGCCTGCCTTGGAGGGGATAGTGAAGCAGTATTGGATTAAGCAACTGTTTTTCGGGCGCTTTTCGAAACGGAGTTCGTGCCTGAAGAAGCTTGGTTTGACTTATCGGATGTAGAGCGGTTTGGCATAATGGACTTTGAGTACCCCAAAGAGGCTGTAGCGTTTCGTACTGAGCTAAGAGCGTTCTTGGACCAGGAGATTCCGTCATGGTGGACAAATCTCTTTGCCTACGACGATCGCATCATGCCCTTTACGTTGGAGTTCTGCAGCAAACTTGCCGCCAAAGGCTGGCTGACCATGGCCTGGCCGAAGGAGTATGGCGGCGGCGATGCGGACATCTGGCATCAAAATGTGGTGCGGGAGGAGATGTGGCGTTGTGGAGAACCCCGTGGGCCGCAGTACATGAATCTCAACTACATCGGGCCCGCCATCATGATGTTTGGCACCGATGAGCAAAAGGAGAAGTACATAAAGCCGATGGCAGCAGGAGAAGTGATCTGGTGCCAAGGGTGGTCTGAACCGGATGCAGGTTCTGATTTGGCGAACCTCAGGACGCGCGCGGAAGATACCGGCAACGGCTTCAGGATCAATGGCCAGAAAATCTGGACCAGCTACGCCGCCCACGCAGAGCATTGCTTCCTGATGGCCCGCACAAACCCGGACGCGCCAAAGCACAAAGGCCTTTCCATGTTCCTTGTGGACATGGATACGCCGGGCGTCACCGTCCGACCCATTGAGTCAATGGGTGGCCCCATTGAATTTCATGAGGTCTTTTTCGATGACGCGGAGGTTCCCCACGACGCTCTATTGGGGCCACTCGACCAAGGCTGGAAAGTAGCCATGTCGGCTCTGGAAGGGGAGCGAGCCGGTGTCGGTTACGCAGGATTGTATGGGTCGCAGTTGGATCAACTTCTCCGCTTTGCCAAGGAATCCCAAGACGGGACGGGTCGCCGTGTTTCTCAGCGCCCAGACGCGCGGGATAGGCTGGTGCGTTTGCGTGCATTGAACCGGGCTTTGCGGTTGTTGATGTACAAGGTGGTGGCAAACCAGACCGTGGATGATTCCGTACTCGTTGAGTCTGCCATCTATAAGACACTGGCGGGAGACATGTCGATGCAGATAGCGCATCTCGCCATGGACGTTGCCGGCCCGAGAGGATTTTTGTTGGAGCAAGATCCCATGGTGACACTGGGGGATGGCGCCTATACGTGGTGGACCCACGCGCTGCCAGTGCAGGTTGCTGTCGGGTCAAGCGAGATCCAGCGCAACATCATCGCTCAGCGTGGCCTGGGCCTTCCCAGAGGTTAGCGGCTATGGATTTCGGTTTAAGTTTTGTCCAGGCACAGGTGCAGGAGAGCACGCGGCGGATGCTGGAGGACAGGCTTTCCACTCAGCAGATACGGGAGGCGGAAGAGTCTGCGGACGGCTTTCCACGACCCATCTGGGACGAGGGCATCCAGCTCGGCTGGCCAGGGATGTCACTGCCAGAGGCGTTTGGCGGTGGCGGTTGCAGCCTTCTGGATATGTGCGTACTGGTCGAGGAGGTGGGCCGCGGCGGTGCAACGCTGCCATTGGTTGTCAGCTCGGGGGTGGCTGCGACCCTACTTGAGCATTCACCCCAGAGTGAACTCCGCGACTGGGTTCTCTCTGAAATTGCTGCAGGGAAAATCGTCTGTCCCGCGCTGATTGATGAGCATGGCCGCAACGAGTGGGATGAAGTGCGGCTGCCCATTAGTGCTGACGGCCAGTTGTCCGGGAAGAAGATTCTGGTGCCGTTTGCTTCGGTGGCCGATGAACTGCTGGTAACCGCAGTCACCCCAGATGGAGACACAACCATCGTTGTCGTGGACCCAAACACGGAGGGTGTCTCGATCACGCGTCACCACACAAAGGTTGGCCTACCCTTGTTTGCGGTTGAATTCAATGACGTGCTTGTTGCTGCTGAAATCCACAGGGGTGAGGGTGCTCAAACAGCGCTGGATGCAGGTTTGCAAACGGGGTCTCTGTTGGCCACGGCTGAGGCGGTGGGCACAAGTGAAGCGCTCATCAAAATGTCAGCGGAATACGTCACCGTGCGCAAAGCGTTCGGTCAGCCCATCGGTGCGTTTCAAGCGGTTGCCCACCCCTGCGCGGATATGCGCATCAACACGGACACCGTGCGCCTTCTGGTACATGAAGCGGCTTGGCTGATAGGTACTGGCCAGGATGCATCGGAAGAGGTTGCCTCCACCAAGGCGCTGGCGAACGAGTTTTTTGAGCGTCTTGCCAACGATGCGTTTCGCGTCCATGGCGCAATTGGCTATTCCAACGAATATGATCTTCAACTCTATACGCGCCGGCTACAGGGATTTTGCCGGACCATGGGCGAGACTCAGGAGTCCTTGGAGCGGGCGGCAGTCGCGCTGGGCATATAGCCTAGGTGATTGCGTAGTGGGCCTGCCAAAACGGCGAGATTGGCTGAACCGTTCGGCAACAGGAGGGGCGCGATGAAGTTCGGTATTGTGCTCGCATCTGAGGTCGATTCCTGGCGATGGGTGGTACGGACAGAAGAACTCGGTTTCAGTTCTGCTTGGTTTTACGATACGCAAATGCTAAACCCGGATGTGTTTGTCTGCATGGCGTTGGCCGCTGATAGGACGGAACGCATTCGCCTTGGCACAGGCGTGGTCGTACCCTCCAATCGCATCGAACCGGTGACTGCCAACGCGTTGGCCAGCGTCAACAAGCTGGCACCTGGGCGGATAGACTTTGGTGTGGGCACTGGTTTCACTGCACGTCGCACCATGGGTCTAAAAGCTATCACATTGGCCAGAACCCGCATCTATATTGAGAGAGTCAGTGCTCTGCTGCGCGGCGAAACCGTAACCTGGGATTTCGAAAACAAGACACGAAAAATCCGCTTTCTCAACCCGGATACAGGTCTGATTAACATCGAAGACGATATTCCTCTGTGGCTTTCCGCCTTCGGGCCAAAGTCCATGCGACTCACCGCTGAGCTGGGCGCGGGATGGCTCAACTTCAGTGCGATGAAGGGAGCAATAGAGCGGCTCGAACAGATGCAACATTGCTGGCAGGAATCGGAACGTGACCCCCTGGATCTGCATGCGCAGTTGTTCTTCATCGGTGCCGTGCTGACTGGCGACAAAGCCACAGACGATACCCGCCTGATGGCACAAGCTGCACCGGCTACCGCTACCATGTTCCATGCTTGGGCAGACAGCCCTGTTCGCAAAGCGGATCTTGATGGAAAAAGCGCTACCGATACCGCAATGCGTGATTACCTGAAAGTACACCACAGCTACGAACCCGCCGATGCGCGTTACCTGAGCAATCATCGCGGTCACCTGATGTTTGTGCGTCCTGACGAAACCCACGTCACGCCGGAACTGGTTCGCAACACCACGTTCAGCGGGACCGAAGAAGAGTTGGTCAGCAACCTCAAGGCACTGAGCGACGCTGGCTATGAGCAGGTCAACGTGCAGCTAATGCGTGGGCATGAACATGCGATCGAAGATTGGGCGCGCGTGTTCGAGCAGGTCAATCCGAAGTAGCAATCGAGATTATCGAAAATCGCGATCAGACGAAGCGCTTCGGTTCCTCTCCAGGCCGCTATGCAGGCCGATTGGTCCGGTCCTCAAACAGGTGGTCAGGGCGTATCCTTTCGTATTCGGCCAGTACTGGCTCAAATTCCTCAGGGGTGCAGGCGTGGATAATGATGCCGTCTGCACCTGCTTCGAACTCTTCCAGCCAGCGCTCTGCACACTCACGGGGCGTGCCGACCGCAGCAGAGCGCCACTCTTGCGGCAACACTTTATCGATGGCCGCGAACTGGTCGAAGCTAGCAACCGCGTCTATCCAGCTTCCCACCGAAGTCACAGCAGGCTGCTGCCTGAACTCCTTGAGTTGTTCCACATCCCAGCCATTGATCCTGGCAAGGCCTTCGCCGTAACCGGGTACCTGCAGGTATGACGCCAGTCGAGCGGTAATGTACTCAAGGTATTTTTCTTCAGTTGGATTGCACAGCGTTGCAAGCACTGTCCATACTGTTGCCTGGCCCACCTCCTTGCCCGCTTCCCGCTCACCCTCGCGTACGCAGCCCACCGCGTGCGCCACGGCCTCCGGTGACATAAAGGTGTGCAGATGTGCGCCTTCGTAGATCTTGCCGGCGTTTTTCAGGCTCTTTGGACCAAAGCCAACGAACAGAATCGGTACGTCCTCCTTGACATAGTCACTGTAGCCTAGGAGAGGGAAGTCGCCAATTGCACCGGAATAGTCCTTCACCTGCTCACCCTTCAGCATACGTTTGATGACGTCGTAAAACTCGCGTTCGTGTTCAAACGTTACCGGCTTCATACCCCAGCGTTTCATCATGTGTGCGTTGCCTTTGCCCAAGCCGAGAGCAAATCTCCCGCGCGACATTCGGTTCATGCTGGAACAGAGCGCAGCTGTGTACATGGGATGGCGGGTGTTGGCGTTGGTTGCTGATGTACCAATGTAGATTTCTTCAGTCACAGCAGCGACCGCGCCGCACAGGGTGCCGATTTCCTTGAAGTCGGGCCGCTCGGAGATCATGACATTGCCGATGCCGAGCTGTTCTGCGTACTTGACCTGCTCCAAGTCGCCTCTTGTGTCTGAGGCTGCACCCGGGAATGCATAGAACCCCAGCTCAGGAAATTTGGAGGTATAGGTCGGGTAGTTGCGATCTTCTTCTTTAATCATGGTTTCATCCAGTACTTGCCAACGGTACAGCTTCGTTCAGTTAATCGGGCTCAGTCCCGTGGCAATTGCGCCAGAACGCTTTGGATGACGCCGCCGTCGATGGCGATGTTCTGGCCGCTGATGTAGGAAGCGGCGTCGGAGGCTAGGAACAGGGCGCACTGGGCGACTTCGTCGTCGGTGCCCAAGCGTTTAAGCGGCACCGCGCCTCCCCGGCGCTGGCGCACGGTGGGGTCTTGATAGAACGGGGCGGCCATGCCGGCGTCTATGAAGCCGGGGGCAATGGCGTTCGCGCGGATGCCGAAGGCGCCCCATTCCACGGCCATGTTCTGGGTCAGGCCGATCACGCCGGCCTTGGCGGCCGCGTAGGCACCGCTGTTGAGGCTGGGGTGCATGCCGTTGATTGATGCCACGTTGACGATGACGCCGCCGCCGGCTTCGCGCATCCGTTGCGCCGCCAACTGGCCGACGATGAACACGCTGGTCAGATTGATGTCGATAACTAGGCGGAAGTCATCCACTGGATGATCGATCAGCGGGCCAGTGCGCAGAATGCCTGCGTTATTGATGAGGGCGCTCGGCGCCTCGCCGAAGGCGTCGAGCGCGGCGCTCACTGCGGTCGGGTCGCGGACATCCGCTTCCAAGGCCACTGCCGTGCGCAGTTTCCCAGCCACTTGCGCTGCGGCTTCGGCGTCGATGTCCAGCACGCCGACCCGATAGCCAGCTTGGTCAGCGTGGCGGGCCATGCAGCGTCCGAGGCCGTTGGCGGCGCCGGTGATCAGCATCGATTTCACGTCGAAGAGCCGCTGTCGAGCAGGTTGCGGCGGAGGATGCGGCTGCCGTAGGTGGATACCCGCCATCCGGGCGGGTCACCTCGCTCAGCCGCAGGCCAGTCGAGGCATTGATCGCGCCCGCCGATCATGACCCGTTTGATGCGCCCGAGGTCGCCGAGCAGGCGTACGTCATCCGCCGGATTGCCGTCGATGAGGATCAAGTCGGCTAGGCGTCCCTCCGCCACGGCGCCGGTCTGGCCGTCGAGGCCGATGGCCCGGGCGGCTTCGCTGGTTGCGGCGCGGATCGCCTGGAGCGGGGAGAGGCCGAGATCGCGCACGAAGACCTCCAGTTCCCGATAGTGCCAGTCGCCGTAGGGGGTGAGGGAGAAGCCGCTCTCGGTGCCGCATAGGAGGGGCACGCCGGCGTCGTAGGCGCGCTTGAGCATCACGCAGCTCGATTCGATCTCTTTTTGGAAGATGGCGCGGATTTCCGGCCCGGCCGCAACCAAATCGCCATGGTCGGCCAGATTGGCCTGAAAGGTGAAGGTGGGGACGATGGGCACGCTGGCCTCCACCACGGCTTCGAGCGCTGCCTCGTCCATGTAAGTGGCATGCAGGATCAGGTCGAAGCCGGCCAGCGCGGCGTCGCGGATGCTGTCGGCGCCCCGGCAATGTCCCACCACAGGAATGTCCAGGGTGTGGGCCACGTCCACCACCAAGTCGAGTTCCGCTCGGCTCCAGGCCCGGGCCTCGCCTTGCCGCTTTTGGCGAGGTGTCAAACCCGTGACATGAACCTTGATCCAGTCCACGCCGAGCTTGATCTGGCGGCGCACTTCGGCGGTGATCTCATCACTTGTGCGTACCACCTTGCCGTAGCCGATCAGGCCTTCTTCGGGTATCAGCCGGCCCGCGGTGCCGCCGGCGGCGGTGAGCAGGGCGTTGCCGCCGGTAGCCATGCGCGGCCCGGGGATGATGCCAGCCTCGATGGCGTCGCGCAGATCAACGCCGACTTCGAACAGGCTGTCGGCGTCCAGAAATCCCGTAACCCCGGCACACAGCAGCTTGCGGACGTTGCTGGCGGCGATGATGGCGGCGAGGCCCTCCCGGCGATGAAAGAACAGTTCGTCGTTGGAACTCGGCTCATCGAAGCTGATGTGGCAGTGGGCGTCGATCAAGCCCGGCATGATGGTGAGGCCTTGGGCATCGATGCGCTCGCACTCGCCCTCGGGCGCCACTGTGCCCGCGGGCGTGGCGCCGCCGACTTGGACGATGCGTTCGCCCTCAATGACCACGTCCGCTTGCCGCGGCGGCGAGCCGAGGCCGTCTATGACCGTGCCATGTTCGATGACACGCAGTACCGGTGGTTTGGCCATGGGCTTTGGTTCCTTGTCTTTGCTAGGCGACTTTACCCCACGAACGGGAGATTTTGGCGCTTTCGGGATACGAGCGAGACCTCGGGATGCGGGGTCGTTGATTGCAGGCCGAGTGTTGAGAACAAATAGATTGTCCGGTCCTGTAACACATGAACTGTCCGGTTTCAG
>VYDB01000095.1 GCA_009843635.1 Gammaproteobacteria bacterium
TTTTCCGCTGGAAATCCGCCCCCTCTTCAGGCTCATTCCTGATTGGACAAGACTGACAGTGGACACTGGTTAATCGATTCGTCGATAATGAAACCGACGAGGCGTTGCCTCGGACCAACGGGGGATGATCGGCGGGCCAAAGCTCAACTCAGGTGGCGTTCTTTTCCCCCGTTCATCAAGTCCAGGCGGTATTTAGGCCAAACCGCAGTTGGATTGATCGATATCCCGGATTGTGGCCGACAGGAGGGACAATCTTGAACAGGATATTGGAACGGCTTGCCAGCGTTAACCGCATGGCGCACGGCGCCCCAACCTTGGCCCGCAGTGCTCTCGCCTGCCTGATCTTAACCTTGACGGCCGTACCGGCGGCGATTGCCGACAGTGTCTCCGGATCGGTGACCGATGCCGCGAACACAGTCAGCTTCCAGGGCGCGGTAGTCAGCATCGACGGCCTGGAAGGAACCGCAACAACCGATGACCGGGGTCGCTTCCGTTTGTCAAACGTCCCTGCGGGCACCCACACGCTGGTGATTTCCTACGTTGGCACGGCCAGCACCAGGATCGAAATCACCGTGCCTCCGGAAGGCCTGAATCTCGGCGACGTGGTGATCGGCGAAGCGGATTTGAGCGGGTTAGTTGAGGAAGTGATCGTGTACGGCCAGGCGGCCGCATTCGCCAGCGCGCTCAATCAGGAGCGAGCGGCCGTCAACACGGTGTCCGTTCTCGACACCGATGCGATGGGTCAGTTTCCGGACCAGAACGTCGCCGAAGCGGTGCGGCGCCTGAGCGGCGTGACCGTTGAGAACGATCAGGGGGAAGGCCGTTACGTCGTTATTCGCGGCATGGACCCCGACCTGAATTCGACATCCATCAACGGTGTGCGCGCCACCGCGGCGGAACCGCGGCGTGCGTTGCAGCTCGACGTCATCCCATCGGACGTTCTCGACGGCATAGAGGTGAACAAGTCACTCACCCCGGATATGGACGGCGATGCGATCGGCGGTTCCATCAATGTCAAAACGCTTAGCGCTTTCAGCCGCAAGGGCCCCTATGCCAAGGCGAGAGTGGAGCAATCCCACAACGAGATTCGTGATGCTTGGAGCCCCAAGGCTTCCATTGCCGGCAGCAATGTTTTCGAGTTGGAAGGCGCCCGGCGCTTAGGGGTTGCAGGCGCCTTCAGTTGGCACGACCGCAAGCTTCAGGCCGACAATGCCGAAGCCGACGATTGGGACGTGGCCGATGACGGCAATGACTTCCTCGAGGAGTTCCAGCCCCGGCTGTACAAGGTCGAGCGCGAACGCATCGGCGCCGTTCTCAACTTCGACCTCGACGTATCCGAGTCCACCGCGCTGCACCTGTACACCCTGTACAGCCGGTTCAAGGATACGGAACTGAGAAACCGGACGACGTTCGGCCTCGACGGGCTGGACGAAAGCGCGCTCACGCCGACGCGAATGAGTTTCTCGGAGGTGGAGATCGAGCGGGACACCAAGGGCCGCGACATGCGCGGGCAGATCGCAGAGAACCTGTCGATCTCCTTCGGTTCCGATACCCAGCTCGATGCCTGGCAGATCGAAACGAACGTCGGCTACTCCTACGCACGGGAACGAACGCCAGACCAGGTGAGCGGTACCTGGGTCGCGGAATTCGAATCGGGCGACGGCAATATCCCGGACGGGCAGCCGGTGCTGACCATCGATCGCAGCGACCCCAAGATACTCGTGGCCGAATCCGCGTTCTGGAGCGTTCTGCAGGACGCCTCGCTCTACGAACTCGACGAACTTGAGCACTTAAACGAAAAAAACAAAGACACGCAGTATTCGTTCCGGTTGGACGCGACCCGGGACATGGACTTTGGCATCATCAAGTTCGGCGCCAAGGCCCGGCTGCGGGAAAAGAAGACCAATGAGGAAGTGGGTCTCTGGTCTGGCGACGATGCTTGGTTCCTGTCCGACGTACTGCTGCCCGACGGCGGTTCCGCGTACGGTTTCCCGACGCCGATGGATCCGGTGCCGGACAACAGCGGCGAGCGGGACATACTGGCCGGAGGCAGGGGCATCGAGTTCGAGGACGTCGACTCCAGAATCGATTCGAACGTGGCCGATTTCAAGTTTGACGAGAACGTGTTTGCCGTCTACGGCATGACCCGCTGGGACAACGGCCCCCTGGCGGTGACCGCAGGCCTGCGTGTCGAGTGGACGCGCCTCGACAGCAGCGGCAGCATCACGGAACTGATCGAGGAGGGCGGCACGTACAACGGCGCGGTTCTTGACGACGACACCGTTTTCATAACGCCCGTCGACGAGAAGAAGTCGTACACGGACTTTCTGCCCAGCATCAATGCGCGCTACGAGTTCAACGAAGACCTGATCGGGCGGGCCTCGGTGCACAAGTCGGTGGTTCGGCCGCGCGTCGAGGATGTGGCCTTCAGGGTCGAGATCGACGGCGACGAAGCGGAGTTGGGGAACCCGTCGCTCGACCCGTTCCGGGCCTGGAACGCGGATGTTTCGCTGTCCTTCTACCCGACGGACCTGAGTGTGATGTCTGCGGGCTTGTTCTGGAAGCGGATCGACGATTTCATATTCATCCAGACCATTGACGACTACCCGTTCGCGGGCAGGGTATTCGATGAAGCGACGGTCGCGCAGAACGGCGACCAGGCGGACGGCATCGGCATCGAACTGAATTACCAGCAGCATTTCGGCTTTCTCGGCGCGCCCTGGGATGCGTTTCTGGTGGGCGTGAACTACACCCATGTGGATTCCAGCGCGAAGACCATCGACGGCCGCAAGATCGACCTTCCGAAGCAGTCGAAAAACATCGCCGGGTTCGTATTGGGCTATGACAAGCACGGCTTCGATATCCGGCTGGCCATGAAGTACAGGGACCGCTACATCGACTCCCTGGAGGGTGAAGGAGAAGACCGCTACACCCACGAACACCTGCAGTGGGACCTGACCGTGAAGTACAGCGTCACCGATAGCTGGCTGGTCTATGCCGAGATATCCAATCTGGGCGATCGGCCGGAGTACTACTACTCCGGCAGGCGCAACCGGGCGCTGCAATACGATGAGTTTGGAACCACGGCGGCGATTGGCGTTCAGTACAACTTCAGATAGGGGTGCTTTTCCCCGCCCGGATGACCGGACGGTTCGACATCGGCGTCAGTAGTTGGCGCTGTGTCTTCGTTGCCATACTGCTGCCGGCGCTGACGCAAGCTTGCGGGGCGCCGGAAGCTGGCTATCTGTTTCGATACGGTCACTCGCAACCCCCCCAGGCGCCGCGCAGCCAGTCGATGGTTTTCTTCGAGAGGGAACTCGAACAGCGCACGAGCGGCCGCATCAGGGTCGAGAACTATTTTTCCGCGACCTTGGGCAGCGAACGCGAAATGATGGACATGGTCGCCACGGGCGTCCTGCAGGGTACGCGCGGGGGGCTCTTTGCCGATGCCAATCCGAAATTCGTGCTGTTCATGGTGCCGTTTCTTGTCAGCGACTGGGATCAGGCGCTGCGGCTGGTCAACAGCGGACTGGCGCGGCGAATCAATGCGGGCGCACGGCGCAACGGCTTTCATATCCCCGCCACCGGCATCAGCCAGGGCTTTCGCGCCCACACGAACAACGTTCGCCCGATCAGGAATCCCGGGGATCTGGCGGGACTGAAAATGCGCGTTCCGCCGCAGGAGGTCTACGTTCTTACCGCCCGTGCTCTCGGCGCCAGCCCGCACGAAATGCCCGCATCCGATCTGTACAGCGCATTGAAAACCGGGATTCTGGACGGCCAGGACAATCCGCCGTCGAACATTTGGGACTACAAGTTATTCGAAGTGCAGGAGTTCATGTCGATATCGAACTACAGCACCGGCCCCGATCCGTTCATCGTCGACCTAAACTGGCACGAGTCGCTGCCGGCGGATCTGAGGAAGACGTTCGATCAGGTTGCCGAAGAAACTGTTGCACTCTCAGACAGGCTGAATCGAGAGTCCGAGGAGAGGTACATTGCCCTTCTGGCACGCGAAATGGAAGTGATCCGTTTGGAGCCCGAAGAGATTCAGGCGTTTCGCCGTCTGACCGAGCCTGTCGCCCGCGACTTCATCGCCCGGGGCCTGTTTACGGCGGAGGAACTGAACGAAGCTCGGGGAATTGCAGGAGGCGGGTAGGCCATGTCTGGACCGGGTGCGATAGAGACCGGATTGAGCCGCATGCTTGAACGATTTCTGGCGCTGCTGCTGCTAGCGATTTTCGGCACTGTTGTATTGCTGGTCATCCTGCGTTACGTCTTCAATACGACCGTGGTCGGCGGCAACGAAGGCGCGCTGATCGCGTTTGTGTACACCACGGCCATCGGCGGGGCGCTGGCGGTGGCAAGACGGGAACACATCGAGATCCGCTATTTCGTCGATCTGATGCCTGCGGGGATACAGCGCTTTCTCGACGTTCTTCAGTTGGCGCTCGTGGCGATCGTCAATTTCGCGATCGTCTGGTATTCGATCGTCTGGATCGCCAGCACCGGCAGCTACCTGATGCCGGCATTGCAGATACCGCAGATCGTGGCGCAACTCAGCGTTTGCATCGGCAGCAGCCTGGCCTTCGTTTACTGCCTGCTTGGCATTCTTTATGCGAGGGGTTCCCCCTCGCGCTCCCCGGCTGAAGGCTCTCGAAGGTGTACGGCAGGGCACTGACCGCTCCGATTGGCGGGTAGATGCGGGCGGCTGAACGAAATGCTGATTCTCATCCTGTCCTTCGCCGTTTTTCTCGTTATCGGCGTGCCCATTGCCTATGCCTTGGGGCTGTCCAGCCTGTTGTACTTCCTGATCGAGCAGCCGAGCCTTGCGGTGGTTGTGCCGCAACGGGTGTTTTCCGGAATGAACAACTACGCGTTGATCTCGTTGCCGCTGTTCATACTCATGGGGCAGGTGATGAATTCCAGCGGCATAACCGCCAGGCTGATCGACCTTTCCATGGTCGTCGTCGGCAGACTCCGGGGCGGCCTCGGCCTGGTCAACGTGTTTTCCAGCATGGTTTTCGGCGGCATTTCCGGATCCTCCACCTCGGACACGGCCTCGATCGGCT
Organism: Gammaproteobacteria bacterium; assembly: GCA_009843635.1. Classification (GTDB taxonomy): domain Bacteria; phylum Pseudomonadota; class Gammaproteobacteria; order Pseudomonadales; family Azotimanducaceae; genus Azophilus. Next base: position 5,073 of record VYDB01000095.1, read on the forward strand.
CGGTGATGATTCCCGAAATGAGAAAGCGCAACTATTCCGCGAGCTTTGCGAGCGGCATCACCGTTGCTTCTTCGACCATGGGAATGATCATTCCGCCGAGCGTTCCGATCGTGCTTTACGCCATCGTCGCCCAGGAATCGGTGGGGCGTCTGTTTCTCGGGGGGCTCATACCCGGCCTCATGATCGGTGTTCTGCAGATCGTCATCATGATGACGATTGCCCAACGCCGGCAGTACCCGCGCGAAACGCCCGCATCGGGCCTTGGGCGCGATTTCAGGCGGTTGGCGGCATCGGCGATGGTGTTGGCGATGCCGGTTTTCGTGGTTGGGGCAGTCGTCCTCGGCATCGCCACCGCCGCGGAGTCCGCGGGCCTGGGCGTTCTTTTCGGGCTCCTGCTTGGCGCGTTGCTGATCGGCTCCAAGGCAATCACGGCCCTGCCGGAATCGTTGCGCGCGGCTGTGATGATGAGTGCGAAAATCATGACGATCATCGCGTTTTCCCAGTTGTTCGTCTGGATACTGATCCTGGAGCGCGTTCCGGAAACAATCGCCGCATCTGTCATCGGCCTGGACCTGGGTCCCGTGGCAGTACTGTTGTTGATCGCCGGGATCGTTCTCGTCCTAGGGACTTTTATCGATGTCAGTCCCGCGATCCTGCTGCTCACGCCAACGCTGCTGCCCGCTGCGGTAGCCGCCGGTGTGTCGCCAGTGCAATTCGGCATCGTCCTCATTTCCGGGCTTGCCGTTGGCGCCTGCACGCCGCCCGTCGGCAATTGCCTGAATGTCTGCGCGGCGATATCGAATCTGGGTATCGGCGAGATTTTCAGGGGCGCATCCCCTTTCCTGCTGGCCAATGTGATGACGCTGATCCTGATCAGCCTGTTCCCCGCACTCGTACTTTGGGTGCCCACGGCCTGGATCGGTTGAGCAGGCGTGCGATCATGAGTTCTGTTGAAGGGGAAATCTCATGTCCACTCATGTGGTAGTGCTCGGCGCCGGCGCCATGGGCAGCCTGTTCGGCGGGTTGGTCGCCGAAGGAGGGCTGGACGTCACCCTGGTCGATCCCTGGCGGGAGCACATTGACGCGATTCGACAACGCGGTTTGAGGATGGTCGGACACGGCGGCGACCGTCGTATCTCCGTGGAGGCCACTACGGACCCGGCCTCGGTCCGGTCGGCGGGTATCATCTTTGTTCAGTGCAAAGCGAACTTCAACGCTGCTGCGGCAGCGAGCGTGCGGCATCTTTTTGCCGAAGGCGGCGACACCGTCGCGATCAGTTTCCAGAACGGCCTAGGCAATGAAGAGGAGCTTGCCGAGTACTTCGGCGCTGACCGGGTTCTCGGCGGATTGACGGCACAGGGTGCCAACATCGAGGCACCGGGCATCGTCCGCAACCACGCCGAACTGCCGTCGTACATCGGCGAGATGAAAGGGGGCATAACGAAGAGGACCCGGTCGATCGCGAAGATGCTGACCGATGCCAACTTGCCGACCGAAGCCAGCGAAAACATCCGCCGGGACATCTGGCGCAAGCTCATGGCCAACATTGCCATCAGCGCTGTCAGCGGCATCACCGGCCTGAATATCGGTCAGATTTTCAACGGGCACATGGCGGACGATGTCGCCTATGCCGCGCTGGACGAGGCGATTGCCGTCGCCCGTGCCTGCGGCATCGAAATGAGTTCCGGCGAGGCGCGTGAGATACTGGAGAAGATCGCGGGTCCGGACGGCACCCCGCAGAACAAGTCCAGCCTGCGCATGGACATAGAGAACGAACGCCCGAGCGAGATTGACTACATCAATGGCGCCGTGGTCAAACTGGCTCGGGAACACGGCATTGCGGTGCCTGTCAACGAGGCCCTTCTCGCCCTGGTGCACGGGATGCAGCATCGCTATCTCGGCTGATGGGCGCGGCGCGGAACATGGAATTCAAGTCGGCGGCCTTCCAGATGCCGGAGTTGTCCCGGGTCGCCGCGACACTTCGAGCCGGACTTGAGCGCCACTATGCCTCGGTCGACGTTTCGGTGGTGGAATGCCCGGATCTGAAAAAGCTCGGTGCAGCCGCAAGGGGCATGTGCGGGTCGACGAGGCTGATCGAATTCGGCGGCGAACCCTACGCGCACAATCCGGCGTATCGCGGCACAAGCATGGACATCGACGATGTGCTGAGAGCCTGCGGGATGCCTGCTGCCTGCGTCTTCGGTGCGGGAATGGCTCACACGGCGGCCAACAACGGACATTGCGGCGAGCTGATTCCAAATGTCCTGGCGGGCAAACGCAATCTCAGCCGGGTGGCGCGTGTCGGAACCGAACGTCAATGCATCGTGGAGCCCTATCCGTCCCCGGTTTGCGGTCCGATCGCGAACCTCTTTGTCAGTGAGGGCCAGAGCGGCGAGGTCATTGGCATCGACGTCAGGACGCGGATCGGCGAGCAGCCATCCCTGGCACTGGCTATCCGCAACAGCCTGCGCCCGATCGCAGACAGCCATGGCCCTGTCGGTATGGGTGGGTTGTTCAAGGTGCTTAGCGGCAGAATCCGCTCACATGTCATGCCGGATTACGACTGTATTGGCTTCGATTACTACGACACGGGCCAAGAACGCGTCGTGCGCGATTTTCTCCAGTTTTACGAGCATATGGGTCCCGACCTGCTGTGCTTTTCCACGCTCTGGACCGGCGATCCGACCGGCGGAGATCTGAATCTCAGGCCCTCCGGCGAGCACACCCACTTTTTTCATGACGATGACGCGGCTCAGCAGGGTGGGCATTACCACGGCGACATCACGCCCGGGGAAGTGCACTACCTCGGCTTTTTCAATCTTGCGGAACGGATTCTCAGGTTTGGCGACATCTATGATGAGCTTGGTTCAAGTCCCTGACGGGCGTCCGATTGACTTGCCTTTGCGGCCCCGAGCAAGCGCCCTTGCCTCACGGACGGCGTTTCCGGTTCGGATATCGAGATCGGAGTTCAGCGCATGATCGAGTTCGCCGTGTTCGGCGCCGGCAGAATCGGCACGGTGCATGCCGGGAACTTGCACGGCCATGCCGATGCAAAGGTGCGCTATGTCGTCGATGTGGACGCAGGAGCGGCGGCAGACCTTGCCGCGCGCTGCGGCGCTCGCGTTGTTTCCGCCACGGATGCCTTGGCGGACAAGGATGTGGCTGCGGTTGTCATCGCGACATCAACCGATACGCACACCGGCCTGATCGGCCGGGCGGCGGCGGCGCGCAAAGCCATCTTCTGCGAAAAGCCGATCGATCTGGACATAGAACGAGCCCGCGCAGCCCTTGATGCGGTCAATCGGCACGGGGTGACGCTGGTGCTCGGGTTCAATCGCCGGCACGACCCATCGTTCCGGAAAATCAGGGATGAGGTCGCCGCCGGTGCTGTCGGGTCGGTCGAGTACGTGGGCATAACAAGCCGCGACCCCGCACCGCCACCGGCGGATTATGTCGCACGCTCAGGCGGCCTGTTCCGGGACATGATGATTCATGATTTCGACATGGCGCGCTGGCTGCTTGGAGAAGAACCCGCCCTCGTATTCGCCGCAGGCAGTGTACTTTTCGACCGGAGCATCGGCGAGAGCGGCGATGTCGACAGCGCCATCGCACTGCTCAAGACCCAAAGCGGCAAGCTCTGTTCGATCAACAACTCGCGACACTGCAGCCATGGCTACGACCAGCGCATCGAGGTGTTCGGTTCGTCCGGCATGCTGCAAGCGGGAAACGAGGCGAGGCCAAACGTCGGGACGGCCGCTTCGTCCGGTTCCAACGGCGACGCCGTTGCGCCGTTCTTCCTGCAGCGCTACAGGGACGCCTACCGAATACAGATGGACCGGTTTCTGAGGCGCCTCAATGGCGAAGCGGTGGATCTGGCAGACGGTGTCGACGGCCTGAGAGCGCTGATTCTGGCCGAATGCGCGCAGAACTCCCTGACCAGCGGGCAACCGGTGGCCGTCGATCCATAGCGCTGCTCGGGCCGACTGTGGCCATTGAACCGGCCCATCCAAATTGCTATCTTCGGAAGTGAAACACCTAACCCGACTTCCGCAACTCAGCGTCATTTCGGGCGTAAGTCATTGATTTTTGG
>VYDB01000144.1 GCA_009843635.1 Gammaproteobacteria bacterium
GAGCTTCCCCGAAACCCGCCTCCTTCAGGCTCATTTCCTTATTGGAAAACACTCCGCGCCAAAGGACCCCCGCAACGCCGCCCACCGCAGTGGGGCGGCGCTTACAGTTCGTGCGTAATCTCAAGCCCCCAAGTGCGGCCCACGGCCACGGCGCCGAACCAGAAGACGCCCACATCAACCGAGGTCGCAAGGTAGTTGTCCTTGTGAAAGACGTCCTTCACATAGGCGGCAACCTTGAACGGCGCCCGATCCCAGATGAGCGTGAGGTCCAGTTCACCACGGGAGGGAAACTCGTTGCGGCCGAGCCCGAGCGGGTCGGGCTGCCCGAAATTGCCTACGGTCTTATCTGCCCAAGCGTAGTTCGCAATGCCCGTCAGGCCGCCCCAGCCATCGTTCAGGGGCTGGGTCACGATCAGGCCTGCGCTGAAGTTCCAGTCGGGCTGGAAGCCGAAGGCAAAATCGTCGGAGCGGTCCACCCTAGGGCAGGCCGAGCGCGAAATGCCCTGACAGGCTAGGCGGTCCGGAGCCAGGAATTCGTCGTACTTGCCGTCGATCATGCCGACCGTTGCGCGCAGCTGCACCTTCTCAGTAATCGCCAATTGGGATTCGATCTCAAGACCGTTGATCGTCGCCTTAGCCGCGTTGTTCACGACGGTTTCGGTGGCCGCGCCGAACTGGTAGATCTCGCTTTCGTGCTTGTCCTTGTATATGGCGCGGAACAGCGTTGCGTTGAAAACCAAGCGATCATCGAAAGACATGGAGCGCAGGCCGATCTCGAAGCTATCGACCTGTTCGGGATCATAGGGGCCGATGGAACTCGGCGTGGTGGCGCGCCCGTTAAACCCCCCGGAGCGGAAGCCGCGTGACCAGGATGCATAGACCATGTCGTCATCCGAGAAGGCGTAGTCGAGGCTGACACGCGGCGTGAACTCGGTCCAGCTCTCCTTGCCATCGGAATTGCAGGCGAGGCCCGCGGCCCGGGCTTCAGCGATGGCCGGGGTCGGGGCGCTGCCGATCCAAGCCGAGGCCACGGCATCCGCCTGCGCCTGCAGGTCGCCGCTCAGCCCGCATCCCCAGGCTGTCGGCGGGAGCAGCCCGCTGGCATCGCCGGAAACGCGCTGAAAGATGAAGAAGTCCTTTTCCTCGCGCGTCCATCGACCGCCGACGGTCAGCCGTAGGTCGTCAGTGACCTGGTAGTAGCCTTCGCCGTATAGGGCGAAGGCATTGAGCTTCTGCCCGGCATCGCCGTCGGGGGACGGCATGGCGCCAGGCACCCGGCGATTGCCGAATACATAGACGCTGGCAGTGATGAAGTACTCCGACTCCACGTAGTAGGCGCCGCCGACGAAGTCGAACTTGCCCCCGAAATCGGAGGTCACCCGGAGTTCGGTGCTGAACTGATCGTATTCCTGTGGTCGCCATGGGTGGAAGATGTATACCGGCGCGCCGAGATTGTCCTCGTCGAGCAGTTCCTCCTCTTCCTTGAAGCCCGTAACGGAGGTGAACCTGAGATCGCCGAGATCGTAGTTGAGCTCCAGCGTGTATCCGGTCTGCTCGATGGAGTTGTTGAACAGTTGCGCTGCGACGGAGTACTTGTAGCCGTTGCTCTCACCGAGATCCAGGCCAAACTTCGCGCAGGCTATCTCCGGCACCCAGCCATTGAGCGGGGCGAGCACCGAGCCGTAGATGTCGCAGAAGTTGCCACCCTGCACCAAGGCGCTGCCGATGCCGCCCCCCACAGCCGCGGCCGGCGGCACACCGGCGGCGAAGTTGGCGAACATCGCACCCGTGATCGCGCCCCATTGCCCCGGCGAAAGGTTGGGGACCGTCAGGTTGACCGGCGTCGCCAGCGTGGACTCGTCATCGATCCGCTCGAAGGTCAGCAACGCCTCAAAATCCTCCGTAGGCTCCCAGAGAATGCTCGTGTAGAAATTGATGGTGTCCTCGCCGGGAATGTCGTCCCCGGTGCCGGTCACTTCGCCGGTTGCGAGGTTGAAGTCGGCCTGTTCCTGAAAACCGTCACCCTTGTCGTAGAAGGCCGCCATCTTCACCGCCAGGGTATCGCCCAGCGGGAAGTTGAGCACTGCCTTCACGTCAGTTTCGTTATGCGCCCCGTAGCGAAACTGGGTGCGCAGCCCGAATTCGCCGGTCGGACGGGTGCGACGCGCGTTGACCACCCCAGCGATGGTGTTGCGCCCGAACAGCGTGCCCTGCGGCCCCCGCAGTATCTCGACCGATTCGAGGTCGAAGGTGTCAATCAGCGCGCCCGTATTGGTGACCAGCGGCACACCATCGATCACCACTCCGACAGCCGGGTCGAAGCTCTTTTCCAAGTCCCCGAACACGATGCCGCGCATCCCTGCAAACAGGGCGTTGCCGGCATAGGGCTGGCGAGCAAGGGTGACGTTCGGCGCCATCTTGGAGAATTCGCCGATGTTGTCCCCGTAGGCGTTCTCGATGGCCGATTCGTTGAAGGCCGAAACCGACAGCGGCACGTCCTGCAACGACTCCTCCCGCTTGCGCGCCGTGACCACAATTTCCTCGATAACGGCAGCATCGCCGGGACTCGCCGCACGGACACTGTCCGATGCGCCGGTCGCCGCTAAGAATGAGATCGCAAGAGCTAGCCAAGAAATGAAGGCAGACGACAAACCCAGTGAACAATGGCGCATGACAACCTCTCCAAATTCTCAAGCTGGCGCTGAGTATATACCCAATCGTAAATGCCCACCTGACCGCGATTTCGCTGGAGCAGGCTAGCCATCTGCCGGATGGTTTGGCAATAATCGCCGACAGATGCCTCCCGGCCAATGGACCGAAGACTTTGCCGCACCAACTCCGATACGCCTTGCCACGCAGATTGATGGCGTGGGGGCGCCGCCGCCTGCCGACTCGCCTAGCTGTTGCCAGCTTGGCCTTGGCGCTGGCTTCTGGAAGTACCGCCTACGAGTCTTCCATTCACCAGAAACTCACCTTTTTGGCCGCCAAGCAACTCAACCGCTGCTTGGCAGGCCGCATCACCCCTCCGGTCAGCGCCTTGCAGGTGCGCATGATCGCGCGGGCCAACGCCCGGCAGGCGGAGACCAACGTCTTCGTGCGCATGATGCGCTGGAACTACTATGATCGCAGCGGCGTCGGCGACCGCGACATCCTATGGGTGATCGATACCCGCTTCCACGAACACTTCGACCAGCAAGTCAGCAAACTGGCCGCTGCCGGGGGGGACGCTGAAGCCTTCCCGTACCTCGGTCGCATTTTGAACTATGTGCAGGATGTCACCTCGCCCGCCCACGCAGCACCGGTTTACACCACCCGCTGGTGGCGGTTGCGTCTCAAGGACCGATTTGACGAGTTTCCCATCGACGAGGATCGGGTGGCGGAGGCCGTGCGGGGCAGCTGCGCCCATGTGCTGGCCAACATCACCAACTACGATGGCGTGCTCCGGGAAACCGCAGAGGACACCGTGACCGCGATCGAAGCGCCGATGTTCGGCCTGCCGGCCTCTTGGGAAGCGTTCTGGACCCTGAACGAGAATCCCGGCAAGTTCGGCGAATACGGCCCTGCAGGCAACAACTTTGGCCGCAACACCCGCTTTCGCTGCGACGCCCAAGCGCGATGCGTCCTATTGAGCGAAGATCCGCTGTACCAAGAGTTCGCCCTGCAACGGCACATCGGCGCAGTGGTCGCCAGCATGCGGGTCATGCTCATCCTGCAGCGGCAACGCATGGCACCATGATCTGCCTCGGCAACCTGAACGTCCTAGACCTCACCGACGAGATGGGATTGATGTGCGGTCAGTTGCTGGCTGACGCTGGGGCCCACGTCCACCAACTGGTGACGCCGGACGCCGCGGCCCGTCTGTCGAGCCCGTTTTGGCAGGCCTACACCTTGGGCAAGCGCGTTGAGGTCATCGACTGGCCAAGGGCGCCGCAACTGGTGAAGGGGTTCGCCGCTGAAGCCGACGTGCTGCTGACGTCCCAACCCTTTAGCGAACTCGATGCGCTGGGCCTCGGCGGGGACGAACTGCAACGGATCAATCCCGGCCTCATCCAGGTGTCCATCACCGGCTTCGGCGCCACTGGTCCCAAAGCCGAGTACGCCAACACCGACCTCACCCTCGCTGCGGCCTCTGGGCATGCCTATCTTGGCGGCACTGCGGAAGGGCCGCCGCTGCGCATCAGCGCCGACCAAGCACAAGGCCACGCATCGGCCGACGCGGCGGTGGGGGTGCTGATTGCCCTCGCCGACCGGGAGCGCAGCGGTCTCGGTCAGCAACTCGATGTCTCGGCGCAGCAGTCCATGACCCTGGCCCTGCTGTCACGCAGCTTGGACAAGCCCGCCGCCCACCCCCGCGCTGAGCGCGCAGCTTTCGCCCTGACAGTCGGTGAGGTCTCGGTTAAGACCCAATTTCGGTGTGCGGACGGCTGGGTGGTGGCCTTGCAAGGCATCCTGCCACCGCTAGCGGACTTCATGGCGCGGCTCATGGATTGGGTCCACGCGCAAGGGCACTGTGCCGAAGCCGACCTGCGCTGGGACTGGGGAAATGTCGCCGCGCAAATGATGGCGGGCCAAATCGGCGCCAACGATTGGGCTCCGGTGCAGGACGGCATCGAGCGCCTGTTGGCTAGCTTAACCAAGACCGAGATCATGGAGGCCGCGACCAGCCGGAGGCTGCTGCTCGCACCCGTATTGAATCTCGGGGACATTCTCGACAGTGCCCATATGACCGAGCGCGGTTGCGCGTTGGACGGCCCATCGGGCAAACGCCTCGGCGCCTTCGCCAAATTCCCCCGAACCCCCTTGCCGCTCGGTGCCTCGCCGCCGCCCGCTTCCGACCCGCAGCCCACCGCAGCCCGCAGACCGAGTTCGACGCCACCGGGATTGCCGTTGGCGGGCGTCAAGGTGGTAGACCTGTTCTGGGTGGTCGCCGGGCCCGGCGCCACGCGCATGCTGGCCGACTACGGGGCGACCGTGGTGCACGTGGAGTCAACCCGCAAGATCGACATGGTGCGCAACGTGCCGCCCTACATCGACGGCGCCATGGAACCGGAGCGGGCCGCGGCCCATCACAGCACCAACGCCAACAAGCTCAACATCACCTTGGACATCACCACCGCCGAAGGCAAGGCGGTGCTCTGCGACCTGATCCGCTGGGCGGACGTGCTCACGGAGTCCTTCGCCCCCGGCGCCATCGACCGCATGGGCTTTGGCTATGCGGCGGTGTCCGCTCTCAATCCCGACATCATCATGATTTCCAGCGCCCTGCTCGGCCAAACCGGCCCTTGGCGCAACTACGCGGGTTACGGCAATTTGGCCGCTGCAGTCTGCGGCTTCCACGCCCTGACCGGCCTGCCCGGCGAAGCGCCGACGGGCTGCTACGGCCCCTACACCGACTTCACTTCGGTGCGCTTCAACGCGATGGCCATCCTGTTAGCGCTGAAGGAGCGCCAACGCACCGGCCAAGGCCAGCACATCGACATGAGCCAAGCCGAAGCCGCGCTGCACTTCCTGGCCCCACAATGCGTCGCCTATTGGCGCGATGGCAAGGTGGCCGAGGCGCAGGGCAACCGCGACGAGCGTTACGCGCCCCAGGGAATCTATCGGGTGCAAGGCGAGGACCGGTGGCTGGCGCTCAGCGTGCGCGGCGACGCCGAGTGGCGGCGGCTGTGCGGCTACAGCGGCGATGCGGCGCTGCTGGCCGCCAAGGATTGGCCCTTCGACGAGCGCCGACACCGCCACGACGAACTCGATGAACGGCTCTCGGCTTGGTTGGCCGACCTCGACGGCGCCGCAGTGGAAAGCGCCTTGCAGGCCTTGAACATCCCCGCCCATCGCGCCTTGGACACCCATGACCTGTTCGACGATGCGCAACTCAAGCACCGCGAGCACTTCCTAAGCGCCCCGCATCGGGATTTCGGCGACGTGACGATCGAAAGCACCCGTCTGCGCTTCTCCCGAACCCAACCCAAGGCGCCCCCCGCAGCCCCGCACTTCGGCATCGACAACGAGCCTGTGCTAAAGGAGATTCTGGGCTACGACGACGCCCAAGTGGCCCGCTTGGAGCAGGCCGGGGCGCTGCGATGAGGCAACGGAAAGGCACTGGGTCAGCTCCGCAGTCAGCACTCGTGCCGATAGGCCCATGCGCAAGCCAGTCAGCGACCTAAACGGCAGGATTCACCGAAAACGCTCATGCTGACCTTCACTGAAGAGATTCTGCTCCTCCTCGGCGACGAAGAGGGCACGTTCCTGCCAATTCGCCAGCACGCCTTCGAATGCGCACTGGCGGGCGCAGTGCTTATGGATCTGGCGTTTGCGCACCGCATCGACACCGACCTTGAGGCGCTGATTGTCATCACTGCGGATTCAACCGGCAATCCAATGCTCGACGCGATTCTGGCCAAAATCGCTTCCCGCACGGGTACCGCGGACACCCAGAGTTGGATCCGGGCGCTGTCCACCGAGGACGCCGCCTGGATTCGCGAGCAGGCGCTTTCGAGCCTGGTCGATCGCGGCATTCTGGAACGGCGCGAGGAGCGCTTCCTGTGGGCTTTCGGCACCACTCGCCATCCCACGCTCGATGAGGCCCCCAAAAGGCACATCAAGGACCGTATCGCACGGGCGCTTGCCGACGCCATCCCCGCTCCCCGCGACATTGCGCTGATTTCGCTGGCCCATGCCTGCCAGGTACTCCCCGAGCTCTTCGCGGGCCAGGAAATCAAGCCGGCCCGGATCGCGCTGTTGCGCAGGATGGACCTGATCGGCCGCGAGGTGGCCGACACCATTGCGGACCTTCAGCGCACGATCGTGCGGGCTGCTCAAGCCCAAGCGCAGCGCACCCAGAAGCGGCTGCTGTCGCTCTCCGTCGCGTCCGCCGCGATAACCAGCGCCATCATGCTGGCTCCCCGCATCCCGGTGCCGGATCGATTCGGCACCAGCGTTCTGCAAGAACTTTGGTTAAATGGGTTCTGGCAGCAGTGGAGCGGCTACCTGTTGCTGGCGCTCAGCGTCGCCGGACTCGTTGTTGGCGTGGCCGTCAGAAAGCGGCTCATCTCGCAGATCACCGGCTTGCGCCGGTGGCGCCTCGCCCACATCGCCATCGGCGTCGCCTGCACACTTGCGCTGTTCATCCATACCGGCTTTCGTCTGGGCGCCAACGTCAATGCGGCGCTCATGGGCTTCTACGTCGCTACGTTGCTTTCCGGGGCGTTGGCTGGCATCGCGGTCGGCGCCGCGCACCGGCTCCGGCAAATGACAATCGGCAGGGTCGGGAGGCCGCGCAACGTCCTGCTGTGGCTGCATGTCATGGCCATCTGTCCACTGCCCGCGCTGCTGGCCGTGCACATTGCCGCAGCGTACCTGTACTGAGCGGTGCAGGTGTCGACGAAGGCCGTTTTCTGGCTGATGGGGGCGACTCTGGTCGCTGCGGCCTATGCAGGGATGGCAATGGTCGTGGGCGGCGATCGTCGGCCGCTGCTCATCGGCCAGACGACCGATGCCCACCATCAGATCGAGATGGCCTGCGAAACCTGCCATGCGTCCGCGCCGTTCGCCGAGGAAGGGGCAGCCCAACGGGCACTGAACCAGACCTGTCGAAACTGCCACGAGGATGAATTGAAGTCCGCGGGCGACAGCCATCCCCGGTCGATGTTCCGCAACCCCCGCATGGCGGCCTACTGGGAGAAGCTCGATGCGCGCCTGTGCACGACCTGTCACGCTGAGCACCGGCCCGAAATCACCCGGACCGGCGCAGTCACGGTCGCAACGGACTTCTGCATCGCCTGCCACTCGGAAGGGGATGAGGACGTCCGGCTAAATCGCCACAGCCACGCTGGCCTCAGCTTCGATACCTGCGCGACGGCGGGCTGCCACAACTACCACGACAATCGGGCGCTGTACGAGGACTTTTTAGCCGAACGCGCCGATGAACCAGCGCTGAAGCCCGACTCCGCGCATGGATTGGCGGTGCGTTTCCACACACTGGAATGGCCTGTGAAGCGAGCGCTTGGGCCCTGCGACGCGGTCGCGCCTGTTGCCGCACTCGCGGACACCGGTGTTCTCGCTCGGTGGGCGAGCTCTGATCACGCGGCGTCTGGAATCAATTGCGCGGCGTGTCACTCGGAAAACCCCAATGCCGACACCGGCGTGGATCACTGGATCGCCGCACCGTCCGCCAACCTGTGCAAGTCCTGTCACAAACCTCAGGCGCAGTCCTTTGCCCGGGGCCGGCATGGCATGCGCGAACACCCCGGCATCGCGCCACCCCGCGATCCGGCGGCGGGGCTCAATCGAATCGGCCTGTATGGCACCGTGCCCGCAATTGTGGCCGACTGGTTCGCCGATCCTGCTCCGCCCACGCAAATGACCGTTGGCGAAGCCCGCTTGCCGATGCGCACCGATATCGAGGCGCACCGGGCGCTCGATTGCGGCACCTGCCACGGCCCTCACGCCGTGGACACTGAGCGTGCGGCCGTCAAAGCCTGCGCGTCCTGCCACGACGATGGCCACTCGCGAGCCTACTTTGGCAGCCCCCACCACAAGCTGTGGCAGGCGGAGCGGTCCGGGGAAGCGCTGCTAGGCTCGGGCGTGAGTTGCGCGACCTGCCACATGCCCAAGATCGAGAGTCGCGACAAGATGGTCACCAACCACAACCAAAATGATACGCTGCGCCCGAACGAGAAAATGATCCGGCCCGTTTGCCTCGACTGCCACGGCCTGGGGTTTTCGCTCGATGCGCTGGCCGATGCCAGCTTGGTTGGCCGAAATTTCAGTGGAAGCCCCAAGATTCAGGTCGAGAGCCTGGGGTGGGCCGCGCGGCGTGAACGCCCGGAAGTCCAGCATTAACCCGGTTACAACCAGGCAGAGGAGCAGCGCAATGAAACGCAGGACACTCATGATCGCCAGCGGGTTTGCGGTCGCCATTGGGGCCGCGATCATGGCCGCTGCTCAGGGCGTTCCCTACCCGAACGTCGCCGACATGCTCTATCAGGTGATGTCGGCTGACCGCGAAGTCTATACCCGCAAGGTGGTGCAACGGCTCACGGTCGCCGAGAACATACTCACGGCATCAGAGCACTTCGAGGATGAGGCGGCGCTGCCGCTGCCGGCGCAGATGTTCCGCTTCGGCGCCGAAACGGTGA
>VYDB01000046.1:0-14887 GCA_009843635.1 Gammaproteobacteria bacterium
CTCCAAAAACCCGACCGATCAACGGCAAATCAAGGACTTTTGAATAGGCCTGCCCATTTGAGGGCCAACCGCTCGGCGTTCGTCGAATTCAGCGATGATCGCGGCTGATAACGGGTGTTGCGCTTGTCGATGCCCCAGGCCTCGGCGTAAACCGAGTCGAAGTTGCCCCGGCCGTCACATTGGGCGTGCGCCGGCAATGGCGGCATCAAGGCCCAGAGCAGACCAACCGCCAGCATCTCTAACCGCCACCGGCGTCTCCCTTCCCCGGTCACGCTGACGCCTATTTCTCTTGCTGCTCGCGATAGGCCTGGATGTTGTCGAGGGTTTGCCTGGCCGCTTCGTGTACCTCGGGCGCATGGTCCCGGCGGCGCAACGCGGCATCCGCAAGCTCGGGCGCCATGTAGCCGTCATCGTCGCGGCTCACGTTTTCTCCGGGCGCGACGATCTGGTCGATGGCATCCAGGGTCGCGTTGCTCAGAACCAGGTCGGCGCCTTCGAGCAGCCCTTCGAGTTGTTCGGGGGTGCGCGGCCCGATGATCACCGACGCCACCGCGGGATGGGATGACACGAAGGCGAGGGCCATGTGCATCAAGGAGATGCCCGCTTCCCGCGCGGTGGCGTCGAGTTGTTCAATCAAGTCGAGCTTGCGCTGGTTGTCCGGCCGCGCCATGTCGTAGAGGTGGGGCTGCAGGTTCTGGCGGTGGGTATCGTTGGGCTTTGCGTTGCGGCGCCACTTGCCCGTCAACCAGCCCTGCGACAAAGGGCTCCACACCACCACGCCAATTCCGTAACGCTGGCAGGTTGGCAGAACATCCCCCTCGACGCGACGGGCAAACAGCGAGTAAGGCGCCTGTTCCACGCGAAAACGTTCCCGGGCCCGCCGTTCGGAGACCCATTGCGCCTCAACGAGCTGTTCGGCGGGAAAGGTCGAAGTGCCGATCATCCGTACCTTGCCCTGATGCATCAGGTCTGACAGCGCGCCCAAGGTTTCGTCGATGTCCGTGCTGGCGTCCGGCCGATGCACCTGGTACAGGTCTATGTAGTCCGTCCCCAGCCGTTGCAGGCTGCGTTCCACCTCGCGCGCGATCCAGCGCCTGGAATTGCCGCGATGATTGGGATTGTCGTCCATGGGCAGGCTGAACTTGGTGGCGAGCACCACGTCGTCACGCCGGCCCTTGAGCGACTTGCCGAGCATGGATTCCGACTCACCGTGCGAGTAAACATCCGACGTATCGAAATAGTTGATGCCCGCGTCAATGGCGCGATGCACCATGCGGTCCGCGTCTGCCTGGCTGGCATTGCCAAAGTAGCCGAACATGCCCGCGCCGAAGCAGAACTTGCTGACGCTGACGCCCGTACGGCCGAGCACGCGCATTTCCATTGGGCCTCCTACTCAGGCGGATTAAGCCGAGGCAGGCTACAGCGAGTCCCAAAAGGCGTAAACCGGGTCGTCCGGGTAGCGCGTTCCGCGCCGGGTCAGGGCGGCGTACATCCCGTCGGGGTCGTCTCGTTGGTCGGTGGCCGGCTGCTCGATCTGCCAATCGTGAACGAACGTGCGGTGGGTGAACTTCCACAGGCCGTCGATCCGCTCAAGTCGGTCTAGATAGCGTCCGCCCACCAATATGTCCTGATCGCCTTGGTCAGTTGAGGTGGTGGAGATGGAGATGGCGTAAGTCTCCGCCACGGCGGCGTCGCCATCCACGTTGATCCACTCGTTGGCGACCGTATGGGCGACGCGCACGAGGCCATCCAGGGTCTCCAGCATGAAGGCGCAAAAGCCCTCCGCTGACCCGGAATAGTAGCCGCTTAAATCCACTTCGGCGCCCGGGTGCCACAGCGAGCGGAGCAGCGCCTCGTCACCCCGATCCATCGCCCTTGAGAGGGCTACGATCCGGTCATGAATCTCGCTGCGGGCAAAAGCCGCCTCGGCCTGGGCTGCGAGTGTCGACGAAATCTCCACGTTACCTCCTTGTTCGCTGATGGCTTGTTCCCCCGCGCCCCATGCGGCCAGCTGTCGCACCCCCGCATCATCGTTGCGCCAACCGCCGCGAAGGACCGGCTGGGCAAAGGTAGCCAGCGCGGTGCCGGTGCCCGGCTGATTGATGTTCCAGTCCAGAACGTAGGTGCGGTGCGTCAGCCGCCACTCTCCATTGCGGCATTCGTGGCGGTCGAGGTAGCGGCCGCCGATCAACGACTGCACGGCATCCGCTCCCTCACCGCTCGGTGAGTAGGCGATGATGTAGCTTTCTGATATGGCCGCATCGCCGCTAACGCGAATCCACAGGTTGGTGGGCCGGTGCATGGTGACCTGGTGCGCAGGCCGGTCCGGCCCGCCGGTCATCATGGCGCAGAAATCCGCAGCGGACCCATCGAAAAAGCTGTAGTCCACCGCCGCATCGTCATGAAAGGCGGAACTGAGCAGGGCGGCATCGCGCCGGTCGAGCCCGCGCTGCAGCCGGGCGATGGCCAGCTTGACCTGGTCCTTGGCGACCAGCTCCCGGATGGCCGCGGCGGCGTTGAATTGAGCCATGGATGGATTCCCCTTCCGAAGATTAGCCTTATTGGGCTTGGCGTCGCAAGGTCAAGGTCAGCGGCTGGTCCGTGTCATCGGTGGCCAGTCCCCGGTACTATCCGGCGTCAGCGCGGCTAGACTGAGAGGGCACCGCCAAGGATGCAAGCTGTTGTATAGCGCCACCGGTCGGACCACGGGCAGGATTCGACCTTCAGGGCCTTGGTCCAGTTCGCCCCGCTTGGTCAAGTCCTCCAGCAACAGAGCCGCGTAGGTGGCCAAGCGGAGCGACATCAGGCGGTCGAGCTTCCGCTGCTACTTGATGTGGAAAACCAGACTTCTTCCATCACGCAGCTGGACGCACATTGAGAAGGAAGTCGGTGATGACGGGATAGCCGCGCTTGACGATCGCCCTCAAAGTGACCATGTCCTGCACCGTGGTCGTCCGGGCGCGTCGAAACCGATCGCCGGGCTTCCGCCAACGCCCCGCAGGGGCGCTGGCGTCCACCCGAAGTGGGAGTTTTTCAATCGGCACTTTTCGGGAGTGCTAGCCCGGTATTGATAGCCCCGGTTGTCGGTGACCTCCGCCCCGTGAACTCGGTCTCAACGCGGCACCTTTTCGAGCGTGAAAAGCGAATTGCATTCTGGTAACGTTTCGTCACGGCGGGTGCCCCTCTCAAGATGGAGCTAACATCCTGAATTATAAGCGCATTCCGCCGTTCATCAACTTCATTGGTGCAATATCCGGGATAAGGAGGACATCACGTTGAATAATGCAAAAAGGTGGATTGGCGCGTTTCAAGGTCTGTTTGGAATGGCATTGCAGACGGTTACTTGGAGCTTCTGCCTAGTGCTTTTGACTACCTGGGCTTCCACAGCCTTTGGCGAAGATTCTGAGGGAGACCTTCCATACATCGCGGTTACAGAGATGATTTCCACTGTAGACAGTGGACAGTGGCAGGACTACAAGAACTCAAAGGCGGCCAACTTCCAGACCATGCTGGAAACGCAGCTGACGAAAATCAACCGCTTCAGAATCATGGAGCGCAACCGGGTGGACCAAGTACTCGGTGAACAATTGCTTCAGGAGTCATTTTCAAGCGACGGTACGATTCTGAACGTTGCGGGTGTTGACTACATTGTGTACGGGTCAATCACCAAATTTGGATCAACCAACAAAGTAGTCGCTATCGGTTCGGTGAGGACCGAGCGAGCCTCAACGACCTTCGGGGTTGACATCAAGGTCGTCGATGCGCGAACCGGTGAAATCCGAATCGCCGAGAGTGTTGAGGAAACGGTGGTCACGGGGAAAGGTATGGCAACACGCGGTATGACTCATGTGGATACCGCCTCTGATCCTCTGGCTGATGTGCAACGCGCCGCAGCACGAAAAACCGCGGCACTAATTACCGGGTCAATCTTTCCCGTACGGGTAGTCGCCATAGACGACGGGGCCATCTACCTAAACTTCGGTGAGGCCATGCTGCAAACAGGAGATATCCTTGACGTGGTTCGGGAAGGTAAAGCGTTTGTGGATCCTGATACCGGAAGGTCGTTGGGAGCAACGCGGAGTAAAGTTGCAAAAATCAAGGTCGTGGATACGTCGTCGGAATTCTCCACCGCTGAGTTGGTGAGTGGAGAAGTGCCGCAAAAGCTTGACATTGCAGTATTCGTGGGCAATGCGGCAACGCAAAGCCAACCCGAGCAAAGAAAAAGAAAGGGCAGGGCGATATAGCCATATAGCGCGTTGTCACACAACAAATTCCTTTTTTGGCCATTCGGCCATTCGGTGTCGATTTGCGTATCGGAGATCATCATGCAAGCTCGCTTCAAAACTACCTGCGTTGCCTTGGCCCTGCTCACATCTGTGTCTGTGGTCCAGAGCCCCTTGGCACAGCAGAACGCGCCTGTTATCGCGGTCGGAGACATTCAGTCGTCCTACGCCAACTGGGATACGATCAGCGTACAGACCGCGCTGGAGTCAGCGCTTTCCAAGACTCGGAAGTTCATCATCATGGAGCGGGGCCGGTTGGATGAACTGCTCAAGGAGCGGGGGTTGTCCATGTCGGGAATTGCAGATGGAAATGCTTCCCTTGGAGGCTTCAGCGGCGTTGACTATCTGTTGTATGGCCGTGTGATGCAAGCTAGCCTCGACAGCCAGAACGTGATCCTGATGACCCAGTGCAAGGGCACAGTGAGCCTCGACGTCAGGACGGTTGACGTCAATACTGGCGAAATTCGGTTCAGCGAAAGCGTTCAAGTATCGGAGGTGGTCGCGACAGCGGGCGGCGACGACAATCCGTGCCGCGGAGTCACCACATCCACGCTCGCTCCCCTTAGCGCTCTAGCAGCCGAGGCCGTTGCGGAGAAACTGACCGTGGCCCTGTTTCCAGTGAAACTGGTGCGCGTCGCTACCGATCAGGCTTACCTAAATTATGGAAGCCCATTCCTCGCACCGGGAAACTACATGAAAGTGATTACGTTGGGCGAAGGTTTTGTTGATCCGGATACGGGTGAGGTGCTCGGTGCGGACGAAGAGGAGCTTGGATACTTGATTGTGCGAGAGGTCAGGCCCAAGTTCTCCATTGCAGACATTGTGTATCGCTACGAGAACCCCATGGCTGTCGGTGACGTAGCCATGAAATTGAGTTCAAGCGAAGCGAAAAGCGTCGGTAAAATGCTGGCTGGCATCGAAAAGGCAAAAGCTCGACAGGAAAGAGATTGTCGAAATGCCCAAAAGCGCGTGCAGCGCAACTGCTCAAGAAACGAAGAGTCTTCAAAGTGCCTGAAGGCTAGGGACGACGTTTCGAGCATGTGCCTGTAGGTAGGCGAATCGATATCAGCTATGACCATGCGGATCTGACCCTGACAGGCAACGCCTGTCCCAAGTGGCGCCAAGCTGAAGCTGAGTCGGTCGGGCTAGCGTCGGTCGTAGCGACGCGGCTTGAGAATCAGCGCTTCCGGCGAGTGCAATCGGGCATAAAACGAACCGTCGGTAGCCGTCCGGGGATTCCGGCTTGGGGCATAGCCTTCGTCGGCGAATTGCCTTGGACGAAAGTGATTTCGTTGATTTCGCCGCGTCAGATCGCGAGCTATGCTCGCCCCAAGCACAGCACCGGCTACCGCGCCGATCTGCTTGTTGCGCTTCTTGTGACCGAGTTCGTTGCCGAGCGCTCCTCCCAAGATTGCGCCCAGTATCATCGGCGTTGACGACCGGTAGCCATTCGGCTCCCCGTCATTGTAACCCTGTGGGCTGTAGCAACCTGCATAGCCATTTCCGCAGGATGATTGCGCAATGACAGCTGGGGACGACATGACTAGGGCGCTGAAGACAAGAACAGCAACTCCGGTTTTGTTTCTGATCATTTGGGTTGGCTCCTCACTGCTTGTCAATGATTCGAGCACAGATTAGCCTCAGCAACTGAATGAAAGCTGAACAATCCCGTAAGGTCGTATCAATCAGCGGGCGGAGATTTGGAACAGCCAGACATCTTGGGGCGCGTCCGTCGGATCGCGCTCGGCGATTTGCGGGTACTTGGCGGCAATGGAAGGGAGCAGATCCGCCATCGAGAGGTCCGTCAGGCGGTCGGCCCGGGCCGGAAAAACCACATCGCCGATCTTCACCCGGATGCGGGGGTCGCGCACTACCATAGCCGGCCACTGCTTTTCGCTGCCGTTCATCGCCGGGACGATGAAGTCGCCGTCGTGGAGGAAGCAAATGGTGGTGACGGAGTGGGGGTCGTCCACCCGGACTTCGACGGCAATCGTCTGGTGGTCATTGCACATCGACCAGTCGGTAGGGTAGGGCTGCTCGTCTCCGGAGAGGCGCTTTCCGCTGATCATGTAGATGGGGTCGGTGCGCAGCAGGTACAGGGCTCCCGCCACGATAATCAAGGCACCCAGCGCCACGCCGGTCCATTTCAACATCCTCATCGGTCTTCTCCTATCCAACTTTGCGTCAATCCCGTAGCAAGCGAGCGTACATCGCGCTGTCCAATCTCTTGGCGGGCTGAATGACAGCGACCCTTCACCAATCCAACGCCTCCGGCACGTCTTCAAAAAGCGTCGCCACTTCACTAATTTGTGAGTACTGCCGCTGCATCTCCCGCCATACCGTCGGATGGGCGCTAGCAATGATGGCGTCGGCCAACCGCGCAAGCGCTTTCGCGGGCGCCCTGCGTTTCCTTTCCTTCCGATACTCGACGAGACGAGCCCTGTATGCGCCGTATGCCTCCCCGCGGGCAATCCGAAGGTACTCTCGATTGAGGTCAAGCAGTTTGATGGTGTAGTCGGCACGCTGTTCGTCCGCAAGACTCAAGCCCTCACACGGGAGAAACAGGAACGTGTCCACGATCTCCAAAACGAAATACTCAAGCGGATCCTCAACGCGCGGATCCACCAGCACGGCAGCCCCCCGTACGGGCCGAACGATCGAATCGTTCGGCCGTCGTGAGACATCGACCACACTCTCCCCGTCTAGCACGGCAAAGCGGCCGCCCTTGTGTCGGTTGCAGCCACCACAGGCAAGCAGGTAGTTCTCCCATCGGAACGTCCGCTCGGGGTACAGCGACTTGGGCCAGATATGTTCGATGTCCGTGGCGGCCGAGTCCTCGCACCAGCAGCAGCGCTGTGCACCAGCGCACATTTCGACGAGGCCTGCGCGAACCCGACGGAAAGCACTCCGCGCCGCTCGCGGCCGCCACAGCTGCGTTGCGGCGCGAACCTGCTCTTCATAGTTTCCGGCGGTATCGACTTCCGCCTGATATGCGTCTAGCACTTCGGACGTGGCCTGGTCCAAGCCAGGATGGTGGAGACGGAGCATCGCCCTAGCTACCCGGAAGCCGTGTGGTTCGGATTACTCCCCAAGGTAGCCCGAAGCTGGGCGAGTTGGGAATTCTCCTCCTTCGTGAGAGCTGTCCGCAGTCTTTTCCGATTCAGCCGGGCTAGTTCCGCAAGCTTCTCCTTCGAGCGTGCAGAGCGCAGCACATCGTGCCCGAATAGCTCTGTGGAGTACGCATCCAGAATGCTGCCGTCAACCAAGCGGTCGTAGTCCGTTCCCGACACACGGTGGATGGCACCACCCGAGCCCGGCGATGGCAGCGCCCAAATGCTTCCCCGAGCAGCGGCTCGGCAAATGATCGGGCTATGCGTCGTGACAATGAACTGGGTCTTTGGGAACCGGTCCACGAACCACTCGCCAATGCGCTTCTGCCACGCGGGGTGCAGGTGCGAGTCCACCTCATCAATCACTACCACACCAGGCAGCATCACCTTGCCATCCCTTTGCACGCGCAGGCCGCCGCGACAGAGGTTCGCCATGAGCCGAAGGAGCTCCAAGGTTAGACTTAGGATCGAGCGGTAGCCGTCGCTCATCTCCTCAATAGAGACATGCACACCATCACCGTCTACCATGGTGACCTGAGCCGATGACACCTCGGCCACCTCGGCGTTGTGGGGCAGCAGCTGGGAGCTGTTGACGAAGTGGACAACTGAGTCCTGCGTCCGTTTCGCACGTTGGTCCCCTTCGAGCGCCTTGACGTGGAGTTCGCGCAGCCAAGCCAAGGCTTCCCCGGTAGCGACCTGCTCGCCGAGTGCGGACAGATGGGGAGCTAAGCGCGGGTGGCTGTAGTACAAAGCGTTCATCTGCTGATCGCCACCGGAGAAGCGCCGATATGGGCCGAAGGAGGCGGAAAACCACCCGAAGCCTCCGCCCCAGAGTGTCCGCGCTGCATGCCCGCCCTTGCTGTAGTCTAAAGTTGCCGAGGTCCCCCCGTTCCCGTTGTCGGCGTCGCGAGCGATTTCGGCGTGCGCCGGGAAGGGTCTCCTAGCTGTGTTGCCCTTGCCGGTCCATGTGTCGCCATCGTGGTGCGCAACCGAGATGTCGATCGACGCTGCGTCCTCACCCGCGCGCAGCCAACTCGCCCAATCCTGCCTCGATGCATGGGCGTTGATGGCGCCCATGAGCACGACGGCGAGCGCACGCACCACGCTCGACTTCCCAGACCCATTGTCGCCGAGAATGACGTGCCACCCTGCGCATTCATTGGGCTTGAAGCGCATTTCGAACTCACGGAGCGATCGGACATTCCTGATTTGCAACCGTTGTATGTGCATCGCCTTCCCGCTTTCCTCCTGTCTGTGTCGCCCTCTTGGAGCGGGTCGCGAGAACCCCTATACATTAGCGCATTCCGTAACAGGTGTGGCAAAGTCGAGAGCACTCGCGCTTACCTGTTTGCGAAGTAACTCACTGCTTATCCAGCACCAATTGCAAACGTTCCACCGAGTCGATCGGCAGCGAGCAGCTTAGTCCTGAGCAGACGTAGGCGACGGTCTTCAGCGGTGCCAGTGCGGGCAGATGGGCTGGAATGCGCCGGGCGCCATGGGGGATGGCGACCACCTGCCGCCAAGGCCGGAAGCCGCCGGCCAGGGCCTTGCGCCACTGCGCCAAATCGTCCGGCTGGCCGCGCAGAATGACCAATTCCGGGGGGTAGTGCTGCGCCTCCAAGGCCGTAAGCAGGCTGCAGTGGCCCGCCGGGTACTTCTCCATGCCGCCCCGCGCCCAATCCAAGGTGCGGCTGGCGGCTTCAAGGTAGCCCGCGTTGCCGAACAAATTGCCGAGCCCGGCCAGCGCCTGGGCAATGACGCCGTTGCCCGGCGGCTGGGCGTCGTCGAGGCTGGGCTTGGGCCGCGCAATCAGCGCTTCGTGGTCTTCGCCGGTAAAAAAGAAGCCGCCGCGCTCCTTATCCATGAAGCGGTCAATCACTTGGTCGGCCAACGCGATGGCAAAGGCCGCATCCTGGTCGCGCCAGCGGGCCTCAAGCAGCGTGATCAACGCATCGATCAGGTTGGCGTAGTCGTCCAAGTAACCCGGATGCTTGGCCACCCCCGCCTTCCAGGTGGCAAACAGGATGCCATCGCGCCAGAGTTCGGCGTGAATGAAGTCGGCGGCGCGGGTGGCCTCGTCAAGCCAAGCGGGTTCGTCGAGTGCCGCCGCGGCCTTGGCCAAGCCCTTGATCGCCATGGCGTTCCATCCGGTCAGCACCTTGTCGTCGAGGCCCGGGCGCTCGCGCTTGGCGCGTTCGTTGAAGAGCTTCTCCTTGGCGCTCGCCAGCAGCGCCACGGCTCGATCCGGCTCAAGGGACAGCCGCTCAACCACCGAGCGCCAGGCGTCACGGCGGTGCAGGTTCCAATGGCGTTCGAAATTGGTGGGCTTGTCGATGCCATAGAGGGTGGCCACCACCAGGTACTCGTCCTCGTTCAGCAGGCGCTTGATGCGTTCCCGGCGCCACAGATAGAACTTGCCTTCCTCGCCCTCCGAGTCGGCGTCCAGGGCCGCGAAGAAGGCGCCGCCCGGATGGCGCATCTCCCGCAGCAGCCAGCCGGTGGTCTCCCGCACGGCACCCTGGAACAGCGGATCGGGGCCGATGGTCAGCGCGTCGGCGTAAAGGGACAGCAACAGGCCGTTGTCGTAGAGCATCTTCTCGAAGTGCGGAATCATCCACGCCCGATCGGTGGCGTAGCGGCAGAAGCCGCCGCCGACATGGTCGTAGATGCCGCCTCGGGCCATCTTGGTGAGGGTGGTCATGACCACGTCAAGGGCCTGGCGCTCCCGCTTGCCCGCACGCTGGGTGTAGGCCCAATGGCGCAGCACCCGGTCCAGGGTGGCGGGCATGGGAAACTTCGGCGCCCGGCCAAAGCCGCCTTCCTGCTGGTCGTACTGTTCGTGCAACTGTTGCCAAGCGTTGGCCAGCAGCGCCTCATCGCTTACGGAGGCGCCTTCCTCCGGGGCCTGAAGGTCAAGTTGCCGCATCAGCTTCAGCAGCTTGCCGTTTTGTTCCGTCAAGGCTTCCCGCTTGCTGCGGAAGGTCTCGTCGATGCGCAGCATGAGGTCGATGAAGCTCGGCATCTGGTAGCGCGGCGTCTTGGGGAAGTAGGTGCCGGCGAAGAAGGGGGCCAAGGACTCGGGATCCAGAAACACGGTCAGCGGCCAACCGCCTGGGCGCTGGGTCAGAACCTGGTGGGCCGTCTGATAGACCTTGTCGAGGTCCGGGCGTTCCTCCCGATCGACCTTGATGTTGACGAACCGCTCGTTCATCACCTGGGCGGTGCCGGCGTCCTCGAAGGACTCGTGGGCCATGACGTGGCACCAGTGGCAGGACGAATAGCCGATCGACAGCAGGATGGGCTTGCCGCTCTCCCGCGCTTCGCCGAGCGCTTGGTCGTCCCACGGCTGCCAATGCACCGGGTTGTCGGCGTGTTGGCGCAAGTAGGGGCTGGTCTCGGCGGCCAAGCGATTGCTCATTGGCTTACCTTAGCATGGCGCGGCATGGTGTTTAGTGGGCGTTTGATGTTCAATTGAGGCGTTTGTTTTGGCAACGAATGGCAGGGGGTCGCATGTTGGACGCGGACGGCTTCAGGCCGAACGTCGGCATTGTCGTGGCCAACAGCCGCGAACAGGTTCTATTTGCCCGGCGCGTCGGCGGCTTTGACGCTTGGCAGTTTCCGCAGGGCGGCATCCAGGAATCGGAGACGCCGGAGGACGCCCTGTACCGGGAACTCGACGAAGAGGTGGGCCTCGATGCGGCCTGCGTCGAGCTCGTCGCCGAGACCCAAGACTGGTTGCGCTATGAATTGCCGCCGCAGCTCCGCCGCACCAACTCCGATCCCGGCTTCATCGGCCAAAAGCAGAAGTGGTTCTTGCTGCGCATGCTGGCTGATGACAGCCGGGTCGATGTCCACCGTTTCGATGAGCCAGAGTTCGACCATTGGCAGTGGGTCAGCTACTGGTATCCGGTCACCAAGGTGATCGCCTTCAAGCGCGACGTCTATCGCAAGGCGTTGGCCGAGCTGGCACCCGCCCTGCGAGAGTTTGCAAACGATCCCGCGCCCTCGGCAACTGCCGGAGTCGGTTAGCGAGTGCTCAGCGAGCTTCATCAACTTCGGGAAATCGTCCAGGACGTAAGCGCGGCGCCCACGTTCGCGGAAGCCCTCGAGGTCATGGTCCGCGAAGTGCGCACCGCCTTGGGAACCGAGGTGTGCTCGGTTTACTTGCGGATGCCGGGCCGCAGCCAGTACTTGTTTGCCGCCAACGAGGGACTCAACCCGGATGCCGTGGGCCGCGCCACCATCGATGAGGGCGTCGGCTTGGTCGGCCTCGTCGGCGAACGGGCGGAACCCGTTAACCTGGAGGCTGCCCGCGAGCATCCACGCTACTTCCACATGCCGGAAATGGGCGAGGAGCCCTTCAACGCGTTTCTCGGCGCACCGATCATCCACAATCGCGAGGTGCTCGGCGTGCTGGTGGTCCAGCAGCGCGAGAAGCGCCGCTTCGACGAAGGCGAGGAGGCCTTTCTCCTCACCCTGTCCGCCCAACTGGCCGCGGTCATCGCCCACGCCGAAGCGGTCGGCGACATGGCCAACTTCATCAATGCCACCGACGACCGCGAGGACCTCAAGATCCAAGGCATCGCCGGCTCGCCGGGCATCGCCTTCGGGGTTGCGACGGTGGTGCACCCGGCCGCCAGCCTCGATGGGGTGCCGGACAAGGAAGCCGAGAACGTCATGGTCGAGTTGATGGTCTTCGACCGCGCCGTGGAGTCGGTGCGCAACGACATCCGGCGCATCAGCGACCAGTTTGCGCAGAGCCTGCCCCGGGAGGAACTGGCGTTGTTTGACGCCTACCTGCACATGCTGGACGACGACGCCATCACCGGTGACGTGCGCCATCGCATTCAGCGCGGCGAGTGGGCGCAAGGCGCGTTGAAAAACGTCATTCGCGAGCACTTGAGCCGTTTCAAGCGCATGGAGGACGCCTACCTGCGTGAGCGCGCCACCGACGTGGAGGACTTGGGGCTGCGGGTGCTCGCCTACTTGCAGGACATCCGCACCCACAAGGTGCATTTCCCGCCTGACACCATTCTGGTCGGCGAGGAAATCACCCCCAGCATGCTCACCAACGTGCCCGCCGAATGTCTCAAGGGGGTGGTCTCCCAGCGCGGCGCAGTCAATTCCCACGTCGCCATCCTGGCGCGGGCCTTGGACATCCCGGCGGTGATGGGCTTGGTTGACCTGCCCATTCACGAGCTTGACGGGCAACCGCTCATCGTCGATGGCCACTATGGCGAGGTGTACGCCAACCCATCCGCCAAGCTCACTGCCGAATACCAGGGGGTGCTTGCCGAGGATCAGGAGTTCGCCGAGGAGTTGGGTGAACTGCGCGGCCTGCCCTGCATCACGCTGGACGGCCACCGGGTGCTGCTGTGGGTGAACATCGGCCTGACCCGGGACATCTCCCGCTCCTTGGACCGGGGCGCGGAGGGCATCGGCCTGTTCCGCACCGAGGTGCCGTTCATGGCCCAGGACCGTTTCCCCACCGAGGAGGAGCAGCGGCGCCTGTATCGAACCCACATGGAGGCATTCGAACCGCGTCCGGTGACCATGCGCACCTTGGATGTGGGCGGCGACAAGGCGCTGCCCTACTTCCCCATCTCCGAAGACAACCCCTTTCTCGGCTGGCGCGGCATTCGCGTCACCCTGGACCATCCGGAAATCTTCCTGGCCCAAGCCCGCGCCATGCTCAAGGCCAACTCCGGCCTCAAGGGCGTGCTGCGCATCATGCTGCCGATGGTGTCGAGCATGTCCGAGGTTGAGGAGGCGCAACGGCTGGTGGGCCAAGCTCATCGCGAAGTGGCGGAGGAGGGATTTGAGGTCAAGGATCCCCTGATCGGCGTGATGGTGGAAGTGCCTTCCGCCGTGTATCAAGCGCGGGAACTGGCGCGGCGGGTGGACTTCATTGCCGTCGGCTCCAATGATCTCACCCAGTACATGCTGGCCGTGGACCGCAACAATTCCCGGGTGGCGGATCTGTACCGGGACTTCCATCCCGCGGTGCTGCGGGCGTTGCGCGAAGTGGCCCGCAACGCCCATGCGGAGCGCAAGGACATCGGCATCTGCGGCGAACTGGCCGGCACCCCAATTGGCGCGGTGCTGCTAATGGCCATGGGCTACCAAGTGCTGTCGATGAACGCCACCAACCTGCCCAAGGTGAAGTGGCTGCTGCGCAACATCAAGCGCACCGACGCCCGGCGCATGCTGGCGCGGGTGCTGAAGATGGAGCGCGCCGAGGAGATCCGCCGCTACATGGAAGGCCAGTTGATCGACGCCGGGCTGGGGCGCTTGGTGCCCAGCCACCACGAACCGGCTTAGAGTCAGTTTCCGTCATGCCCGAGTACCGAACCATCGCCAAAGTGGCCGACGTGCCAACGAACGGCAGCAAGCTCGTCGTGGTGGATGGGCGGGAGCTGTTGGTTTGCAACTCGCGGGACGAGATTCACGTCGTCGAGAACCGGTGTTCGCATCAAAACCAGCCGCTGGAGGGGGGGCGGGTGCGCAACGGCTACATCTTCTGCCCCGTGCATGGCATGCGCTTCAAGCTCGACAACGGCGAAGCCATCGGCCAACTCACCCGCGTTCCGCTATGCGTATTCGACAGCCGCGTCGTTGACGGCGAAGTTCAAGTCTGCCTGGACCCGTCCACTAGTTAGCCTTCCAGGTAGTCCTTCACGCGCTTGTGCACATGGCGCACCCGGACCTCCTGGTAGTTGCCCAGTGTCTGGGCGCCGCGCGCGCAGGCCTTGAAGCCCCGTGTTTGGGCGGCCATGTTGTCCGTGTCCTGGTCATAGACCGGGCCCAGCCAACCCAATCCTTTGGCGGCGGTGTAGCTGTCCTCGATGTTGAGGTGAATCGGCTCAGGCGGCGGAGGCGGCTCCTTCTCCGGGTGCTTTGGGCGGAGAAAGAAGAGGTCGAACGTGCAGTAGTCCGGATCGTTCGGGTCGGGTCGGAACCGATAGACCATGGGCAGCGACAGCCCGGGAAAGACGAACAGGTTCGGAAAGAGGAAATACTCAATGGAATCAAGCGTTTGAGCAGTTGAATAATTGGAAAAATCCTGGTCGTACAGCTCGCCAAGCTGCTGCTGCACGAATTGCGCGTAGAAGTCCCGCGCGGTCATCCCCTCCGGCAGTTGGGGACATTGATCCGCATCGTTCGGACCCCGGCGCCCCCACAGCGCCTCAAGCAGCTCCTGTTCGGTGTAGGGCTCAGCCCGGCGCGGGTTGGCCGCGCCAACCGTGTGGATGAACCGGTTCACGTTGTCGCCGAACACGTCGTAGGTGGTGATGGGTTCGGAGTAGTCGGCGCCGCCCGCGTGGGTCTCCTTGACGTGGTAGGCCTCCATGAACGCTTCCTCGGCGGCCTTCCAGTTCGCCGGCAAGCGCTTGCTCACATGGGTCTCGATGTAGCGATCCTCGATCCGGAAGTCCTTGAAGTGTTCCGGCAGCACGCCCAGAAACTCCTCCAAGGGTTCTGCGTCGTCATCGA
>VYDB01000046.1:14897-48720 GCA_009843635.1 Gammaproteobacteria bacterium
GTGCCCACCCGCACGGCCCGCAGGCTGTGGGTGTCCGCGCTCGCATGGGGGAAGTCCCAGTCTTCCGGCAGATGGATCAACTTGCCGTCCAGATCGTACTCCCAGCCGTGAAAGGGACATTTGAAAGACCGGCAAAAGCCCGAGCTCTCCGGGTCGCGCAGCGCCGTGCCCCGGTGCATGCAGGCGTTGCGGAATGCCTTGATCGCACCGTCCTTGTTGCGCACCACGATGGCCGACAGGGTGCCGATGTCGTAAACGTGGTAGTCGCCCGGTTCCGGGATGTGCTCCTCCCGGCAGGCCATCTGCCAGACGCGCGGCCACAACTTGTCGAATTCCGCCTGCAGGAATGCCTTGGACGTGTAGTTGGCGTAGGGAATGTCATGGTCGCCCATGAACTCGTAGGAATACTCCAAGAACGCCGCCGGGGGCGCGGAGGCGTCCCTAAGTATCGCTTCCTGATAGGTCGGCCCCGGCGCGCGCGCTTGGCCGGGATTCAAATTCGGTTCCGCCATGTCCATGCCTCCGCAAAGCAGCGTAGAGTATCCTTGCTCAATCCGCTGCCTTCAACCCGGACGCTTCAGCTTGAGCAGCATCCACTGGGGGTGCGACGAGGAGGTGGCTCCGCCTGCTGGGCTCGAACCAGCGACCCGCTGATTAACAGTCAGCTGCTCTACCAACTGAGCTAAGGCGGAACAGAAGGCTTACGCTCGCCAACCACCGACTGCCGGATGGCGAGGGACGGCAAGTATAGCGGCGGCCACTTCGAATGCAACTGGATGCGGCCTTCCTTGAATCTCCAACACTGGCGCTTGCCGGAATCCGCCAGTACATTAGCGGCTCCAGCAGCGAAGCATTAGGGGAACGAGGGATGGATTTTCACTTCGCCACGGCTTGGGAGGTCATTGCGGACACCGTTGGCCAAAAGCCCGCCGTGATCTGCGGCGACCAAGTTCGCACTTGGCGCGAGTTCGATGACCGGGCGGCTCGGTTGGCGGCTGTGTACAGCGACCATGGCTTGGGTGTTGATTCGAAAGTGGGCACTTACTTGCACAACTGCGGCGAGTATCTCGAAGCGCAGTACGCAGCGTTCAAGATCAGCGGCTGCCCAATCAACGTGAACTACCGCTACAAGGCCGACGAACTGGTGTATCTGCTCGACAACGCCGATGCCGAAGCAGTGGTTTTCCAGGCCTCTTACGCCGCGCGCATCTGGGAGATACGCGACCGCCTGGCGAAGGTGAAGCTCTACATCCAAGTGGACGACGGCACCGAAACCCTGCTCGATGGCGCCTTGGATTATGAGCGCGCCATCCGCGATGCCAAGCCCATGCCACGCATCGAACGGGATCCCTTGAGCATCTACATGCTCTACACCGGGGGCACCACCGGCATGCCCAAGGGCGTGATGTACCACGGCGGCCTTTTCTGCCAAGCGTTGATGGGCATGGGTGCCGCCGGACGGGAGCTGCCGCCGCCGGAACGCATTGCCGAGGTGCCCGCCTTGATCGAGGCCATCGGCGGCGGCGCGCCCATCTCGCTGCCCGCCTGCCCGCTCATGCACGGCACTGGCATGTGGCTGGGTGGCTTCATACCCCTTTCCCTGGGCGGCACCGTGGTGCTCACGCCTCGGCTGGGGCTCGACCCGGACCATATCTGGGGATTGGTGGAGCGCCACCGCGTCACCGATCTCGTCATCGTTGGCGACGCCTTCGCCCGGCCCCTGCTGGCTGCGCTCGACGAAGCGGCGCGGCGCGGCAACTCCTACGAAATTTCCAGCGTCCGCCAGATCATCTCCAGCGGCGTGATGTGGAGCGCCGAGAACAAGCAGGGCCTGCTGAAGCACCACGACATGGCGCTGGTCGATGCCATCGGCTCCACGGAGGGCGGCATGGGCACCAGCGTTACCACGCGGGAAGCCCGCACCGAGACCGCCAAGTTCGTCCTCAACGAAGGCGTGAAGGTCTTTACCGAGGACGGCCGGGAAGTGCAGCCGGGCTCCGGGGAAATGGGCATGATCGCCTCCAGCGGCAGCGTGCCGGTGGGCTACTACAAGGACCCGGAAAAGAGCGCCGCCACCTTCCGCGAAATCGGCGGCGTACGCTACAGCTTCCCCGGCGACTTCGCCACCATCGAAGCCGACGGCTCGATCACGCTGTTGGGGCGCGGCAGCGTCTGCATCAACACGGCTGGCGAGAAGGTGTTTCCGGAGGAGGTGGAGGAGGCGATCAAACGCCATCCCGAGGTCGCCGACAGCCTCGTGGTCGGCGTCCCCGACGAGCGCTTCGGCGAGCGGGTGGTGGCGGTGGCTTCCTGCAGCCAGCCAGACGCCTTGGCCGAAGCCGAGCTGATCGACTTCACCCGCGAGCACTTGGCGGGCTACAAGCTGCCGAAGCAGGTGGTGTTCGTGGACCGCGTCCAGCGGGCGCCCAACGGCAAGGCCGACTACAAGTGGGCGAAGCGCACCGCCTTCGCCGAACTGGGGATCGAAGGATAAAGGCAGGATAGAAACGAAGGCAGGCAGAGAGGAGGCACCATGTCCGCAGAATCGCTCTATGAGCTGATGAGCACCCAGCGCGCCATCCGGCGGCTGCGGCCGGACCCCATCCCGGATGATGTGCTGGAACGCATCATGCAGGCCGCAGCCTGGGCGCCGAGCGGCGGCAATCGGCAGCCTTGGCGCATGGTGATGGTGCATGACCGCGCCTTGAAGACGCGGCTGGGCGAGCTCTACACCCGCCGCTGGTCGGCGTTCACGGTGAACTACCGCAAGCGCTTCACCGACGCGCCGGAAGAGGAGCGCCAGCGCGAGGAGCGCACCATCGCCGCTGGCGACTACTTGGCCAGCCACATGGGCGAATGCCCGGTGGTGGCGGTGGTCTGCTTCAATCCGCAGTTCATGGCGGTGACAGACGCCGATCAGGACCGGGTTTCGGTGGTCGGCGGCGGCTCGGTCTATCTGGCAGTGCAGAACCTCATGCTCGCCTGCCGGGCGGAGGGGGTGGGCTGCGTGCTCACCACCCTGTTGTGCATGGATGAGCCGGCGGTGCGCGACCTGCTCGGCATCGACCCGGACTGGTTTACTGCCGCTGCCGTGCCGATGGGCTATCCGGTGGCGGGCGGCTATGGACCCACGGCCCGCATGCCGGCGGGCGAACTGTTCTACCGCGACACTTGGGGCGCTTCGTGAAGCCGCGCGGTGCGCCAGGGTGCGGCGAGGCATGATCTTGTGAGCCTGCAGACCTTCATCGACGAGCCGGACCACGTGGCGGAGATTCGCCGCCAGATCAAGCGCTTTGTGGCCGCCGAGGCCCCCCGCGAGAAGCGCGCCCTCTGGGACCGGGAGCACCGCTTCCCGCGCGACGCCTTCCGCCGCCTTGCGGACTTGGGCGTGATGGGCTTGACCATAGACGAGGCCTACGGCGGTGCCGGCCAGGACATCGTGGCGGCGGTGGCGGTCATCGAGGAGTTGTGCCGCGCCGGCCCTTTTCTGGCCGGACCCTACATCCACGCTGCCTTCTACGGGGGCATGAACCTCTCCGAAAACGGCTCCGAAGCGCAGAAGCGCGAACTGCTGCCGCAATTGGCGCGAGGGGAGATGACCTTCGCCTACGGCCTCTCCGAGCCCAACGTGGGGGGCGACCTCGCCAGCGTCGAAACCCGCGCCGAACAGCGCGATGGGAAGATCGTGATCAACGGCGCGAAACGCTGGTGCACGGGCGCTGACTTCGCCGACATCATCTACTGCTTGGTGCGCTCCGGCCCCGCGGAGGAACGCTACCGCAACCTCTCCTTCCTGCTCGTGCCCACCGATGCGCCGGGCCTCAGCATGACCCCCATCGAGCACGTCAACCTGCGCTACACGCTGTCGTCCGACGTCTACTTCGACAACGTGGAGTTGCCCCTCGACGCCGTGGTCGGCGGCGTCGAGATGTGGAACCAAGGTTGGCGGCAGTTGGCGGGACGCGCCCTGGACGTGGAGAAGATCGAGCTGACCGCGGTGATCTTCGGCATCGCCCAAGCCGCCATGGAGGAGGCTTGGCAGTACGCCGAGGAGCGCGTCCAATTCGGCCAGCCCATTGCCGGCCACCAAGCCATTCGCCACAAGCTGGTCAGCGCCCGCACCAAGCTCCAAGCCTGCCGCCACATGCTCCACCACGCCGCCTGGCTGGCCAACGAGGGCCGCCCCTGCGCAATCGAAACCAGCATGGCGAAGCTGTTCTGCGCCGATACCGGCGTTGAGATCGCGCTGGCCTGCCAACAGGTCATGGGCGCCTACGCCCTATCCGACGGCTACGACATGGAGCGCCACGTCCGCGACCTGCTCGGCATGCCCATCGTCGGCGGCTCATCCGACATGCAGCGCAACAACTTGGCGTCGCTGTGGCGGCTGGGAAGGTGAGCCCCTAGTCTTCCCGCCAAGCCTCGGCGAATCGGGTGATGGCGTCCAAATGCTCGGCGGGGGTGAAGCCCAAATCCAGGGTGGATAAGACCACGCCGGTGGCGCCCGCCTGCTCCCATGTTCGGGCGCGTTGCGCCCAAGCGCCCGGATTGAAGGTCTCGAAGCCGTCGAAGCCGATCAGGCCGACCAGCATGGAGACATCGATGCTGTTGGTCTCCCGCCCCGCGCTTCGGGCGGCTTGATGAACGATGGCGAGACGGCGGCGGAGGTCCTCGGGGGTGCGGATTCGATCTTCGTCCTGCCAGCGCTTGGGGCTGCCGGATGCCGCAAGCCAACCGTCGGCCAGCCTTCCCGTGCGTTCCAGCACGGCGTCCGCCCAGCCGCCCATCCAGATGGGGATGGAACGGGCCGGGCGCGGTGCGATGCCGGCGGCGGGAATTCGGTCGAATTCGCCTTCAAAGTTCAGCAGCGGTTCGGACCAGAGTTGCCGGAGCAGGGGAATCTGCTCCGCCATGCGCGCCCCCCGGCGGTGGAAGTCCTGGCCCAATGCGGCGTATTCCACTTGGTTCCAGCCGACGCCGACACCCAGAATCAGTCGCCCGCCGGATACGAAGTCCAAGGTGGCAGCCTGCTTGGCGACCAAGGCGGTGGGGCGCTGCGGCAGCACCAGTATGCCGGTGACCAACTCCACTGCACTGGTGATGGCGGCCAAGTAGCCGAACAGGACGAAGGGTTCGTGGAACTCGGTCTCCCAAGTGTAGGGGCCGCTCAGCTCATGCACCGCCGGGTCGGCACCCAGCACGTGCTCATAGACGACGATCTGCTCATAGCCCAGATCCTCGGCCCGCACGGCGAACTCCCGCACCAAGCCGAGATCGGAGCCGAACTCCGTTTGCGGATAGACCAAGCCGAGTTTCATGGGCGCAATTTATCACGCTGGCCTCCCGCCTTGAGGCGCACGCCACAGCCCAAAGCGACCTGATAGACTGGACCCGCAAGCACTTGCCGGGCCACAAGCTGGCGAACCAAGATGAGCAACACCGATCGTCATGCAACAAACAAGGCGAACGCCATGGCGTTCTACGACCTGATGTTCAACCAATGCCAGCCCCGCGCTGCCATCGAGAAATACGTTGGCGAGCGGTACACGCAGCACAACCCCGAAGTGGGCGACGGCAAGGAAGCCTTCATCGCGTACTTCGAGCGCATGCAGGCCGAGTATTCCGGCAAGCGGGTGCATTTCAAGCGAGCGATAGCGGAAGGCAACCTCGTGGTGCTGCACTGCCATCAGGAATGGCCCGGCGACAATGACTACGCGGGGATCGACATATTCCGCTTCGACGACAACGGCAAGATCGTCGAGCACTGGGACGTTCTGCAGATCGTTCCGACGAATTCGGCCAACCCGAACACGATGTTCTGACGAGGTGCTCCCTCAGACCCACGAGAAGGTGGTCCCCGAGCAAACACGCCACCTCGCTGGCCAGCGAGCGTCGCCCTTGCGCGTTCGAGACCAGCATGGCCAAGCTGCTCTGCGCTAACACCGGTACCGAGACCGCACTCATCTGGCAGTGGGTCGTTTGCACCTCCGGTCCGTCCAACGGCTACGACTCGTGATTGATCGGAAGGTGGCGGCACAACTTCGCACACAACTACTGCTAAGTTGACAAATGAATGAGCAACCTGTTCTATGCGCAGCCGCGAATTGGGAGGGGTTGGATTGCTCGAAGCGATGGTCACTAAGTCACAGAATTGGGAAGCGGTGCCGGGGTTTAGCCCCGACACAGGCAAATACGTCCCCCTGAATCTCGACCACTGGTTGCGCGACCACAAGATTCTTGAAGACGGCAAGTCCCGCGGGGCCAAGGATCTACCAGCGTCGGATATCGAGAGCTTGGGCGGCACCGAACAACGAATCGTGGACTGGGTCAACCAACGCGGCCGCAACTGTCGAGACATCGTTGCCACGTACTTGTCGGATGTTGAGCGCCTGCTCGCCAATATGGACAGGGATGAGGATCTCGACGATACCGCTCGCCAAGTGGGAGAGAAGGCGCAAAACGGTAAGCGTGAGCTGGAAAAGCAAGCGGATTCGCGCATTAACGCTATGGCGCCCAGGGAGGAAGCGATGCGCCATGCCAGTCGCGACTTCGAGCACTTCAGACAGGAAAACCGCTTGACCCGGCCGCCCGACTACTCACACCGGCGAAATTCTGCTTGGTGGATTAGCGGCGCCCTTCTCTTCGAGGTCGCGCTTAACGCGAGCTTGCTTATGGAGGTTAGCCCTTTTGGCTTCATGGGCTCTTTCGGCCAAATGGGGCTGATCAGCTTGCTCAACGTTGTGCTGCTCGGCTTAGCGATGGGGACTTTGCTTCGCCAAGTGAACCACGTTCACCTAGGTCGAAAGCTGTTGGCCGTCTTGGGCGGCCTTGTTTTACTCAGCGCCGCAATTGCGTTCAACCTACTGGTGGGCCACTTCAGGGACAGCATGCAAGCGGTTGCGAATGCTCCAGCTACCGAACTATTCGTTATTGGCGACGACGCGCTCCAGCGATTTCTGGCACAGCCCTTTAGTTGGGACGCCTTTCAGTCCTTGTTGCTGGCGCTGTTGGGCCTTGCTTTCTTCTTGTTCGGTGGATTCGAGTGGCTCCGTCGCGATGACCCGTACCCTGGCTATGGCCAAAGGGATCGACAGTTACTGAAAGAACAGCAGTCCTATGCAGCTGCCTATGATCAGTCCCAAAGCGCTCTTGGGCAAACCTTCAAGGAGTATGAGGGTTGGTTGAAGGACGAAAGACACAAACTCAGAATTCAGCAAGATCGATACCGAGAGCTGGTAGTTCGTTGCCAAGGTATCAGGGAGAACTATCCGACCAATCTACAACAGTACCAATACGACCTAGACTATCTGCTCGAAGCATGGCGCACGGCAAACCGAGATGCTCGCAGCACGCCACCGCCAAGTCACTTCGCAGCCAAGGTTCAAATCGATCCCGGCGTTCTGTTGGCGCCGGATTTCAGCCCTCCCGCAGACAATTCAATGGACCACAGGGAAACGTTGAGGAACCAAGTGCATGAGGCGATTTCCCAACTGCAGGAGGACTACAACCGCCTGCGCCGACGCTTCAAGCGGATCGACGAATTGAGTGACGGCAAGCGTGAACTCTAGCGCGAAGCACGAGCACACCCAAAACGGCGCACCGGGTTGGGGGGTGGCGTCCATCCTTAGACCGTCATGGGCCATTTGGGCCTTGATCGCCATTTCTCTAGCCAGCGGCTGTACTCGCTCTCGTCTCGACGCCGATTTATGCCCAATAGACCCCAAGCCCAAGTACACAACGGTATTGCTGATCGACACTTCCGACCCCTTGGCACCCAAGCACCGCGAGAAATTGAGAACGCTGATCAAGGAACTACAGGAGCCGAGTGATGCCAATGGCACCTATGCTTCCCACAACATCGAGCCAGGGGAGGAGCTTATTGTCTATGAGCTTGCAGCCGACCTCGCGGACCTCGAACCGGCAATTCGAGTCTGCAATCCCGGAGGCAATCCTGACACTCGAACGATTGTGGATGACCTGACCACTGGCAGGACCATAGAACTGCGTCGCTGGAATGACTTTCGTGCTCGATTGGAACGGCTGTTTGACCAGCAAGGTCAACACACCCTGCCACGGTCCCTGATTCTTGAGACCATCGGTGTGGTGGCCGCCCGGCATGCCTCGAGCCTGCGGGCACTCAATGAGAATACTGACCGAATGCACTTGATTCTCTACTCCGACTTGTTGCAGCACTCAGAATCCGGCGGACTGTCACACTACGGACCTTATCCCCAACCTGAAGCCCTGCTGACCCAACCTGGCCTGCGTCATCTCAAAAGTGACTTGAGCACGGTAGATGTCAGCATCTATCGGTTGGAACGGCACGGCATTGACGTTGCGCGCTGGCAAACCACAGAGCACTACTATTGGTGGAAGGACTTGGTGCACGCTTTTGGCGGACGGGTAATTTGGCTCGAGTCGATATAGCTGCTCCTCCGGCTCGAAGCGGTGGCGCACTCAGGACGTCACTGCTTTGGTACTTCGGAGTCGGCGCCGCGCTCATCGTGGCCGTCAAACTGGGAGTCACCGGACTTGTCGGCGCGATCCTAGCTGCTGTAATCGCCTCCTTAGCCGTCTCTCTGAAGTGCTGGAGACATTGGGAAGACCGGGGCCACGCCGCAGGCTGGGCCAGTGACGAAGCCTACTACCTAGGCCTACTCTACACTTTGATTTCGTTGATTCTTGCGATCGTCCAACTGTTCATTTTGGAGGCGAGCGATGCGGGACCAGAGAACTTGCGCAGCCGGACAATCGATCTCATAGGCAATTTCGGCATTGCACTGACATCCACGGTAGCAGGCATCCTCGGTCGAATTCTGCTGCAGACTAGAAGTGTCGCGGAACCCTCGGGGACCCCGAGCGTGATCACCTCGCCCCCAGCAGGGCAAGCCATCGCCTCTCCAGAACCCGATTCGCCCTATGAGAGCCCAGGCTTGGAAACCCCTCTATCTTGGGACGTAAGAGAGCAGCTCCAAGCACTGCGGCGCAATTTATTCGAGGCCGCAGACGGCTTCGCGCACTTCACCCGCGTGATGCTTGAGCAAGCTGACGGCACACGGGCTAGCGCCGAGCGAGTGATCGAGGGATTCAACGAACGTCTGGCCGAGATTGCGCAGTCTGAAGTTCAAGGCATCGCAACAAACTGGCAGGGTGCCATTGCGGCGATGCGCAACGATCACGAAACCGCCGTTGTTGAATCAAAGCGAGAACTGCTTCAGTTGCGCCAACGCTGGACTAGCCTGAGCAATCAGACACAGACAGAAATCGAACGCCTGACTGAGCGCTTTGATGCAGCGGCAACTCAATCACTCCAACAAACCGAAGCGGGATGGTCACGACTCACAGCCTCTCTGGCGCAATCAGCCGAGGCTATGCGCACAAGTTCAATATCGCACAAAGCTGAATTGAATGCGTTGCTGACGGATTTAAGCGGGCTCCGCCAGCGAATTGAGCCCTTTGGCGCGGCCTTGGTGGATGCCAGTGAAGCCGTCACCACGTTTCAAGGAAATACACGGGAGTCGATAATCGACAGCGGCGACCTCAGGCAAGTGCTGCAAGACGCCAAGCAGACTTTGCTTGCTCTCAACGATACCACCAAGCGTGTGGATGCCGACCTGGTCTCGCAGGTCGCAGAGATGGGGAAAGCTCATCGGGCGATGGTTGATAGCTGCAAGAGTCTAATCGCGGATGTGGACGCTCTGTGCCGGATCGCTCTTGAGTCCATCGCCGACCGGACACAAGATGCGACCACAACGCTTGGTCAGGCAGCCAACCAAGCAGACTCTCTCAAGGCGAAGATTGAAGGGCTGGCGAGTACACTCGACGCGCAACGCAACAAGGCCGAGCGCACTACCGCGCAGTTCGAGAGCCTGCTTGGGGACGTGCTGCGAAACTCAACGGACACCGCAGACGACCGCATAGCTGGCGGTGATTCCGAACTGGGCGCGCATAAATCGATCGCACACAGCAGCCAATCTCGAGCCAACACCAATGCCCCCATTGAACCCAAGTCCAGGCCTTGGTGGCCACTCGGTCGGGGCGGCGACCCCTCCTAGCGAGACGTTTGTGGGGGAATCTCCCGATTCAAGTGGAGCCGCCTATCGACGGGGGACCGTATTTGGCTTGACTGTTGCGGAAGTGTTCATACTGTTGCTGTTCTTGTTGATGCTGCTGTTTTTGTCGCTAAGTCAACAATGGGAAGCGAATGCCGACAATCTCAACAAGGTCAAAGACAGTCTGCGCGAAGTGTCGGCGGAACGGGAAGAGTTGAAGCAGGAATCGGAGGTACTGCGAGATAAGATTCGCACCCTCAGCCAACAACGCGACAGGGCCAAGCAGCAAGTCAAGAGGGCGGAGCAAGAGCTATCGGATGCACGCCGACTGCTCGATGGCGACGAAGGGACTTTCTTTGAGGAGATGCAAGAGCAGCGAGAACGGGCCCAGCAGCTTGAAGAGGAAGTTCAAAAGAATGAGAAGCGGGCCCAGCAACTCGAAACGGAGCTAGGCGCAATGGTGACCTTGCTAGAGAAAGGCGTGAACCCGCCCTGCTGGTACCGCAAGGTGCCTGATTCAGACAGAGCGAGTGGCGAGCGTGAGAAGGCATACTACTCATTCGATGTGGGGGTTTTTGAGGATCACCTCATAGTTCGGCGAGGTGACACGCCCCCAGGCGGAGCCGAAGACGACACCGGGGGAAGCTTCGCGGATGAAGCCGAGGCACTAAATTTCGATTCGCTTCCCTATGATCAACCGCTGAACGACCGCGAGTTTGAGCAGCACTTCGAACCGATCTGGCAGGCCGGCAAGACAGGTAAGGTGCGCAGTTACTCCTGCATATTCTGGGTTCGCGTCTGGGACAAAACTGCGCCCGGTGCAAAAATACGTTGGAAACAAGCTCACGATAAAGTCCTAGAGGGGCTATTCGGCACCTATCAGGTGCAAGATGACCCATGGTTACCCATTGCTGCCGATTCCTAGGCCACTTCACCCCTCCGGCCAGACCTCAGCCAGCGCCCGACTGGCGCCGACGGCGCTGAGCCAGCCCGCATAGCGGGCCGCATGGGTGATCATCGCCTTGATGGCGGAGCGCGGGATGCCAAGATTCTTGGCGCCCAAGAAGTGCAAGCGCTGCTCCGCGTCACGGTTCAGCGACACCAGCAGGGTGCAGGTGACCAGCGAGTGCTCCTGGAGGCTCAGTCCCTCCTGCTGCCACAGGTCGCCAAAGACGTGCCGCATGGTTTAGTCAGTCAGCGTCTCCGGCATTTTTCCACCAGCCGTATCAAGGCCGGCGAACAGCTTTCGCACCAGTTCGAGCCCAATCTCCCCTCGTTCCTCGTCGTTCATGACTTTCTCCTCTGGATAGTAGGGTTGGCCGGCCCACGGCGTATGCGCACCCGGTTTGGTGTCGCTACGATCAACACGCCAGACTCGATGTGGTCCGCATAGCGTTCGACAAGGTCTGCCATGGTCGCTGCTTCGTCCAGTACATCCATATCAACAAGACGAATGATGCATGGATGCGGCAGACGGCGCACGAAGACCAACTCGCCAAAGTCCTTGTCTTTCGTGACTAGAACGCGTCCCTGTTCCGTCGCCAGCGCAAGCAAGCTTTCGTCGCTGGCCAGCGGATCTATCTCAACGGCCGAAACAACGTCGTGCCCGGCGTCGGCCAGCTGGGTGTGCAAACGACGAGACGCTGCGCAAACGTCCAGAAGAAACTTCACGACCTCTTCAGCCTGCTTGGCTGATTACCGAGACGCGATCGTGAACGAGCTCTCCTTCTATTGAACGGTGCGCGAAGAGCAGACAGGCTTGAATGTCCTCCGGTTCGAGAAACGAGTATTCCTCCAATACCCTCTCCACGGTGTCGCCAGCCGCCAGCATCGCCAAAACATGTTCCACGGCAATGCGCATATCGCGGATGATCGGTTTACCGCCGAAGACATCTGGCCGCACAGTGATACGCGCCAGCAATTCAGATTCTGCCTTCATATTCCCTCCTTGGATTCGCAGCGACGGACTATGCAGCGGCTTCGCCTGACTCCGGGGGAAAATCGGCTCTGCGGCGCCTCAGCCCCCCGTTGTCCAACTCAAGGTTCCGCACCATGTTGCCAAGCATACCTTCGAACGCTGATTCTCGCCGATCTCCGTTTACCGATTGACCAAGCCGAGTTTCATGGGTGCAATGCCCGCTGCTCACGCCTTCACTTCCCGCCCTTGGAAGAAGACGAAGCACAGCAGGCCGACCACCGCCCAGCCAAGGATCATTGACCATTCATAAGGCCAAAGCAGCGCCGACGGGCTCCAAGGCAGAAAAGCGGAAAGCAGCGCGAGGGAAAGCAGCACAGCGCCCCAGCCGACGGCGCTGCCCTTGGCCACTTTGAACGGCCGGGCCAAGTCCGGTTCCGTCTTGCGCAGGCGCAGGAAGGCGAGCGCCACGAACAGAAAGGCGATGGTGACGCCGAAGCTGCTCACATTGACCAGCCACACGAGGATGGTGCGCCCAAACAGCGGCGAGATGCAGCACAGCAAACCGATGGTGATGATGCCGACGTAGGGCGTTCGGTAGCGGGGATGCAAACGCGCGAAGACGCGGGGAATCTGGCCCGACTCGGCCAAGGCGAACATCACCCGGCTGCCGCCGATGACGAAGGCATTCCAACTGCTGAGAATGCCCCCGACGCCGCCGAGCACCAGCACGCTGCCGGCCCAGTTTCCGCCCCAGAGCGCGGAAGCCGCCTCGCCGGTGGCCATGTCGCTGGCGGCCAAGGTCTCCCTCGGCAGCGCCACGGCCACCGAAAGCCCGATCAGGACGTACCAAAGCACGGCCATGACCACGGAGACCACCAACAGCACGCCGATCCGCGACTGCGGCAGGTTGATCTCCTCCGCCGACTGCGGAATGACGTCGAAGCCCACCAGCAGGGCGGGCACCATGATCAGCACGGTGAGGATGCCGGTGGCCGGCTCGGCAATGAAGGGCCGCGCCCGGTCGAGTTCGCCAAAACTGAGCGCGCCGGTGAACAGCAGCATCCCGGACAGGAAGATCATCAGGGCGATCAGGTTCTGCAGGCGGGCGGCGGCCTTGATGCCGAGCACGTTGACCACCGTGATGACGATGGCGCCGCCCGCCCCGATGAGGAAGAAGCCCAGGTCCACATCGGCGTCCAGCACCCGCCATAGCGTGCCGATGCGGATGCCGGGCGCCAAGTATTCGATGGCTGTGGGCAGCGCGACCGCCTCGAACAGGCACACTGCGATGTAAGCGAATAGCAGCGCCCAAGTGCAGACGAACGACCAGTTCGGACCAAGGGCCCGATGTGTGTACACATGCTCGCCACCCGCCTTGGGCATGGCGGAGGCGAGCTCCCCGTAAGTGAGGCCGATGAGAATGATGGCGAGGCCACCGGCGGCGAAGGCGATGAAGGTGCCGAGCGATCCCGCCGATTCGATCCAGTAGCCGCTGATCAGCACCCAGCTCCAGCCGATCATGGCGCCAAAGGAGAGCAGCACGACATCCCAGCGGCGCAGCACCTTGTTGAAGCGCGGACTGTCGGCGGAGGCGGAAGATGGCATGGCTTGGGGGCTTTTGAGTTGGGCGCACGTTAAACGCTGGTGCAGTGTCCTGCAACGCGTCGCCTTCGGAGCGCCAACGCGCCGCCTTCGGCGCGCGGGTGCTACCATGCGTCGATGTTCACTCACGCCTTCACCTACCGGGGCCGCGATTTCGCCGTTCGCCAGACCGCAGAGGGCGAGTTGACGCTGATGCTCGGCAAGGTGGTGCGCAAGCAGTGCCCACCGTCCGATCGCGAGCCCCAATACCTATGGACCAACGTCGAATTGGAGTGGGAAGAGCACCACTACATCGAAGTGCGCTACTGGGCCACCGGTGGTCGGCTGCGCATCACGGCGAACGGACAGCCGCTGCACGATGATGCGATCGCAGCGTAAATCCAGCCCCAAGGACACCGAGACCCTGTTGCGCAACCTGCTCCGCACCGGGACCCTCCAGCGGCTGCCCACTCATCCGCAAGCTTTGGACACCTTGCTCGCCGTGGCCACGGGCGGCCTCGCGCGACAGCGCCCCTACGCGGAGCCGGAGGTCAACGAAGTCCTGTCGGCGTGGCTTGAGTCGGTGCGTGCGACGGTCGATCACGTCACGCTGCGCCGACGCATGGTGGACCTCGGGTTTCTGAAGCGAACCAGGGACGGCTCAAGGTACTACCTGAACTTCGGGCGCGTGACCGGTGTCCTTGAGGACCCGACGGTCGAGGTCGAGGCCAGTGCGCTCATCGCCGACATCGTGCTGGAACGCGAAGCTCGCAGGAACGCCTACGGAAGTTGAGGCTAAGGGACCGAGTTAGCGGGCTTGCACTCCAACCGCGCTGCTCAACGCCGCGGTTCCACGATGATTTTCGCGTGTTGCTGCGGCGAGCTCAACGCCTCGAAGGCGTCGGCCACTTCGTTGAGGCCCACGCGTCCAGTGACCAGGCCCTCCACCGCTAGGGTGCCTTCGGCGATGCCCTTCAGGGTTTCGGCGAACTCCGCCAAGCTGTAGCCGAGCACGAACTGGACGTTCAGCTCCTTGTTGACGGCGATCAGGGGCCGAATGTGGTCGGTTTGCAGGCACACGCCCACCACGACGATGCGGGCGTTGCGCGGCGCACCGAGAAAGACGCCGTCCAGCATGCCGGGCACGCCGACGCATTCAAACACCACGAGATCCTTGGCGGCGCGGATGTCCGGCTGCTCGAACGGATCAGCCTGCGCCGGGTCGAGCAGCAGATCGGCCCCTTGCGCGGCGGCAAAGTCCCGTCGGCCGGGCGAGAAGTCGGTGGCGATGATGGCGCCGGCACCGGCCGCCTTGAGCGCCGTGACCACCGCCAGCCCCACCGGCCCGCAACCAAGCACCAACGCCGTCACGCCCTCGCCCACCGCCGCCTTGCGCACGGCGTGCAGCCCCACCGCCATGGGCTCGGTCAGCGCGGCCAAGTGGGCCGGCGTGCCCGCGGGCACCGGCAGTGCCAAGCGCTCCGACAGCAAGAAGCACTCCGCGAACGCGCCGTGGGCCTCGTCGGAATAGCCGATGGGCAGGGCCGCGGCCCTGGTGAGCACCGGCACTGAGCAGAGCACGGCACCTGGCTTGAGCTCGCGTTCGGTATCCGGCCCATAGTCAATCAATTCGGCGGCAA
This sequence comes from Gammaproteobacteria bacterium, assembly GCA_009843635.1. Lineage (GTDB taxonomy): Bacteria > Pseudomonadota > Gammaproteobacteria > Pseudomonadales > Azotimanducaceae > Azophilus. The sequence continues at coordinate 30,089 of VYDB01000046.1, forward strand.
ACTCGTGGCCGAGCACCACTGGGTCGAAGGTGGTGAGCTTGAAGGCGCCACCCGCCTCCCGGCTGGTGGCCACGAACTCGTCCGTGTGGGCGGCGGCGTGGAGGTCGGAGCCGCAGATGCCGCAGGCCAAGGAGCGGACCAGCAATTCTCCCGGCCCCGGCTCGGGCATCTCCAGGTCGTCCACCCAGATGCGGCCCCTTTGCATCAGCGCCGCGCGCATCAGGCCGCGGCTCGCGTTTCGTGCTTCATGGTGTCACCATAACCAAGACGGGCATTGGCGTGAAGACATGCTGACAGCTAAGGACATCAAGCAATTCCACGACTCAGGGTACTGCGTATCTCCAGTCGTGTTTGATGCGGAGCAGATACGGCAGGCGCGCCATGCCGTGGACCGAGTCTATGCGGGCGATCTGGACGACGGACGATCATGGCCCTTTATGGAGCCAGTGACCCGCGACGGGCCCTATGACGTTCGCACCACCGGGCCCTATGACGTTCGCACCACATTGTTCTCGGCCTATGTGAACCGAACCATTCGGTCCATGGCCGCCAACGAAGTCCTGGTGGGCATGGCGGCGGCCTTGTTGGGTTGTGAAGCGGTGCGCCTGTGGCAGGACCAAGCCATCTGGAAACCGGGCACCGGCGGCCTGTTGGTTGATAACGGCGACATTGGCTTTCACCAAGACTATTCCTATTGGCAAGACAGCTCGACGACCAACATGGTCAGCGCCAACATCGCCTTGCAGGACGTGACGGCGGAGAACGGCGCGTTGCGCATGATTCCAGGCTCGCACAAATTGGGGTTGCTCAGTGACGTCGGCGCGTTTTTCGACAGGAACTTGAACGAGACCCGCCAGCGGCTTCAAGCTGACTTGGGCGTGCGAGAGGATGTGCCCATCGAGCTCAAAGCCGGCCAGGTTTCGTTCCATCATTCGCTGACGATTCACTGTTCCGGGCCCAACACCAGCGCGTCGCGTCGTCTGGTGCTCGCGCCCGCCTACATTGCGGATGGCACCTTTTACAGGAACGAGGGGCAACCCTTCTGTCCGCACGGTCTGTTACTGGGCGACGACCGCCAGCATGGCACGCCCTTCGCGGGTGAGTTTTTCCCCTTGCTGCGACCATGAGTGGGGAGTCCGATCAACTCGCTTCATTGGCGCCCTCCGCCCTGGAGCGCGACGGTTACTTCGTGGCAAGGGGACTGGCCGATGCGGCCTTGATTGAGAGGGTTCGTGCGACGGTTGAAGCGGCGCTGCATCCACTGATGGGGCCGGTCGAGTTCGAGGCGGAGGTGGGTTACCCCGGCGCTCCTCCCCACCTTGAATCCCGAGGCGGCCGCACGCCGCGCCGGCTGCTGCACGCCGCCTCCCGCTTTCCGGCGCTGGGCGATTGGGCGCGCAGCGCCGCCGTGGCCAACATCCTCCAGCCTTGGCTGGGTGCCGAGGCGCTGCTCTCCCAATGCCACCACAACTGCGTGATGACCAAGCACCCCGGCTACAGCAGCGCCACCCTGTGGCACCAGGACATTCGCTACTGGTCCTTCGACCGGCCCGAACTGCTGTCCGTGTGGCTGGCGCTGGGCGAGGAGAACAGCCGCAACGGTGCGCTCAGGATCATTCCCGGCAGCCATAGGCTGCATCTAGACCGGGGGCGCTTCGACCGGGACCTGTTCCTGCGCCCGGACCTTAAGGAGAACAAGGCGCTCATCCGCCGCTCCCGGGAAGTGGCCTTAGCGCCGGGCGATGTGCTGTTCTTCCACTGCCGGGCCATGCATGCCGCCGGGGTCAACCGCAGCGATCAGATCAAGCTGTCCTGCGTGTTCACCTACCACGCCGCGGACAACCGCCCGATACCGAACACGCGCTCAGACCGCTACCCAGGGCTGCCGCTCGGCTAGATCACCCCCTTGTCCAAGTCCAGCTTGCCGCGGGCGAGATTGAGCCGCAGCACGTCGGATGCGCCCTCCGCCAGCCGCCAGGCGCGCACCCGGCGGTACAGGCTTTCCAAGGGATGGCCCACGACCAGGGCGCCGCCGCCGACCAACTGGATGCCCGCATCGACGATCTCGGTAATGGCTTCGGTGGCGAACACCTTGCACATGATGCCTTCGTTGACCGTGTTGGCGCCGTTTTCCGCCAGGCGGGCGGTGCGGTAGAGCATGCTGCGGGCGGCGAACGCCTTGATGCGCATGTCCGCGTAGCGCAGCCGCACGCCCTCCTTGGCGCCCCGCGGCGTTCCCTTGCGGTCCGGTTGGTGCAGGTGGGCGGTGACGGTGTCGATCACCCAGCGGGCAAGACCCACGCACTGGGCGGCAATCAGCAGCCGAGTGTCGCCGATTTGGCCCAGCGCCCTAGGCAGCCCTTCGCCCGGTTGGCCGATGATGTGCGTCCTAGGCACACGGACGGCATTGAATTCAAAGGCGGCGTGGTGGCTGCCGTCCAAGGATTCGAAACGCTGCGTCATTGCCAGGCCGGGGCTTGAGGTCTCGACCACCGCGAGCGCCGGTCCCGCTTCGTCGATGCGCACCAAGGTGTTGATGAAGTCGGCATCGGCACCACCGGTCACGTAGGACTTGCAGCCGTTGACGATCAAGGTCTCGCCATCGAAACGGCCCGTCACCGGCCTATCCTCCGGTTCGGTGAAGCCGAACGCCGCCCGTTTCTCGCCGCGCAGCATGGGTTCGAGGAAGTCGCTCGCCAAGGGCTCCCCGCAGTTGGCCAGCACCCCCGGGCCGGGGCCGAAAACCGCTTCCAGCCAAGGTGGATTGTGGGCCGCCAGCTCCTCGCGCACGATCGTCAGCGCCAGCGGGCCCGCCGCCGTGCCGCCATATTCCCTGGGTTGGGTCATGGCGTAGAAGCCTTCCGCCTGGGCCGCCGCAATCACCTTGGCCCGCGCGTCGGCCTGGCCCGCCAAGGGCAGCAGGGTCGATTCCGCGAAGCCTTTGGCGCGCTCGCGCAAGGCCTTGAGTTCGGCGTCAAGAGATTCGGGCATTGGGATTCGTCCGGTGTCCTGTCCCGCGAATTAAGTGGGTTTTAGGCGCTAGGCCGTTTGGGTTCCCGGCAAGGCGCGACGACGCGGTGTGGCAGGCCCCACACAAGGAGGAGCAACGCAGCCGGGGGCCGAAACGGCCACGCATAATCGCACTTATTCGCGGGACAGGACACTCGAGGAGCGCCTACAGAGCCGGTCGGCCTACAAGGCCGGCGCGACCAAGATGGCGACGATCAGCAGGAGGCACAGCACCATCACTGCGAAGGCGTAGAAGACCAGGCTCTCCCGGCGGGCCGAGCGTTTAAGGAACTGCTCCACCGCTTCCGGCTCGCTGGCCGTCATGGCGCTGGTGAGGCGGTAGCGGGTGATGCCGTCACGCTTCGGCAGCCGCACGAACAATTCCGGGGTGCGGTCCAGCATGCGGACCACATCCGCGAAGGCAATGCCCGTGTGGCGGGACAATTGCGTGGGATGCAAGCCCTTCCCCGGGTGGCTCAAAAAGCACTGGTACAGGTCGAACAGCCGGCGAATCTTGCCGCGAAATCTGAAGTTGAAGGGAATCAGGCCGAACATGGCCCTCAATTTAGGTTCCTCGCCGCCGCAACGCAACGTCTGGGCGCTGGATGACCTTCGACGGTTCGCCCGGCATCGTCGGGATTCAGGGCCTCGGCCAGGGATTCGAAACGCATCCAGGGCGTCGAACGCTGCTCGGCGTGGGTGGTGGCGGCAATGTCGATGACCCGCGCTTCCTCGAATCCGGCTGCAGCCATGGCGTTCAGCAAGCTTATTGGGGTCGGAATCTCGAAGACGTTGCGCATTCGGGCGTAACGTCCGGCTGGGCGCAGCGGCGCGGCGCTCTCGACGATGAGGGTTTCCACGATGACTTGACCACCCGTCTTGAGGCTACGGCACAAGCGCCTGAGATGCTCGCCCGGGTCGCGCTGATGGTAGAGCACCCCCATGCTGAACGCGGCATCGAACCGAGCCTCGGTGAGCCGCTCCGGCAACTGCTCGAAGCGAATGGGCAGCACCGCATTGCGGTGGTCGCCCGCGTAGTGGTTGATGGCTTGATGCTGCATGTGGAACAGGGGCGTGGCGTCGATGCCGACTACCCGCCGAGCCCCGGCCTGCAGCATCCGCCAGCCGAAGTAGCCGTTGCCGCAGCCGACGTCGAGCACCTGAGCGCCCGCCAAGTCCACCGCCGGCGCCACCCGGCGCCATTTCAGGTCAGAGCGCCATTCCGCATCGACGCGCACGCCGAACAGGTCGAACGGCCCCTTGCGCCAGGGATGCAGGGCTTGCAGGGCTTCCCGCACCAGAGTTCGGTGGTCGGGCGCCAAGCCGCCGGCAACCGCAACCACATCGCCGTAGTCGGTCCGAATGGAGCGGGCTTGAGGCAAACAATCCAACGCGGCCTGCCAGCGGCCGCAGTCGCCGTGCCGGTGGAGGTTGGCGAACAGCGTTGCGTCCAGCTCGGCCCACTCCGGCAACGTCTCATGGAGCGCTGCGAAGCGGGTATCCGGCACTAGCGCCTTCATCCTTGATCAGTCCTTGATAGCGACGAAGGAGCACCAGTTTAGGCAGCGGAACCAAGTGCGCACGGTTTTGAACCCGGCGGCTTCAAGGCGTCGGCGGTGCTCGGCCTCGGTATCGACGAGCATTACCTTCTCCAGCGCTTCACGCTTCTGGCTGACTTCAAGGCCGCTGTAGCCGTTGGCCTTCTTGTAAGCGATGTGCAGCGATTCGGACCATGCTTGGTCCGCTTCTCCGCTGAAGCGGATTTTCTCGGAGAGAATGACCAAGCCGCCCGGCAACATGGCTTGGCCGCAGCGGTCCAGCAAGGCTTGGCGGTCGGCGGGTGGAATGAACTGCAGGACGTAGTTCAGGAGCAGAACACTGGCGCCGGCAACATCTGTTTGCCGAATGTCCTCTAGGCGGAAGGTCACCCGCGGATCCTCGATGTTCGCTGCCGCCCGGTCCAGCATCGGCGCCGAGGAGTCCACGGCGACAATTCGGCATGGCTTGCTGCCTAAGGCGCGCAGCAGAGCCAAGGTGGTGGCACCCTGGGAGCAGCCAAGATCGAAGGCCAAGCCACCTTCCGGGAGGCTTTCAGCAGCGATCAGCCCGGTGATCGGAATGACGGTTTCAAAGCCCGGAACGCTGCGCCGTATCATGTCGGGGAACACCTCGGCCACCGCTTCGTCGAAGGCGAAGTCCACGATCTGCGAGCGTTTCCTGCGAAAGAGCTGATCCTTAAGGGTCATGTGCGGACCGTCGGCGATGTTAAACTGGTTGTTTGATCAACACACATTTTAGCCTTAGCCCGTGGACGCCGAAGCGCTCGCCAATCCGGACCTGTACATCAATCGGGAGCTCTCCCTGCTGGAGTTCCACCTACGGGTGCTGGCCCAGGCTCGGGACGAGACGCTGCCGCTGCTCGAGCGGCTGCGCTTCCTGTGCATTTCCAGTTCGATCCTCGACGAGTTTTTTGAGATTCGCGTGGCGGGCCTCAAGCAGCAGGCGGCCTACGGGGTGGTGCAGCGGGGCGCGGACAACCTGTCTCCCGCCGAGCAGCTTCGCCGCATCGCGCCCAAGGCCCGCGACCTCATTGACGAACAGTACCGGGTGTTGAACGAGGTGCTGCTGCCCGCCTTGGACCAGGAGGGCATCCACTTCATCAACAAGGCCGATTGGAACGCCGCCCAGCGCAAGTGGATCAAGCGCTACTTCAACCACGAGCTGGCGCCTATCATGAGCCCCATCGGGCTGGATCCGGCCCACCCCTTTCCCGACCCGCTCAACAAGAGCCTAGCCTTCATCGTCAACCTCAAGGGCAAGGACGCCTTCGGCCGCAACAGCGGCAAGGCCATCGTGCAGGCGCCCCGCGCCCTGCCCCGGGTGGTGCGGCTGCCGGAGTCCTGCGCCGACGGCCCCAACGACTTCGTGCTGCTGTCGTCGATCATCGACGCGCACATGGATGAGCTGTTCCCCGGCATGGAGGCCACCGGGGTCTATCAGTTCCGGGTCACCCGCAACAGCGACCTGTTCGTTGACGAAGAGGAGGTGGACGACTTGCTGCGCGCCCTGGAAGGGGAACTGCCCTCGCGCCGCTACGGCGAGGCGGTGCGCCTCGAAGTGGCCCAGGACTGCCCGGAGGAGCTTGAGGCCTTCCTCACCGCCCAATTCCAGCTCTCACGAGAGGACGTTTACCGCTGCAACGGCCCGGTCAATCTCATGCGCTTGGCCACGGTGCCGGACTTGGTGGAGCGGCCGGACCTCAAGTATCCGGGGTTTCGCCCCGGCGTCCCCGGCGGGGTGCGCCGCGCCAACGACATGTTCGAGGCCATCGCTGCCGGGGATGTGCTGCTGCACCACCCGTTCGAGTCCTTTGCGCCCTTCCTCGAGTTTCTGCGCCAGGCCGCCAAGGATCCCGGCGTGCTGTCCATTCGCCAAACCCTCTACCGCACCGGCGCCCAGTCGGCGGTGGTGGAGGCGCTGACCGAGGCCGCCTCCAACGGCAAGGAGGTGATGGTGGTGATCGAATTGCGGGCGCGCTTCGACGAGGCCGCCAACATCGAGCTCGCCAACCACCTGCAAAGCGCTGGCGCCCAAGTGGTTTACGGCGTGGTGGGGCACAAGACGCACGCCAAGATGTGCATGGTGATCCGCCGCGAGGGGCGGGCGCTGAAGCGCTACGTGCACCTTGGCACCGGCAATTACCACACCAGCACGGCACGGCTCTACACCGACTACGGCCTGTTCACCTGCGACCCGGCGATGGGCAACGACGTGCAGAAGGTTTTTGCGCAGTTGACCGCCATGGGCAAGGCCGGGCGTCTGAAGAAGCTGCTGCAGTCGCCGTTCACCCTGCACAAGTCGATGCTGGAGTACATCGACGCGGAGGCGGAAAACGCCCGCAACAATAGGCCGGCCCGGGTGGCGGCGAAAATGAATTCACTGATCGACCGCAGCATCATTCAGGCGCTCTACCGGGCCAGCCAAGCGGGCGTCAAAGTCGATTTGATCATACGCGGCATCTGCGCCCTGCGCCCTGGAGTGCCCGGGGTGTCGGAGAATATCCGGGTGCGCTCCATCATCGGCCGCTTCCTGGAACACACCCGGGTGTTCTACTTCGAGAACGGCGGGGAATCCAAGGTGTACCTGTCCAGCGCCGATTGGATGGGGCGCAACTTCTTCAACCGGGTGGAGGTATGCTTCCCCGTTGAGAATGAAGACTTGAAAAAGCGCGTGGTACTTGAATCCATCGACAATTACCTGCAAGATAATTGCCAAGCTTGGCAGCTTGGCGAAGATGGCGCCTACCGGGCCGCAAGTGGTCCGCCGGCCAAGCGTAAGAGTGCTCAGCAGTCGTTGTTGACCGAGTTGTCCGATCAATAGCTAAAATTGAGACAAAACGGAGTTCGCCATTTAGGCACAGTAACTTCATAAAATTCACTTGGGAGATTCCAATGTTGAAGGTAATAAAAGGCACGATAGTTGGCTTGGCCGCCTTTTGGGCTATGCTGGTTTCAATAAGCGCTTCCGCAGCGGAGGCTGAGATCGCTCAGGCGGCGGCCGGGGAGATTGAAGAGGTGGTGGTGGTCGGCTCCCGGCGCCGCGACCGGTCGGCGGCCGACTCACCGGTTCCAGTCGACGTCATCGGCGGGAGCGACTTCGAGGCCCAGGGCGGCTCCAACATGGACGACCTGGTCGCCAGCCTAGTGCCCTCCTACAACGTCAGCCAGGAACCGATCAGCGACGCCGCCACCTTCATTCGTCCAGCTACGCTGCGGGGCCTTGCGCCAGACGCCACGCTGGTGCTCGTCAACGGCAAGCGGCGCCATCGGGCAGCCGTGATCGCGCTGCTCGGCGCGGGCATTTCGGGGGGCTCCCAAGGGCCCGATATCTCCGTCATCCCCGCCATCGCCCTTGACCGGCTCGAAGTGCTGCGCGACGGCGCCTCCGCCCAGTACGGCTCCGACGCCATCGCCGGCATCATGAACTTCGTGCTCAAGGAAGACAATTCCGGCATGGCCTTCGACGCCAAGTGGGGCAGCCACTACGAAAACGACGGGGATGCGCTGACGCTGTCCACCAACGTCGGCCTGCCCTTGACCGAGTACGGATTCGCCAACTTCAGCTTCGAGTGGAAGGAATCCGACCCCACCAGCCGCAGCGTGCAGCGCGGCGATGCCCAAGATCTGATCAATGCGGGCAACACCAACGTGCGCCAGCCGGCGGCGCAGATCTGGGGGGCGCCGGAATACTCCGACGACTTCAAGCTGTTCGGCAACTTCGGCCTCGAACTCGGCAACGGCATGGAGGCCTACGCCTTTGGCAACTGGGCCGAACGCCAAGTGGAAGGCGGCTTTTACTATCGTAATCCGCACACCCGGGGCGGCGTGTTCAACGGGCCGATGGTTGATCCGGCCACTGGCTTCACCGCCGATCAAGGGGGCAATGCCAGCGTGCCCAGCATTAAGGTCGCCGATTTGAGCGGCAACTGGTCTCCGGGCTCCACGACCTGCCCCGGCGGCGTCCCGCTCATCAATGCCGATCCCACGCCCAGCAATGGCGTACCCGACGCTGGCATCATGGCCATGGTGCAGGGCAGCGCCAACTGCTACACCCTCTACGAGCGGTTCCCAGGCGGTTTCACGCCCCAGTTCGGCGGCTACATCGACGACTACGCCTTGGCGGGCGGGCTGCGCGGGCAACTCGGCGATTGGTATTTCGACTTAAGCGCGGTCGCTGGCCGCAGCAACGCGGAGTTCTATATCTACAACACCATCAATCCGCAGCTTCTTGGCCAGCGCAATGAGATTGACACCTACTACGAGGCCGGCGACTACACCGAGACGGACCGGGTGGTCAACATCGACCTGTCGAGACCGCTGGATATCGGCAACCTCTATGGGCCGGTCAACCTGGCCATGGGCTTCGAGTACCGGGATGAGACCTTCAAGATCACCAACGGCGAACCCAACTCCTTCTACATCGACACTGACTACGGGCTTGCGGAGCAGGGCTTTGGCGTCGGGTCCAACGGCTTTCCCGGCTTCCAGCCCGGTGACGCAGGCAGCCACAAGTCGAGTTCCATCGCCGCCTACATCGACGTGGAGTCCGATGTCACGGACCGGCTGCTGCTCGGTGCCGCCCTGCGCTACGAAGACTACAAGGAATTCGGCGACACCCTGGACGTCAAGGGCGCGGTTCGGTTCCAAGTGGCCGAGCAGTTCGCCCTGCGCGGCGCGGTAAGCACCGGCTTCCGGGTGCCGACCGCCGGGCAGGCCAACCTGCGCAACGTGACCACCGAATTCAACATGGGACGACTGGCCGACATCGCCACACTGCCGCCCACCAACCCGGTGGCCCAGCAGAAGGGCGCGGAGGCCTTAAAGCCTGAGGAGTCGGTGAACATCACTGTTGGCGCCGTGTTTCACGCTGGGCCGATGGACATCACCATCGACTACTACAACATCGAAATCAAGGATCGGATCGCCTTCACCAGCCGGTTCAACCTGACGCCTGCGGACATCGATGCGCTGCTCGCGGCAGGCGTCAGCGATGCAAGAAGCTTCACGTCGGTGCGCTTCTTCTCCAACCAGCAAACCGTGGAGGCGTCGGGGATTGACTTGGTTGCCACGCTGCCCTTCGACCTAGGCGGTGGCACCTCCACGCTAACCGCGGTGGCCAACTGGTCAGACATCGATCTGAGCAAGTTCAATCCGGACTTCACCAGCGACAACCGGCGGCTGCAAATCGAGGAGGGGCGTCCGGATACCCGTTTCGTTGTGACTTGGTCCCACCTGCAGGGGCCGTGGCGGTTCATGGCCCGAGGGCGCTACTACGGCGAGTACTATGACGCGCCCACCAACGACGCCTCGGTAGCCTACAACCCCGATCCGAAGTTCCTGATGGATCTGGAGGCGTCATATGACCTCAACGAGTCATTTAGCGTACTGGTTGGCGCGCAAAACGTCTTCGATACGTATCCAGAGAAGAACCCGAACGGCGATGCGGCCGGTCTGATCTATCCCGAAAGCTCGCCTTTCGGCTTCAACGGCGGCTACTACTACGTTAAGGCAATGTGGCGCCGGCAGTAGCTAACGGGCCTTGACTTTCAGCGACAGGGACGAGGCCTGCAGGTAGCGGGCCTCCTCCTTGAGGTCGAGCTTGGTGAGGGGGTGCTTCGCCAGCCACTCCTTGAACAGCGTGACCACCATCTGCCCGCCATCGGCCTCGATGGCGACGTGGGGCAGGGGATCGCTGCTGCGGCTGCGGTGCAGGATGACCGCCAATCGCAGCAGCGCCGTCAGTCTCAGGATGGCTCCTTTCACCATTGGCAGCGCTTCGTCCTCAACGGCAAACTTGCGGCGGTGCAGGCGCACCAAAGTCCCGAGCTGGCTCTGATCGAGCCTCGAAAAGCCGGGCATGTCCATGTGGGCGAGCAGGTAGCCGCCATGCTTGTGGTACTGGTTGTGGGCGATGTCCATGCCGATCTCGTGAAGGTCTGCCGCCCAGGCCAGCAGCAGGCGTTGCTCCGCAGCCTGCAGCCGCCAGGACACGGCGACTTGGGCCAGCAACGCCAAAGCCGTGTCCCGCACCCGCTTGGCGTGGGCCGCATCGACGTGGTAGCGGTCCATGAGATTGCGCACGGTGGCATCGCGAATGTCCTGATGATGCACCCGGCCGAGCAGATCCTGGAGCAGCCCTTCGCGCAACGCCCCTTGGCTGACTTCCAGGAACTTGATGTTTAGGGACTCGATGACGGCAGCCAACACCGCCACCCCGCCGGGAAACACCGCCCTTCGTTCCGGAGACAGGCCGGGCAAGTCAATCTGATCCAAGCGCTTGGCCTCGATCAGGCGGTCGATCAGGTCAGCCACGCCCGCTGGCCGGATGCCGTTGGCCTCGCCGTTTTGCAATCCGGCCAGCACGTCGGCCGCCGCCAGCACCGTGCCCGACGCGCCGATGGCCACATCCCAAGCGGACTCCGTGTATTGGCTGCGCACCGCCTCCAACTCCCGAAGGCAGTGGTTGATCGCCGTCTTGAAGGCGCGCCGGGTGATGGCGCCATCGGCAAAGCACTGCTGGCTCTGGGCAACGCAGCCAATGTACAGGCTCTCCATGACCTCAGGTTGAAAGTGGCGGCCGAGGATCAACTCCGTGCTGCCGCCGCCGATGTCGATCACCAGCCGCCGGTCGTGATTGTCCTCCAAGTCGTGGGAAACGCCGAGATAGATCAGCCGCGCCTCCTCCCGCCCGGAAATGATCTCCACCCGATGCCCCAAGGCCTGCTCCGCGCTTTCGATGAAGGCCTCCGAATCGTGAGCCTTGCGCAGGGCGTTGGTGCCCACCACGCGCACGTTTTCGCGACGTAGGTGGCGCAAGCGCTGCCCGAATCGCTCCAGGCATGCCAAGGCCCTGTGGCTGGCCGTCGCAGTCAGCCTTTGGCGGTCGTCAAGCCCCTCGGCGAGCCGCACCATTTCGCGGATCTTGTCGAGCGTTTGCAGGTGGCCGCCCGACTCTTGGGCGACGATGAGGTGAAAGCTGTTGGAGCCGAGGTCCAGGGCGGCGAGCTCCCGGGGAGCGCCGTTGGCGGGAAGGGCGGGTTCAGCCATGCGGAGACTTAATCCGGCAAGCCCAGCACCCGCTTGGCGATGACGTTGAGCTGAATCTCACTGGTGCCGCCCTCGATGGAGTTGGCCTTGGAGCGCAGCCATTGGCGGGTGGTGGCCAGTTCCCGCTCGCTGAACGAGGTGCCATCCCAGCCGAGGCCGGCCAGCCCCATGGTTTCCTGCATGAGTTCGTACTTGCGCTTGTTCTGCTCGGTGCCGTAGTACTTGAACATCGACGCCAGATGGCCGCTGGCCAAGCCCGCCTTGGCCTCCTCGCCGCCTCGGGAGAGGGTCAGTTGAAAGGCGCGGTCGTTCATGCGGTGGTTGGATATCTTGCCGCGCAGCACCGGGTCGCCGATGCGTCCATCCCGCTCGCCGACGTAGCGCTTGGCGATGTCTTCCATCCGACGGCCTGAGCCGCCGAGCGCCGAGTTGCCGCCGATGCCGGCCACCATGTTGCGCTCGTGCTGCAGCAGGCGCTTGGCGATGGTCCAGCCCTGGTTGATCTCGCCCACCAAGTTGCCCTTGGGCACCCGCACGTTGTCGAAGAAAGTCTGGCAAAACGGTGACGAGCCGCTGATGAGTTCGATCGGGGAGGTGCTGACCCCTTCCGAGGCCATGTCGAACAGCAGAAAGCTGATGCCCTGATGCTTGGGCGCCGCCGAGTCGGTGCGGACCAGGCAGAAGATCCAATCCGCCTGATCGGCGTAGGAGGTCCAGATCTTGGCGCCGTTGACCAGGTAGTAGTCCCCGTGATCCTCGGCCTTGGTTTGCAGCGCCGCCAAGTCGGAGCCATGCCCAGGCTCCGAGTAGCCTTGGCACCACCGAATCTCGCCGCGCACGATCTTCGGCAGGTGCTCCTGCTTCTGCTCCTCGCTGGCGAACTCCAGCAGCGCCGGCCCCAGCATCCATACGCCGAAGCTGTTGAGTGGCGTGCGGGCGTTGATTCGCCCCAGCTCCTGCTGCAGCACCCGGTCTTCCTCGAAGGACAGCCCGCCGCCGCCGTAGGCCACCGGCCAACGGGGCGCGGTCCAGCCGCGCTCGGCCATGCGGTTCAGCCAGACCTTGGAATCCGGATTCTTGAACCGCTCCCCGCGTCCGCCCCAGACGACTTCATCATCCGGCGTGGGGGTGCGCATGGAGGGCGGGCAATGCTCCTCAAGCCAAGCGCGGGTTTCGGCGCGGAACTCATCAATTTCGGGCACGTTGGCAAGCTCTTGTTGAATCAATGGGCTGCGGATTTTAGGGAATCAACGGCTAGGTTCGCTACCCCGGCATCTCCTCCAGTTCGAGTCCGCCCAGGGTTGCGATGCGACTGATGGGAAACATGCAGTGAAATCAGCGTTGGCGTGGGCGGCTGCGAAACTGTATGCTTATCCACATGTCAGCTCCCTCCGGCCAATCTGCCGCTGCCATCCGCGCCGTCCGCTACCGGGTGTTGCCCGGGACCGCGGCTAAGGCGCACCAGCTCAACCGGCTCGCTGGCGCCTGCCGATACGTCTGGAACTGGGCGCTGGGCCGCCAGAACGCCGCTTGGCTCGGCTGGTGGTTCTCATCCGCCAGGCGACCGCCCGCGCCCACCTTCTTCACGCTCGGCAAGGCGTTCACCACGCTCCGCAACTCCAGAGGCCGTGAATGGCTCAGGGAACTCCCCTTCGCGGAGGTCCGTTACACGCTGAAGCGCCAGGCTGACGCTTGGCAGGGCTTCTTCAAGGGGCAGCGCGCACGCCCCAAATTCAAGGGGCGCGGCTGTTGTATGGGATTCACTATCCCCGGCAAGGTGCGCATCCGCAACGGCTTCATCGCAGTTCCCAAGATTGGGGAGGTTCGGCTTCGCCGCCGGGGCGGGAACCCGTGGCCGGGCGGCAAGCCCAAGCAGGCGGTCTTCAAGCGTGAGGGCAGCAAGTGGTTCTGCACGGTCTTCTACGAGGTCGCCATTTACCGCCGTTCCGACGATGGCACAGTGGTTGGCGTCGACCGCAACGTGGGGCAGTGCGCCCTGAGCACGGGCGAGATCATCCGCCTGCCCGACCTGTCCCGCTTGGAGGCGCGCAAGCGCCGCTACCAGCGCCGCATGGCGCGGCAGGCAAAGACCAGCGGCCGACGCAAGCGAACCAAGTCGAAGCTGGCGCGGACCCATGCCCGCATTCGAGGCATCCGCTCGAATTGGTGCCACCAGACAAGCAAGCGCATCGCGGACGCGGCGCACACGGTTGCTATCGAGGATCTTAACACCAAAGGCATGACCAAATCGGCGAAGGGCACCGAGGAAGAGGCGGGAAAGAACGTGAAGGCCAAGGCCGTACTGAACCGCAAAATCCTTGCCAGCGGATGGTATGGCCTTGAGCGGAACCTGGACTACAAGGCTGGGAAGGTGGTTCGCATCAACCCCGCCCGCACGTCGCAAACCTGCCACGAATGTGGGTTTGCGGATTCGGCCAACCGGCCGAGCCAATCAACCTTTCGATGTCAGGCCTGCGGGCACGAGGCGAACGCCGACGTGAACGCGGCCCGAAACATCCGGCGTCAGGGATTGGCGCAGCTGGACGGCGAGGGCCGTGGGTGCTGTAAGGCCCGCCCAATGACCCGTCAAACAGGTGGCGGACTTAGGCAGGCGGCGTAGCTTCGGCTGCTGAATTTGCTACATAATTCCCCTTGTATGGTTTCAAAGGCATGAAGGGGCGCACCAACTTAGTGGCGGCGCTCAGCGTGGTCATTGCGCTGGCTGCTCCACCCTTGTGGTCGGCGCAGGATCCGCCCAATATCGTGTTCATTCTGGTTGACGACCTGCGTTTCGACGGCATGGGGTTCCTGCAGCCGCAGTTGGAGACGCCCCACATCGACGCGCTCGCCAGCCGCGGCGTCTATTTTCCCAACGCGGTGGTCACGTCGTCCTTGTGCTCCCCCAGCCGGGCGACGATTCTCACCGGTCAGACCACCCGCAATCACCGCGTGGTGGACAACAACAACAGCTCGGAAGAGGGTCTGGTGTTCTTTCCGAAGTACCTCCAAGCATCGGGCTACGAGACCGGGTTTTTCGGCAAGTGGCACATGGGCAATGCAACCGATGCGCCGCGCGACGGCTTCGACCGCTGGGTGAGCTTCGCCGGGCAGGGATTCTATTTTCCGGTGACCGGTTCGGGCGGACGCGTCAACCAGATCAACGTGGACGGGACCCATGTGGATCAGGCGGGCTACATCACCGATGAACTGACGGACTACCTGCTCGACTGGCTCAGTGCGGGCCGCGACCCTTCCAAGCCGTTCTTTGCGTACCTCAGCCACAAGGCCGTGCATTCGGATGCCGAGCCGGCGCCCCGCCATCGCGAGCAGTATCGGGCCACCGATTTTGCGCTGCCGGAGACCGTCAAGATCACTCCGGAATACCTGGACGGCAAGCCCATGTGGGTCAAGAGCCAGCGCAATTCCTGGCACGGCATCGACTTCTTCTACGCCAGCGACCGCAGGATGCAGGACTACCTGAAGGACTACTATGGCGCCCTGAGCGCAGTGGACGACAGCCTGGGACGAATCTGGGGATTTCTCGAGACGCACGGCCTAGAAGAGGACACCATGGTCGTGTTCTACAGCGACAACGGCTTTCTCATCGGCGATCACGGCCTGATCGACAAACGCAACGCCTACGAAGGCTCCGTGCGGGTGCCCATGCTGGTGGCAGCGCCCGGGCTCGTTCCCGAAGGCGTCACCAACGACGCGATGGTCCGCAACCTCGACCTGGCGCCAACGTTTCTCGACGTCGCTGGCCTCGAATCCCCCCCGCACTTCGAGGGCAAGAGCTTCCTGCCGGTGGCTACCGGCGAACTCGGCATTGACGAGTGGGGCGAACCGGACTTTGTTTACGAGTACTTCTGGGAGTGGACCTTCCCGATGACGCCGACCACTTTCGCCTTGCAGCGCGGCTCGCTGAAGTACATTCAGTACCACGGCATCTGGGACATCGAAGAACTCTACGATGTGGATGCCGACCCGCTCGAGATGCACAACCTCATAGACGATCCGACCTACTACGAAGCCCGGCAGGAACTGCGCATCGCACTGTATGAACAACTGGCCGGCAAGGATGGCCGGCGCACGGTGCCATTCAGCGCCAGGCTCGCCGAGGGCATGAACCTGCGCGATGAAAACGGGCCGACGGCGCCGCCGTTTCCGGAAGCTTGGAAGGTCGAGCCGAATCGGCCGGACAGGTATCTGGGCATCTTGCCGGACACGGCGGAAAAGAAGGCCTATCTAGATGCCGGCAAGCCATATCTGCCGTGGCTGATCGATCGCTCTGCTGGCGAGGACCCTGCCGATGGCAAGTAGCATGTTGGACTCACTCATCGAGCTCGAACTGCTCTGGACCCGCCTTGAGGCGTCGCCCGCGTGGCTGCAGGCTCAAGTCTTCAATGAAGCCATGCTTTGGCAAGGCGTCGGGCTGGTCGCGATCGCGGGCGCCGCTTGGCCGTTGACGCGCCTGCTGCGCCCGCTCATCAAGGCGCGAATGGGTTCCGAACGCCCGGATTCCAAATTCGCGCAATTTTCTGCGTCGGCGTTCAGGCTGCTGCCGGTTATCCTGTTTCTCCTGCTGACGTGGCTCTCCATCGGTGTGGTCACCCGATTGGACCCGACCGCTCGCATCCACCTCTTGGACATCGTTGCCAGCCTGTTGGGTGCTTGGGTCCTGATCGCCCTGCTGTCTTCTTTCGTCGCCAACCGGCTGCTGGCCAAGCTGCTGTTCGTCATTGTTTGGTTCATTGCGGCGTTGAACATCCTAGGCGTTCTGGACGATGCCATCGCCGTTCTGGACGCCATGGCCATTCCCCTTGGCGCCAACCGGCTTTCGATGTTGACATTGATCAACGGCGGCATGCTGCTCATCGTTCTGCTGTGGCTGGCCGTGTTCCTCAGCGGGCTGCTGCAGAGCCGCCTGCGCGACGTGGCGGACTTGAGCCCAAGGGCCCAAGTGCTGCTCGGCAAGGCGGCGCGATTCATCATGATCGCCTTGGCGGTGATCATTGCGCTTTCGAGCGTCGGCACCAATTTCGCCGCGTTGGCGGTGTTCACGGGCGCCTTGGGGGTCGGCATTGGGATCGGCCTGCAGCAACAGGTGTCGAATCTGCTCAGCGGCCTCTTCCTCCTGCTCGACAAGTCCATCAAGCCGGGCGATGTGATCGAGGTGGGAGACACCTTCGGCTGGGTGAAAGACATGCGAGCCCGATACGTCGGCGTCATCACCCGGGACAACAAGGAGCTGTTGATTCCCAACGATGACTTCGTCACCAACCAAGTGATCAACTGGTCACATAGCGATCAGGACGTGCGCATGGAGGTTGCCTTCGGGGTGTCCTACAACAGCGATCCCCATAGGGTTCGCCAACTTGCCGTCCAAGCCGCCGAATCCGTGGAACGCGTGTCCACAACCCGCCAGCCGATCTGCCACCTAGTTGAGTTTGGCGACAGCGCCCTGAGCTTCGTGCTCCGCTTCTGGATCGACGACCCGGATCAGGGCGTCACCAACGTCAAGGGCCTAGTGCTGCTAAAGCTCTGGGAGCTGTTTCGGGACAACGGCGTGGAGATTCCCTACCCACATCGGCAGGTCCTGCTCAGGAACGACCCGCAGGGCAGCGAGCCCGGTGACTGAAGGCGGCGACACGCACCGGCATCGCCCTCTGCTCGGTCATGCGGGACAGCACACTAAAATGGCCGCATGCTGAACGAACTGCTGCTGAGTTTGGCGCACTGGCTTGACGCGATGCCTTGGAGCACGGCGTTGCATGAGTCCCTCTACCTCTACGCCTGGGTGGAGACCACCCATGTGCTGACGCTGATGGTCTTCTTGGGCATGCTGTTCATCATCGACCTGAGAATGCTGGGCCTGATGTTCACCGAAGTGCCCGCCTCCACCGTCGCCAAGCGGCTCGATGTGCCCATGCTCATTGGCTTCGCGGTCATGGTCACCACCGGGCTTATCCTCTATTTTGCCATCCCCGTGCGCACGACCCAGAGCCTGTGGTTCCGCATCAAGGTGGTGCTGCTCATCGCCGCCGGCATCAACGCGCTGCTGTTCCGCGCCCGCATGAAGGCGGCGGACGGCAGTTGGGACCGGGACCCGAAGCCGCCCAAGCGCCTGCGCATTGGCGCTGGCCTCTCGCTGGCCCTGTGGGCCGGGGTGGTGATCACCGGCCGCACCATCGCTTACGATTGGTTCGACTGCCACAAGCAGTTGCCGTACTTCCTGTACTGGGCAGCGGGTTGCGTGGACGAAATGGCTGCATTCGAGTAGGCGGACTATGGAGTTGCTGCCCTTTTTTGAATGGCTCGAAGCCTCCGCATTGGGCGCCGCCGCCAAGGCTTATGGCGGCGTGTTCGCGGTGGTGCAGATGTTCCACCTGTTGGCGCTGGCCCTGCTCGGCGGCACGGTGATCCTCGGCGACCTGCGGCTGCTGGGCGTGGTGATGACCGACGTGCCCTCCGAGACCGTGATCCGCAACACCCAGAAGTGGTTCAATGCGGCGCTGGCCCTGATCGCTGCTAGCGGCGTCTTCATGAGCGGCGCGGTGGCGGTCAAGCTCTACTACAACGAGATGTTCTGGGCCAAGATGACTGGCCTCAGCCTCGGCATCCTCTTCGTTTACGGGGTGCGCCGCCCGCTGCTGCTGCGTTTCGAGCACGCCTCGATCAACCCTTGGGCGTTGCGGCTGCTGGCGCTCACCAGCCTGACCATCTGGCTCTCCGTGGCCGCCTGCGGGCGCTGGATCGGCTTTTCCTAAAATGGGGCGCGATGGTATGAGCAAGAAAGCCCTGGAAAGAGCGGTGTTCGGCTTTGCGGCGGTGGTCATCGCTGCGGCCCTCTGGTTCTGGAGCCGCCAGGTCGGGGACGTGATCGACCTGCTCCGCATGGCCTACGGCTAGGAGCCTTAAGCCTTGGAATCAACGAGTCAACCGAACTGGGGAAGAAAAGATGCAGGTAACTACTCGCCCCCCTGCCCCTGATTGGGCGGGGTTTGCGTTGCCGGGGAC
>VYDB01000006.1 GCA_009843635.1 Gammaproteobacteria bacterium
CATGCCCCCCCACTCAGGCGTCAGCCAAAGGCGCGGGGGTGCGAGTAGTTACGCCAAAACTAGGAACCTGTGCATGCCCAACTTTCAGACCGGAGCCATCAACATCCACTACGAGGAGTCCGGGCCAGCCGACGGCTTCCCCATCCTGCTCATTGCCCCAGGGGGCATGAAGTCCGCCATTCCGTTCTGGGCCAACGCGCCCTGGAACCCGATTGAGCATCTGGCCGGGGATTTCCGGGTCATCGCCATGGACCAGCGCAACGCCGGGCAGTCCAGCGCCCCGGTGACCGCCGAGGACTCTTGGGCGAGCTACGCAGCGGACCAACTCGGGCTGATGGACCACTTGGGTGCAGAGCGCTTCCTAGTGGCCGGCATGTGCATCGGCGGCGCCTACGGCATGGGCTTGATCGAGGCGGCACCGGAACGGATCGCCGCCGCGGTGCTGTTCCAGCCCATCGGCCTCGAAGGCAATCGCGATGCCTTCTACCAGATGTACGACGGCTGGGCGGCCGAGCTTGCGCCGCAGCGCCCTGAAGTGGACGAGGGCGCTTGGGCCGCCTTTCGGGAGAACATGTACGGCGGCGACTTTCTGTTCAACGTCTCCCGCGAGTTCACCGCTACCGTGACCACCCCGCTGCTGGTCCTGAAAGGCAACGACATCTACCATCCCGAAGCCATATCTCGCGAAGTCGCTGCGCTGGCCGTCAACGCAACGCTCATCGAGGACTGGAAGGAGGGCGACGCCGTGGCCAGCGCCCGGCAACAAACAATCGCCTTCCTGAAGGAGCACGCCAATTAAAATCGGCCTGATTTCCGACACCCATCTCCCGGAAGCCGCCAAGTTCCTCTGGCCGCAGGTGTTCGACGCCTTCGCCGGCGTTGACGCCATCTTCCACGGCGGCGACATCCACGAATTCTGGGTGCTCGACGAGCTGGAGCGCGTCGCCCCGGTCTATGCCGCCCGAGGGAACGGCGAGGACGGCAGCGGCGGCCGCCCGGTGCAGCCCGAGGACGCCCGGGTGAAGCCGGCTTGGCTGCTGGAACTGGAAGGCATGTGGGTGGGCCTGACCCACTACGTGCCGGTGCCGGAGCGCCCCCCCAACTTCACCTTGGCCCGTTGGATTGAGCGCTTCTTCCCTGAGCGCAAGCCCGATGTCATCGTTTCCGGCGACACCCACGTCGAGCGCATCGCCACCATCGACGGGGTGCTCTGCGTCAATCCCGGCTCGGCCACCTATCCGCACAACTACGACACCCAATTCGGCACCATCGGCTTTCTTGATCTCAAGGACGGCTCCGCCTCCGCCAGCGTCTGGCAACTCTGCGACGATGGCATCGAGCCCTTCGATTGGGACGGTGTGCCGCCTTGGCGGCGTTGAGCGAGTCAGTTGCCGAAGGCCCTGGTCCTTCTTGCCGCCCTAGCCTGCGGGGCGCTGCTGCCCTTGACCTTGGCGCCCTTCGACTGGTGGCCGCTGGGGCTGGTGTCGATCGGCGGCTGGTTTTGGCTGCTCAACCGTCGGGCGGCACCGGCTTGGGCCTTGGGGTTGGCCTACGGCCTCGGCAAGTTCGGCGTCGGCGTGAGCTGGGTGTACGTGAGCATTCACACCTACGGCAACGCGTCGCCGCCCTTGGCCACCTTGCTGGTACTCATCTTCGTCGCTGGGCTGTCGTTGTTCACCCTGGCCCACGCTCGGCTGTACGCCTGGCTGCGGATCGCACCCCAATCGGGAGTGCGCCAGCGATCCGCACGGCTGTCCAACGCTTGGCTCTTCGCCGCCAGTTGGGTGGCCTTTGAGTGGGTTCTGAACTGGTTTCTCACCGGCTTTCCTTGGCTCTATCCGGGCTACGGCCACTTGCAGACGCCGCTGGCAAACTTGCTGCCGGTCGGTGGCGTGAGCTTGGCGAGCCTTGGCATCGTCGTGACGGCCTGCTTCCTCGTCTCAGCCCTGTTCGACAGGCATCCTCCCGCCGTCCGCGCCGCGTCCGCCGCCATCGCCGCCACGCCCTGGCTGATCGGTCTGGTGCTCTCCGCAACGCAGTGGGTGGAACCGCAGGCGACGCGGTCCGCCGCGCTGGTGCAGGGCAACGTCGATCAGGCGGTGAAGTGGAATCGCGAAAACCGAATGCCCATCATCAACCGCTACCAGGACTTGACCGAACCGCACTGGGGCCGGGATCTGATCCTTTGGCCGGAGGCCGCCATCACGTTATTCGAACATGAAGCGACGCCTTGGCTGCAACGTTGGGGCGAGCGCGGCCAAGCGTCAGGCACCAGCCTGGTGCTGGGCGTTCCCAGCGTGGAAACGGCAGCGGATGGGGATTACCAATTCCAAAACGCGGCCATCGCCATTGGCCAAGGCGATGGCCGCTACGTCAAGCGGCGCCTGGTGCCGTTCGGCGACTACGTTCCGTTCGAGAGCACCCTGCGCGGACTGATCGAGTTCTTTGACCTGCCCATGTCCAGGGCCGCGCCCGGGCCTTGGCAGCAGCCTCCCCTCACCTTGGGCGAGGATCGGGCGGCGATGGCCATCTGCTACGAAATCGCCTACGCCAACCTGACGCGGAACGCCGCCAAGCAAGCCGACCTGATCTTGACCATCACCAACGACACATGGTTCGGTCGCAGCATCGGTCCCCTGCAGCATCTGCAAATCGCCCAGGCGCGGGCGCTGGAGAACGGCCGTTGGCTGTTGCGGGCAGCCAACAACGGCGTCACGGCCTTCATCGATCACCGCGGACGGGTGCGGGGCAGGCTTGCGCAATTCGAGCGCGGGGTGCTGGTCGGCGACTTCCAGATCATGGCGGGACGCACGCCCTACAGCCGCTTCGGCGACGGCTGGCTGGTGGCGGTGTGCCTAGGCAGCCTACTGGTCTTGGCTTTTATGCGAGGGGTAGCCCCCTCGCGCACCCCAAGCTGAGGGCTTCTTGACACCCACAGGAAGCGTTGGCGCGAGCTGCCCTAGACGGTCGTTTTGCAGCGTCGCTGCGGGTGGCTCGGACGATTCAGAATCCCGCTCCCGGCCTCTAAGATGGTATCGTTACTTGTTTGGCTACCAACCCGACCATGACCAACGAACACGACCGCTATTCGCCCGAAGCCGTGGAGCGCAAGTGGCGGGAGCGATGGGAGCGCGATGGCGTCAATCGCCTGACCGAGGCGCAATTGGCGAACGCCGAGAACCCTTACTACAACCTGATGATGTTCCCCTACCCTTCCGCGGAAGGGCTGCACATCGGCAACATCTACGCCTACACCGGTGCCGACGTGAACGGACGCTTCCAGCGGCTCAACGGCAAGGACGTCTTCCAGCCCATCGGCTTTGACGCCTTCGGCATCCATTCCGAAAACCATGCCCTGAAGGTCGGCAGCAACCCCTACGACCTGATCCCCAAGAACATCGAGAACTTCACCCGCACCCTGAAGCGCTTCGGGGGCATGTTCGACTGGAACCATACCGTGGACACCACCCACGTCAGCTACTACCGCTGGACCCAGTGGGTGTTTCTCAAGCTCTACAAGGCCGGCCTCGTGGAGCGCCGGGAGGCGCCGGTCAACTGGTGCCCGTCGTGCATGACGGTACTGGCCAACGAGCAGGTGCTAAGCGGCTTGTGCGAACGCTGCGAAGCAACGGTCGAGCAGCGCCAGTTGCCGCAATGGTTCTTCCGCATCACGGATTACGCCGGCCAACTGCTCGACAACCTAGCCGACATGGACTGGTCCGACGTCACCAAGAAAGCGCAAGCCGCTTGGATCGGCCGCAGCCAAGGCGCCGATGTCAGCTTCGCCATCGCTGGAAGCAGCGGCGTCGCCGATGGCGCCGTGGATGCCGAAGACGGCAGGGGCGCCCGTATCCGCGTGTTCACCACCCGGCCTGACACCCTGTTCGGGGCCACCTACATGGTGCTGGCCCCGGAGCATCCGTTGGTGGACGCCATCACCGCTGCCGATGCGCAGCCGGAAGTGAATGCCTATCGGGCCGAAGTCGCCCGCCGGGACCTCGTGGAACGGCAGAAGACCGACAAGGAAAAGACCGGCGTGTTCACCGGCGGCTACGCCGTCAATCCGGTGAACGGCGCCCAGATTCCCGTCTGGATAGCCGACTACGTGCTCATGGGCTACGGCACCGGGGCGATCATGGCGGTGCCTGGCCATGACGCCCGCGACTTCGAGTTCGCCCAAGCCTTCGGCCTGCCCATCGTGCGCGTGATCGCCGGACCGGGGGAGGATGCCGAAACGCCCTTGGCCGAGGCCTATTCGGGCGAAGGCACCTTGGTGAACTCCGGCGAATTCGACGGCTTGGCGGTGGCGGACGCCAAGCGGGCCATCGTTGCAAGGCTCGAAGCCGAGGGCGGCGCCAAGGCGCAGACCAACTACCGGCTGCACGACTGGTGCGTGTCCCGGCAGCGGTACTGGGGACCGCCCATTCCCATCATCCACTGCTCCGATTGCGGCGCGGTGCCGGTGCCGGAAGGCGAATTGCCGGTGGAACTCCCCTACCTGCAGGACTTCCGCCCCGACAACAGCGGCCAAAGCCCCTTGGCGCGGGCCGAGGACTGGTTCAACGCCCCCTGCCCGGCCTGTGGCAAGGACGCCCATCGCGACACCGACGTCACCGACAACTTTCTGTGCAGCGGCTGGTACTTCCTCCGCTACCCCTCCACCGGCCGCGACGACCTCGCCATCGAGCCGCAATTGACGGCGAAGTGGCTGCCGGTGGACTGCTACATCGGCGGCAACGAGCACGCCGTGCTGCACCTGATGTACGCCCGCTTCCTCACCATGGCCCTGCATGAGCTCGGCATCGTCGGCTTCAGCGAGCCTTTCAAGCGGTTTCGTGCCCACGGCCTGCTGATTCGCGAAGGGCGCAAGATGTCCAAGAGCAAGGGCAACGTCATTTCGCCGGACGCCATCATCAACCAGTACGGCGCCGACACCCTGCGCCTCTACCTCATGTTCCTGGGCGCTTATGAACAGGGCGGCGACTACCGGGGCAGCGGCATCCAGGGCCCGTTCAGCTTTCTGAACCGGCTCTGGCAGAGTGTCGCCGAGGCCGACCGCGACGCGGACCTGCCGCCGGAACCCCCGGTTGAACGGGCGTTGCACCGCACCATCCGGCAGGTGACCGAGCAACTGCCCGAGCAGCAGTTCAACACCGCCATCGCCGCCATGATGGAGTACATGAACGTGGTCCGCGCCGACGGCCGCACCCCGCGCATCGCGGAACTTGAGCCCTTGGTGGTGATGGTGGCGCCCTTCGCGCCCCATGTTTGCGAGGAGCTTTACGAACGGTTAGGGTTCGAAGGCGGCCTGTTCGCCAGTGCCCGCTGGCCCGCTTACGACGCGTCCAAGGTGGTCGATGAGACCCTGAACATCGCCGTGCAAGTCAACGGCAAGCTGCGCGCACAAGTGACGGTGTCCCCCGAAGCGGGCGAGGACAGCGTCCGCGAGGCGGCCGAACTCGACAGCAACGTCGCCCGCCATCTGGCCGGCAAGCGCGTGCGCAAAGTGATCTACGTGCCCAACAAGCTCATCAACTTGGTCGCCGCGTGACCGCCCGGCCACAGCGGTCGCTGACGGCATTGCTGCTTGCGGCAACGGCACTTCTGGCCGCAGGCTGCGGCTTTCAGTTGCGCTCCTGGGACTTCTCGGATTCGGATCTCAGCGTCCGCGTCCAAGCCGACCCCTTAAGCCGCATGGCTGCGCCGCTGCGGGACGCCCTGCGTCAAGCCGGTGCCCTGGCGAGCCCCAGCGCCGACGACGCCGACCTGGTGGTCCAGATCGTCAACGAAAGCCGCAACCGCCGCGTGGCCTCATTGACCGCTGGCGCGCGGGCAGCGGAGTTTGAACTGACCCTGGGGGTACAGTTCGGCATCCGGGCCGGAGAGAGGAGCCTGATCAACCCCGCTTGGATCAGGGCATCGAGGACCTTCCGCATCGACCGCGACAACCTGGCAGGCAGCAGCGAAGAGGAGGCCCTGATTGAACAGGAGCTGAAGTCCGCCCTCTCACAGCAAATCCTGCGCAGTTTGAACGCCGTGTCCGCAACGCTCAGCGGGGCCGAAACCGATGCAGATCAAGCCTGAAGCCCTCAGGGGGCGCTTGGAGCGGGGACTTGCGCCCATCTACCTAGTGTCGGGCGATGAAACCCTGTTGGTCGAAGAAGCTTGCGACGCCATCCTCGCCGCTGCCCGCCGCCACGGCTACTCCGAACGCCGGGTTGTGCATGTCGAGAGCGGCTTCAACTGGAGCGAGCTCATCGCCGAGGCGGCCAGCCAGTCGCTGTTCGCGGAGCGCAAGGTGATCGATCTGCGCCCACCCGCCAACAAGATCGACCGCAAGGCATCCGACATCCTGCGCGAATACGCTGGGGCACAACACGAGGACGTGCTGTTGCTGATCCGCACCGGACGCCTCGAAGGGCGGCAGCGGTCAAGCGCCTGGTTCAAGGCCTTGGACAAGGCCGGCGTCATTGTCCTGGTCTGGCCCGTCGGCATCCGCGAACTGCCCCGTTGGCTGGCGGCGCGCCTTCGCGACGCAGGGCTTGAACTCAACCGCGAGGCCTTCGCCTATCTCGCCGAGCGGGTGGAGGGCAACTTGCTGGCGGCGGTGCAGGAAATTGAGAAGCTCAAGCTGCTCGACTTGCGCCAGCCCATCGATGCCCGCAGCATCGCCGCCGCCGTGGAGGACACCGCCCACTACGATGCCTACGAATTGATCGACGCGGCCTTCGCTGGCGACGCCAAGCGGGTGCAGCGCGTGCAGCGCACCCTGCGCGAGGAGGGCGTCGCCATAATGGCCCTGCTCGGCGCCTTCACCAGCCAACTGCGCCGTCTTGAATCCGGTGGTTGGATGCCCGCCCACCGGCGCGGCGCGGCAGCCGACTTCAAGCGCCGAGCCGGCGGCGTCGAATCGGTGCTTGCGGAACTGGCCCTCATCGACCAGCAAGTCAAGGGCACCGTGCTCGGCGACCCCTGGCTATCACTGGAACGCTTGCTGCTGCGCCACTGCAAAACGAGGGCAAGGATGCCCGTCACGCCCTTGGAAGATGAATGGAGGCTCTTGCGGCGCAGCGATCTTTAGGCCGGCTTGAACAGGTGACCGTAGGCCCGGCTGGAGCGCAGTTTTTCGGGACGGTCGCGAAGGGTGAGCACGTAGCGGCCTCGCAGATCGCGCCTAGCGGAGGCGATCTGATCGACGCGCACGATGAGGCTGCGATGGATGCGCCAGAACTTGTCCGGGTCGAGTTGCGATTCCAACTGGCTGATGGCGCGCCGCACCAAGTGTTCACGCTCACGGGTCATGACGCTGGTGTACTTGGCGTCGGCGCGGAAGTAGATCACTTCATCCACGGATACCAGCACCGTGGCATCGCCGATGCCGGCGCGAATCCACTGCAGATGGCTGGGCGCCGCGCCAACGCCAATCCGCTGCAGGAGCGCAAGCAATTCCTCCCGGTTTTGGGCCTCGTCGCGGCGCAATCGCTTGATGGTGGCCGCAAGGCGCTCGCCGCTGACCGGTTTGAGGAGGTAGTCCACCGCAGCGGCGCGGAAGGCCTCCACGGCGAACTCATCGTGGGCGGTGACGAACACCACCTTGGTATGGCCGGGCAACGCGGCCGCCACCTCCAGCCCGGACATGCCCGGCAAGCGGATGTCCATAAAGGCGATGTCCGGCTGAGTTTCCCGGGCCAAGCGCAGGGCCTCCCGGCCCTCTAGAGCCATGCCGACAATCTCAAGGTCCGGCCACAACTGCTGCAGCTTGTCGCGCAACTGTTCAGCCAGCAGGGGCTCGTCCTCAAGAATCAGGGCGCGGGTCATGGGGTTGCCAAGGGTATGAAGATCTCGGCGAGCAATCCGTCCGGGAAGGTGGCCGTCAAGGTGAGTTCCGCGTCCGTTCCGTAGCGCAGGCGAAGCCGCTCGCGCACGTTGCGCAACCCCGTGCCACTCGATAAGCCGTGTTCGCTGATGCCGGGTCCGGTGTCGCAGACGCTGAGCACCACTTCATCGTCGAATTGCCGGGCGGTGAGTAGGATGTCACCGCCTTCCGGCAAGGGTTCAACGCCGTGGATGACCGCATTCTCAAGCAGGGGCTGAATCAGCAGCGGCGGCAGCGGAACGTCCCGAAGTTCCTCCGGCAGCTCGATCTCATAGCGCAACCGGCCCTGCAAGCGGGTGGCCTGGATCGCAAGATAGGCCTCGGCGAAATCGATTTCCTGACCGAGCGTGCTTTCACTGGAACGGGTGCGCGCCAGCGAGCCGCGCAGCAAGGTGGTGAGGTTTTCCAAGGTGCTTACGGCCAGATCCGGATTCGAGCGAATCAGCTGCGTAATGTTGGACAGGGTGTTGAACAGGAAATGCGGTTCGATCTGCGCCTGCATCGACTTAAGTTCGGACTCCGCCAGCAGCTTTCCCTGCTGCGACTGCTTCAATTCCGCCTCAGCCAGCAACTCACGGGTTTCACGCAGGCGCTCACGGGTGCCAAAGATGAGGAAGCCAGTAATCCCGAAGAACAATCCCAAGCCCAAGGTGCCGAAGTCCCCCGAGAAAAAGAACAGCGGCTGCCCCGCCACGAGCGCACCTGCCAATGGCAGCCCCAAAGCCAAGCCGAGCGCGACCACGGGCACCGGCGCAAGCCAAGGACCGAGCCACCGACTGAGCCTTTCGTGCGCCAACTCAAAGGCAAGATACACCGGCCAGCCGATGCAGAGCGACACCGTCAAGATCTGCGGAAAGCTGCCGGCGTCGTCGGCCAGCCACCAAACCAAGACGGCGATGGCCAGCGAAAAGAGGCCGACGAGAACAAACGACGTTAGACGCAAGCAATCACCCCGCCACGAACTTGCCATGCAGGCCAAGCGGAATCGCATAGGGCAGCTCCGCTGCGGCCATCGGGCCATCGGCAATCCCCTCGGCATCGAACAGATTGAGCACATGCGCACGACGCTTCCAATCGTAAGCCGTGCCCAGAATCCAGCCACTGGTTTCCGGCTCGCTACCGGGCCGGGGCACATAGAGGTGCTCCTCGGGAATCTGCTCATCCGGATAGCGGAAGAAGCCGCGCTGGCCGTTTTCCATGTCAAACAAGCTTAGCTCGTTCAGCATGCCATGGGCCGCCGGTACGCCCTCCCGTTGGGACAGAAACACGAGCTTGCGATAGCGCCGGCAACCCACCCGCGGGTCAATGCAGGGAAACTCGGAATAAAGCCCCGGTTCCAGCATGGCTTCCTCGGCAATGGTGCGCTCCCGGGTATCGATTCGATAACGATAGTGCCGCGCCGGGCTGGTGTCGCGGAAATTTGGGTTGCCGCGCATGATGTCCGTGAACGTGTGCGTCATGATGCCTGGGTCCGGCGCTCGCGCGGCATCGAAGCGGATGACCCCGGCATCATCTTCCCAAGCGTTGCCGAAGTGAAAGATCCACTGCGCGGGCAACTCCAGGAAGTAGTGGCTCGACAAGTCGTTCTTGTCCACCACCAGAACCCGGCACGGGTCTTCGGGTCGCCATTCGTGCAGGTTCAGGAACCCTTCAGCCCGCCGCTCGGGCCGGTAATGAAAGGGCGGCAGCAACAGCACCAGATGGCTTTCGGTAACGACGAAGTCGTGCGGCATGGTCATCGGGTCCACCGCCACCCGCCCGGCGCTCAGCAGGGCGCCGTCGGCGCCGACGTGCCAGAGCACCATCAGGCCCGCCCCCGAAGCGTAGCCGAAATTCCAGACGCTGCCGTCCACATCCACCCGCGGATGAGCGGAAAACGGCACGCCGCGCATGCTTGAACCGCCTCGCGCATCGGCAAACGAGTAGGGACCGACCGTGGTCAAGCTCTCCGGGTCGATTTCATAGGGACTGCCCGCCTCCCAAAGCGCCAGCAGGCGCCCATGGTGGTGCAGAACGCTGATGTTCGCCAAGTTTAAGTCATCGGGGCCAGTCAGCCCGGCGGCGCCGGGTGGCGCAGCCATCATGCCAGGATACAAGGCCCGGCCCGCTGCGCGTTCCGCTTTCACCTTGGCGGTTTCAACCAGCCGCGCCTGGTGGCGCACGCCATCCGCGCCAATCCGCCAAGCCTGCACCATGCCGTCGCCGTCGAACCAGTGATGGTTGCGATAGCCGTGAACCTCGTGCTGGGCTGGGCCGGTGCGATACAGCGTACCGCGCAGTTCCTCCGGCCAGCGGCCGGAAGTGGCCGCTTCGCCCTGATAGTGCTCACGGTCAATGTTGCCCCAGGCCGCCAGCCAAGGGCGCTCGCGTAAGGCCGCCGCGAAGCGTTCCGACCAGTCCGCATCCTCGCCTTGGGCAAAGGCGCCGGTCGGCCAAGGGCAGGCCAGCAGCGCCATCAGCTTCGAAAACTCTCGCCTTTGCATGTTTGTTGCTCCACTCACTTCTAATGGTTCAGGCGAATCACTTGGGTGACATCGCCTTCAAGCGCGAAGCGTGCGTCCTTCCACTGAGCTGGGCCAAACTGGCCCTTGGCGTTGTTGGAGAAGGCGTAGGGCTCCGTGGGCATACCGACGAAATTGGCATCAAGCTCGTCGTTGCCGTTCACGTCGTGCATGACTCGGATGGCATATTCCCCAGGGGGAAGGTCATCTGCAACCAGCGTCACCGAACCCTCCACCGCTGGCTCGAGGAATTGCGCCACCGCACCGTCGCCTTCGAATTGCGCCTGTCCGGCGAGCACCTGCACTTGCACGGTGCCGCTGACCTCGCGGATGTCTTCGATCACGATGGTTAGGGTGTCGGACGCGGCTTGGGCATGGAAGCCAAGGGCGGCAGCGAACAGGCACGAGTTGATGAGGTTGCTGGTTTTCATGACTGCGCTCCCACGGGTTGTTTGGTGATCTGCCATCCAACCTACCGTTGCCGAAGCCAAGTTGACAACAGCCATGCGACGAAACGGCAATCGCGGGAACGAAGCGGCAACGGGTGAGGACCAGCGGGCGCAGCCCACAAAAGGCAACGCCTTTTTGTCTATGATGGGCATCCGAACGGAAGATTGCGAATGGCATGAAAACTACGCCGCTCACCGGGAACATCGGTGCCGAAATCAGCGGAGTGCGCTTGGGCGAACTCGATGCGCCCACGTTTAGGGAAATCGCCCGTGCGCTATGGGCGCACCAAGTGTTGGTGTTCCGCGGGCAGGACATCGACAGCGAACAACAGATCGCGTTCGGTCGCCGATTTGGTGAGCTGCATGTGCACCCAGCGTTCAGCGGAGTGGATGGGCACCCGGAAATTCTGTTGATCAGGAACGAAGGCAAGGCCAAGACCATTACCGAGGTCTGGCACTCAGACGTGAGCTGCGATGAACGGCCGCCCTCCATTTCCGTGCTGCGGGCGGTCGAAGTGCCATCCAAGGGCGGCGACACCCTGTGGGCCAGCCAATACGCTGCGTTGGAGTCCCTGTCGGAAGGCATGCGCCAGATGCTCGAACCGCTGCGGGCGGTGCACAGGAAATTCGATCTTGAAGCGACCCATCCGGTGCTGCGCACCCATCCGGAAACCGGGCGCAGGGCGCTGTACGTCAACCAA
Source organism: Gammaproteobacteria bacterium (assembly GCA_009843635.1). Classification (GTDB taxonomy): domain Bacteria; phylum Pseudomonadota; class Gammaproteobacteria; order Pseudomonadales; family Azotimanducaceae; genus Azophilus. The sequence continues at coordinate 11,528 of VYDB01000006.1, forward strand.
GGATTCACCGAAAGCTTCGAGCACATGACGCCCCAGGAAAGCCGCCCGCTGCTCGACTACTTGGTTGGCGCCGGCTCCAGGCCGGAACTCACCATGCGCCACAGATGGCAGCCCGCTGATGTGGTGGTGTGGGACAACCGATGCGTCATGCACTATGCCGTTCACGACTACGGTGACGCCCCTCGGGAAATGCACCGAGTCACGGTGCGCGGCGAGCGGCCGATGTGAGCATCCATCGCTCGGAGCAAGTGGGAGTGCGGTGCGGGCATCCGGCACGCCAGGCGGGCGCGTTGTGCTGAAATTCAAGGGCGCAGGGGTGCCTTAAAGGTGCCGGATGCCCGCACCGCACTCCCACGGCTAGGGCCCGCTGAGCCGTGCCAAGGCCTCGGCGCGGGCTGACTCAAACTCATCGCCAGGGTTCCAGGTCGGCATTTCGTCGGCTTGGGCAATCAGGTAGGTGGTCAGCAGCGCGAAGCGAGTGTCCGCCACCATGCCGTTGAACACCCAATCATCGGTGAGTTCATCGCTTGGCTGGTGGTAGTGGTTGAGGGTGTAGTCGTCGATGCGCTGCTTGCCCCAACCCGGCGGCTTGCCGATGATCTCGATGCCGCCGTCCAAGTAGAGGCCCGGCACGCCGATCTTGGCGAAGCTGAATTGATCGGAGCGGTAGTAGTAGCCCCGATCGGGAAAGGCATCGCCATGCAACGTTCTGCCCACATGGGCAGCGACGGTTTGGGCCACCCGGTCGAGGGACGACTTGCCCAAGCCCACGAAGATCATGTCCTTGGCCTCGCCCCAGATGTTGGCGCCATCGAGATTGACGTTGGCAGCGATGCGCCCCGCTTCGAAGGTTGGATTTTCGGCGTAGTGCCTTGAACCCAGCAAACCCTGTTCCTCAGCGCCGACCAAGGCAAAGACGATGGAACGGCGCGGCGGCGCCGGCAGGGCAGCCAGTGCCTCGGCAAGGGCCAGCACCTGCGCCACGCCCGAGGCATTGTCCAGTGCGCCGTTGTAGATGACGTCCTCTTCCGGCGACCCCGCCACGCCCTTGCCCAAGTGGTCGTGATGGGCGGTGACCACCACGGCTTGGCGCTTGAGCGCCACATCGCAACCCGGCAGCACCCCAAGGACGTTGGCAGTCTCCACGGAACTGAGTTCCGCGCCTAACGCCAAGTTGGTGTGAAGCCCCAGGGGCACCGGCGCGAAGTCACGGCTGCGGGCCGCCTCGGTCAGGGTGGCCAGATCGTGGCCCGCCGACGCCAGCAGGGCAGCGGCGGCGGGTTGCGTCAGCCAAGCAGCCACCTCAAGCCGCGGCTCTCCTGTCCTGGGTAACTCAAACTGCGGGCCGGTCCATGAGGTCTCCACCACCTGCCACGGATAGCCTGCCGAGGGTTCACTGTGAATGATGATGGCACCCGCAGCGCCCAAACGTGCGGCGACCTCGTACTTGTAGGTCCAACGCCCGTAATAGAGGCGCCGCTCGCCCTCGAAGAGCGCCGGGTCCCAGTCGGGGTCGTTGTTCAGCATGACCAGCACCTTGCCGCTCAGGTCCTGCCCCTTGTAGTCATCCCAATCATGTTCGGGGGCTTGAATGCCGTAGCCGACAAAGACCAACTCGGCGTCCGACAGCCGTGCGCTGGCAGCCTGGTTGGCGACGTTAGCGACGAATTCGGAGCCGGCCGCGAAAGAGACCCCGGTCGAAAACAGCCACTCAGCCGGCAGCTCGGTGGCGACGCTGATAAGGCGAAATGTCTGCTGGTAGCCGTCATCAAAGCCCGGCGCCAGCCCCAGCGCAGCGAGCCGGGCCGCAATCCATTCTCGCGCCTTGCGGTCGCCCTCGGTGCCCGGCCCCCGGCCTTCGTAGGCATCGCTGGCCAACTCGGCCACCGTGGCCCGCAGCAGGTCGCCTTCGATCAGCGCGGCGACGGCATCGGCGTAGTCCAGTGCCTCCCGAGGCGTCGTGGGGCCGCACCGTTGGGATTCGGCACAGCCTGCGCCGCAGAGGATTAGCAGAATCAGAACGGCTTTATGCATGGGAGGCGGTGATCCAGCAACCTTGGCAAATTCAAGAAACCAACCGCTCCCGCCCTTCCCAATAGGGCTTGCGCAGCTCGACCTTTAGGATTTTGCCCGAGGGGTTGCGCGGCAGCTCGTCGATCCAGTCCACCGACGAGGGGCACTTGTAGTGCGCTAGCCGCTGACGGCAGAAACTGATCACGTCCTCCTCCGTCAGGCTGGGATCGGCGGGCTTGACGATGGCCTTCACCGCCTCGCCCCAGCGCTCGCTGGGCACGCCGATCACCGCGGCGTCGGCAATGCCCTCGTGCTGCATCAGCACGTTCTCGATTTCGGCGGGGTAAATGTTCTCGCCGCCAGAAATGATCATGTCCTTCACCCGATCATGGATGAACAGGTAGCCGTCCTGCAGGTAGCCCGCATCGCCCGTGCGGAACCACTCGCCCTCGAAGGCATCGCGAGTGGCGTCTGGGTTCTTCCAGTAGCCTTTCATGTTCTGCGGCCCCTTGACCCAGATTTCGCCCACTTCGCCTGGCGCTTGGTCCGCCAAGCTGGCGGCATCCACGATGCGGATCTCGTGGTTGGCGATGGCTTTGCCGCAGGAGCGCAGCAGATGCGCCCGCGCACCACCCGGATCATGGTCTTCGTCGTGCAGCAGCGCAATGGCGCCGGTGGTTTCCGTGAGGCCGTAGGCTTGATAGAACTTGCAGCCGAAGGTTTGCATGGCCTCGACGAGCACGCTTTCGGTGATGGGCGAGGCGCCATAGGTGATGGAGCGAAGCGAGGCGTAATCGGCATCGCGCACGCCGGGAACGGCCAGCAAAAACTGCAGAACGGCGGGCACGAAGAGCGCATGGGTGACCTGCTCCTCGCCGATCAGGCACAGGATCAACGGCAGGTCCACATCCTTGAGCAACAGGCTGCGGGCCCCGTGGTAGAGGCCCACCACGCCCCAGCCGCTGCCGGAAATGTGGAACAGCGGCATGCAGACCAGGTTCACCGATTCGCCGTCCATATCCAGCGCAGCGAGGCTGGTTGACAGGCAGTGGAGGAAGTTGGCGTGGGTCAGCTCGACGCCCTTGGGCAGCCCCGTGGTGCCGGACGTGTAGAGCTGGTAGCAGGTGTCTTCAGCGTCCACCGGCGTCTTGGGGTCGATGTTGGGATGCCCCGCCAGCCACTGGTCATAGGTCTGATGGCCCGAGTCCCCCGGATCGCCCAGCACGATGATGGTGGCCACCGCCGGCAACTCCATCTGGCCCAAGGCCTCGAGAAATTCCTCCCCCACCATGAGAATGGCGGCCTCGCTGTTGTTGAGAATGTACTCCATCTCCGGCGGTGCCAGACGCCAATTGACCGCCACGGAAACCGCATTGACCTTGGCGCCGCCGAACAGGTACAGGAAGTACTCGGGCGAATTGCGGTCCAAATAGGCGATGCGGTCCCCGGCGCCAATGCCTGCCGCCAGCAATGCCTGGGCCACCCGGTTCGATTCCGCGTCAAGCTCCGCATAGGTCCAGCTACGGCCATCGTTGACGTAGGTAAGCGCCGTGCGGTCCGGCCGCTTGGCCGCATTCTCCCGCGTTACATCCGCTAGTGTCTGCATGCTTTCCTCCTAAGACTCTCTAGACTCAATCAGGCTAACGCAAAGCCTAAGGTTCGCGCCGCATTCTTCAGAAAGTCAAGGATGGCCGGATCGCCCAAGGCCCGGTGGAAGCTCGGCTGAGGCGGCAGTGCATCCAGCGCCTGCGCCCGATCCGTCAGAACGGCAGCGGGCTTATTGGCGTACATCGAGGAAGGATAGCGGAGCCCGCACGTTTGCGGATAACTGGCATAGAAGGCCCGCGCCCATTCCCGCGATACGGAACGCGGGCCCGTCATCAGGCCCATCGACGCGCCTGCACGGGTGGGAAAGGCCCCCGTCAAGTCCAGCAAGGGGACAGGGGCTGCGAATTCGAATCCCGCAAGCCAGGGCTCACGATCCCAGCGGTTAATGACGCGGCGTTGCTGGAACGCCTCCGCAAAACAGGTCACCGGCTCGATCGCAGCGTAGAGAACGCCCCGATTCTGTGCTGTGCGTTCATCGCCAAGGTGGTGGTCAAAGCGGGCGTCCACCGGACCGACAGTCCGAAACTCGCCCCAATTCGAGGGATGGTTGCCGCCGCGGAAATAGACCCGCCAAAGCAGCGTCCCTGGGCCGATGATCCTGACTTCCGGATCAAGGGATTCGAGGTGGCTGAGAGACGGGCTGCGAGGGACCTTGGGGCGTGGCATCAAAGGTCACGGGCAATCTCGGCGACAGTGTCGGGGGCCATGCCGAGCTTCAGCCAATCCAACGGGCAGAGCGCACCATTTGACGTTGTCAGTTCAGGGTCCGGGGTGCGATACCAGCGCAAAGCGGAAACGGCGTCGATGGTGGGGGAAAGGGCCGCATTCACGACCCCGACGTTCGGCACCAATCCAGCATCTTGGAACTGAAAAACGGGGATTTTCCAACGCCCCCCGCTACGAATGGCGAACAGCGCCCGATCAGCAATCAGCTGACGAACGCGAACGGCGGTCACGCCGCCTAGGCGCTTCGCTGCCTCGGCAACCGACAGGCTGGTGGCTAGGATGGCAGCGAATTCGGTGGCGTACTCCAAAAGTGGGTCCGAACGGTCCAGATGGTCGTCAAGGTCCGCGCCAGCTTTCCGAAGCAACGCCGCTTCCGACGCGGTCAATTCGCTGTTTGACGAGGCGTAGAGCGTCTGATGCAGGCTGTCGATGGCCTCGCGAAGCGCCTCATTCAGCGCCGATGGGGGTCGCACGGCCAGCCCATGCACTTGAAAGTAAGGCGCGGCCTGTTGTCGGTCCGGGGTCATGACGCCACTTTCCTTTCCTTTTGTAGAAACTAAAGAAAAGAATACCCGCCCAAGGTGCTGCTGGCAACACGCTTCGCCTACGGCGAAGTGATCGAGTTGCTGCGCAACTCGGCGCGACCGCGCAAACTCCGGTTGGCCTTTCAATTCACCTTGGTTGCCGCCTCACGGCCGAACTCAAGCAGGCGCAGTTCGCCGCCGTCGTTGTTGAACACGGTGACCGAGGCGTTGTCGGGTTGGAAGACCACCAATCGGTCGTCGCCTTGGGCGGCACCGGCAGCCACGTTGATGGCGATGAAATGGCAGAAAACCACGCAGTCGCGGTCGAGGTGGGTCACGCAATCCACCAATTCGCGGCGCCATGCCTGCAAGTCGTCGTCCAAGCTCGACCAACGCCCGGCCATGGCTTGACGCAGCCATGCGCCCCGCTTGGCCAAGTCATTCATGGGAAATGGGATTTCCGCCACCCGGGGTTCGATGGTCACTTCCACCCCCCAAAGCTCAGCCAAGGCAGCAGCGGTCTCGCGGGCGCGGGCGAAGGGGCTGGAGTGGATGGGCAATGGTCCCTTGGGCGCCAGGACGGCTGCTGTCTCGCGGGCTTGCCGGCGACCCAGATCGTCCAAGCCCGGATCACGTGGGTCCAGAGCCATCGCATCCGCACGGCCATGCCGCACCATGTATATTGTCGCCACCTACCCCCCTGTTGAACCGATTGGCCGGCCTTGCAAAGGGGTTTTACGCCCCGTTGAGCCGCGTTTTGCCGCCGTTCAGCGAATGATCCCGTACAATAGCGTGTTTTGCTCAAGCTCGGAAACCAAAAATGGAGTCAGGCCTGCCCCCGGACCTCGCACCGGACACCACCGTCAACGCCCGTGAGGCATTTGGCATCGATCAGGACTTGGACGTCCCGGCATTCTCCCGGCGCACGGACTATGTGCCCACCATCGATGACGACTACCTGTTCGACAGCGACACCACGCTGGCCATACTGGCCGGCTTCACCCACAACCGGCGGGTGATGATCCAGGGCTACCACGGCACCGGCAAGTCCACCCACGTGGAACAGGTGGCGGCACGCCTCAACTGGCCCTGCATCCGCGTCAACCTGGACAGCCACATCAGCCGCATCGACTTGGTGGGCAAGGACGCCATCGTCATCGAAAACGGCCAGCAGATCACGCAATTCAAGGAGGGCATCCTGCCCTGGGCGCTGCAGCACCCGGTGGCGCTCTGCTTCGACGAGTACGATGCCGGCAGGCCGGACGTGATGTTCGTCATTCAGCGGGTGCTGGAGGTCGAGGGCAAGCTGACCTTGCTCGACCAGAACAAGGTGCTCGCCCCGCATCCCTACTTTCGGCTGTTCTCCACCACCAACACCGTCGGTCTCGGCGACACCACCGGCCTCTATCACGGCACCCAACAGATCAACCAAGGGCAGATGGACCGCTGGAGCATCGTCACCACGCTGAACTACTTGGAGCACGATGCGGAAACGCAGATCATCCTCGGCAAGGCGAAGTCCTACGCCGCCACGGACGCCGGGCGCCGCACCGTCTCCAACATGGTGGCGGTGGCCGACCTCACCCGGCGCGGCTTCGTCAACGGCGACGTATCGGTGGTCATGTCGCCGCGCACGGTGCTCACTTGGGCGCAGAACGCGGAGATCTTCGGCGACATGGGCTTCGCCTTCCGGGTCACCTTCCTGAACAAGTGCGATGAACTCGAGCGGCCCATCGTCGCCGAGTACTACCAGCGCTGCATCGGAACGGACCTCGGCGACGCCACCGCCGGGATCAGGCTGCAGGGCGCGTGAGCGACAAGCCCCTCGCCGGGGAACCCCACCCGCTCGAGCCGTTCAAGCGCGCCACCACCGCCACCATGCGGGCGCTGGCCGAAGACGACGAGCTCGAAGTCTCCTTCGGCCAAGGCACGCCCACCGCCCGTGGCAATCGGCTGCGGGTGCCCTTGCCCACGCTCGGCTGCGACGACGACGAAATCAACGCCGTACGCGGCATGGGCGACGAGTTGGCGCTGCGGCTCAAGCACCATGACGACGCCGTGCACAACCGCTACGCGCCCAAGGGCGGCCCCGCCCAAGAGATGTTTCAGTGGATCGAGGACGCCCGCATCGCCTCCATCGGCGCGCTGCGCATGGCGGGAGTGGCCGCCAACCTCGACGCCTCGCTGGAGGCGCAGTGCCGGCAAGCGGCGTTCGACGCCATCGTCGATGTGTCCGAAGCGCCCCTGCCCGTGGCGGTCGGGTTGCTGGTGCGCCAGGCGCTTACCGGCCGCGAGTTGCCGCCCTCCGCCGAAAACGTGGTCCGCTTTTGGCGCGACCATGTCCAGGAGCACGCCGGGGCCGACATCGAGGCGCTGCGCGGCTGCCTGCTCAACCAGCGGGACTTCGCCTCGGTCTGCCGCGACATCATCGCCGACTTGGGGCTGGTCGCCGAATTCGACGACCCGCCGGACGAAAACCAGAACCAGGAAGACACGGAGACGATCGATGAAGAGGCCGAGAGCGATTCGGAGCTGAACCCCGAGGACGTGGTTCTCGACGACGACAGCCTAACCGACGAATCCGCCGAGGGCGAAGCCGCCATGATGGAGATGGACGCCGACCTCGACATGGACGAACTCGGCGCTGAAGCCGACCCCGACGAAGCGCCGGCCCCGACCCCCGACGAAGCCGGACGCATCCGCGTCGACGTCAACTACCAAGCCTTCACCGACGAGTTCGACGAGATCACCGCCGCCGAGGAGCTGTGCCCCGACGAGGAGCTCATCCGCCTGCGGGCCGTGCTTGACCAGCAGTTAGTAAGCCTGCAGTACGCCACCTCGAAGCTCGCCAACCGCCTGCAGCGGCGCCTGCTCGCCCGCCAAAACCGCACTTGGGAGTTCGACCTCGAAGAGGGCATCCTCGACGCCTCCCGCCTGGCGCAAGTGGTGGTGGACCCCATGAATCCCTTAGCCTACAAGCAGGAAAAGGAGATGGACTTCCGCGACACCGTAGTGACGCTGCTGATCGACAGTTCCGGCTCCATGCGCGGGCGCTCGATCACCATCGCCGCCATGTGCGCCGACATCCTGGGCCGCACCCTGGAGCGCTGCTCGGTGCGGGTGGAAATCCTCGGCTTCACCACCCGCGCCTGGCGCGGCGGCCAGTCCCGGGAAAAGTGGATCGCCGCCAACAAGCCGCCCAGCCCCGGACGGCTCAACGACCTGCGCCACATCATCTACAAGGCCGCCGACGACACCTGGCACCGCACGCGCCGCAACCTCGGCCTGATGATGCGCGAGGAACTGCTCAAGGAGAACATCGACGGCGAGGCGCTCATCTGGGCGCACAATCGCTTGGTCGTGCGTCCCGAGGAGCGCAAGGTGCTGATGGTCATCTCCGACGGCCTGCCGGTGGACAACTCCACCCTGCTGGTGAACCCCAGCAACTACCTTGAGCAGCACTTGAAGTACGCCATCGACATGATCGAGTCCAAGTCCCCGGTGCAGCTCATCGCCATCGGCATCGGCCACGACGTCACCCACCACTACCGCCGGGCGGTCACCATCACCGACGCCGAGCAACTCGGCGGCGCGATGACCGAGCAACTCGCGGCGCTGTTCGAAGTTGAACGCGCACGTGCGCCGTAGGCGCACGCCTTGACGCCCGGCCAAGCAAGGCGCAGATTGGGCCTCGTCGGACGGCAGCGGCCAGGACACGATGAGCGGAGACGTCAAGGACAGCAGGCTGGATTGGGGCAAGCCCGGGGTTGGTGAGCCGATCGTCAGCGAGCGATTGGATCCGGCGCTGTTCAACCTGCCCGCGCAGCAGATTCGGGACGGCTTCTACTCCGACAAGTACTTCGTCCGCGCCGCCGAGATGCTGCGCCGCACGGGCGGTTCACCCGAAGTGCTGATGCAGGTGTTCTGCAAATCCAACTGCGTGCTCTGCGGCGTGGACGAGGCCATTGCCATGCTCAAGCTCGCCAGCCACGACTGGGAGGCGCTCGAGGTCCGCGCCCGCCGCGACGGCGAGGCGGTCAAGGCATTCGACATCGTGATGACCATCAAGGGGCCCTACGAGGTCTTCGCCCACCTGGAAACCCTCTATCTGGGGGTGCTGGCCCGAAGCACCCGGGTCGCCACCAACACCCGCTTGGCCGTCAAGGCCGCAAGCGGCAAGGACGTGCTGTTCTTCCCCGCCCGCTTCGACCACTGGCTGGTGCAGGCCAGGGATGGCTACGCCGCCCACATCGGCGGCGCCAGGGCCGTTTCAACGGACGCCCAAGGCTCGTGGTGGGGCGGCGAAGGGGTCGGCACCATCCCCCACGCAGTCATCGCGGCCTGCGGCGGCGACACGGTGCTGGCGGCGCAAAGGTTCGCCGAATGCTTCCCGGAATCCATCCCCTTGGTGGTGCTGGTGGACTTCGAGAACGACTGCGTGCGCACCGCCTTGGAGGTCGCCCAGACCTTGGGACCGCGCCTGTTTGGGGTGCGCCTGGACACTTCAGGCACCCTGGTTGACCTAAGCGTGCAGCCGATGATGGGGCAGTTCGATCCGCGAGGCGTCAATCTCGAACTGGTCTGGAACGTACGCAAGGCGCTGGATGCCGACGGCTTCCACGGCGTGCGCATCGTCGCCTCCGGTGGCTTCAACGCGGAAAAAATCCAAAGCTTCGAGGAGCGCCAAGCGCCGGTGGACGCTTACGGCGTTGGCTCATCGCTGTTCGCCAACGCCGGGCAGCACGACTTCACCGCCGACATCGTGCGCTGCGACGGCAAGGCGATCGCCAAGGTCGGGCGGGCCGAGCGCTTCATGCCCGACCTGGAGGCGGTCAAATGAACGCCGTGTTCTGGGACGTGGACACCCAAGCGGACTTCATGCAACCTAAAGGCAAGCTGTACGTCCCCGGCGCCGAGACCATCGCGCCCAATCTCGCTCAACTCACCGACTACGCCCACGCCCGCGGCATCCGCATCATCGCCAGCGCCGACGACCACTCGGAGGACCACGAGGAGATTTCCGCCACCCCGGACTTCACGCGCACCTTCCCGCCCCACTGCCTGCGCGGCAGCGCCGGGCAGCGGCGCATACCCGAAACCGCGTTGCGGGATCCCCTGGTCATCGAACCTGACGGACCGTTGCCGAACCTGGCCGGCCATTCAGGGGACATCCTGTTCCACAAGCACCACTTCGACGTGTTCACCAACCCCCACGTCAGTCCGGTGATTGAGGCGCTGGGCGTCGAGGACGTCACGCTGTACGGCGTGGCGCTCGACGTTTGCAACCGCTACGCGGTGGAGGGGCTGCGCCGGCATCACCCCAAGATCACCCTACGCGTGGTCGCCGATGCGGTTCAGGCCCTCGACCCAGCCAAGGGAGCGCAGCTGCTGGACGCTTGGGGCCGGCAGGGCGTTATCGTCACATCGACGGCCAACGTTGTACAATGAATTGTTTTCGGCTGGAGAAGTTCGGCGCCGCCAGTGCCGCAGCTTCGATCATCTTAAGCAAGGGTTCATAGCACGGAGCCTAAGTGCAACTTCCAAACAAGAGTCCAATCAAGTGCGCAGTGGGCCTGTTCGGCCTGATCTGCACCCTAGCCAACCCTGCACAGGCGGCTGAGCAGCCCGCTTGGACCCAAGGCGAGTGGGACCTGAACCTGCGCTACCGGTTTGAACAGGCCGACGACAAGTTCAACCGCAAGGCCAAGGCATCCACGTTGCGAGCCGGCTTCACCTACCGCAGCGCCGAAGTCGGCGGCTTCAGCGCCCTCGCCGAGGTGGAGCATGTCTCGACCATCGGCGGCGAGACCTACAACGACGGCGGCACCAACGACAAGACCGAATACGCGGTGATCCTGGATCCCGAAGGCACCGAGATCAACCAGGCCTACCTGCAGTTCAACGGCCTGCCCAACACCACCCTGCGCTACGGCCGCCAGGAAATCTTCCACCGCAAGACGCCCTTCCACCGCTTCATCGGCACGGTGGCCTTCCGGCAGAACCATCAGTCCATGGACGGCTTTCGGGTGCAGAGCAACCCCAACCCGAACCTCGCCTTCGACGGCGGGTACATCTACAACGTCAACCGCATCTTCGGCGAAGACAACGACCTGCCCAACCGCAGCGACCATGACCTGGACGGCCTGCTGGCGCGCCTCGAATACACCGGCATCCAGGGCATGGCCATTGAAGGCTACTTCTACGACCTCGACTTCACCAACGCCCTGACCCTGTCCACGCAAACCTTCGGGGCCAAGATTTGGGGCGACATTCCCATGGGCGATGGCTGGGTGGCGCATTACTCCGCCGAGCGGGGCCAGCAGAACGACACCGGCGACAACCCCCACGACCTATCCCTCGCCTATTGGGCGGGCAGCGCCGGCTTCACCCTCAAGCAGTGGAACGGCCTCACCGCCAAGCTCAGCCACGAACGCATGGAGGGCGACGGCACCATGGCCTTCCAATTCCCCTTGGCCACCCTGCACGCCCATCAAGGCTGGACGGACAAGTTCCTCGCCATTCCGGGAACCGGCCTGCGCGACACCTACGTCACGCTCCAAGGCCAGGCCGGCCCCGTTGGCCTGCTGTTCGCCTGGCACGGCTTCAAGGCCGAGAAGGGCGGCTTTGACTATGGCTGGGAATGGGGCTTCCAAGCCACCGCCAAGCCCACCAAGCGACTCTCGGTGGGGTTCAAGTTCGCCGACTACGAGGCCGACGGCAACCCCCTCAACACCGGCGCCACCGCCCGCGACACGACCAAGTTCTGGGCCTGGATGCAGCTAGCGCTCTAAGCCGCAAAGAAGCACGAGCCATCAGCCGGGGAGCGCGAGGGGCCTGCCCCTCGCATGACAAAAAAAGCGCTGTCATTGCGCACCCAACTCTGATAGCGTTGCTGGTTTCCCGCTGATTCTGGAGTTCGGACGATGAGCCATCTGATGAACACCTACGCCCGCCTTCCCGTGGCTTTCGCCACGGGTGACGGCGCCTACCTTGAGGACACCGAGGGCAAGCGCTACCTGGACGCCCTGACCGGGCTGGCCGTGTGCGGGCTCGGGCACGCCCACCCCGCCGTCACCCAAGCCATCAGCGAGCAGGCGGCCACGCTGCTGCACACCTCCAACCTCTATGAAATTCCCCGCCAGGCGGAGCTGGCCAAACGGCTGGCCGCGCTCTCCGGCATGGACCGGGTGTTCTTCGCCAACTCCGGCGCCGAGGCCAACGAGGCAGCCATCAAGATCGCCCGCTTGCATGGGAACAAAAAGGGCATCAAGCGGCCGGCCTTGGTGGTGGCCGAGTCAAGCTTTCACGGGCGCACCATGGCGACGCTGACGGCCACCGGCAACCGCAAGGTCCACGCGGGCTTCGAACCCTTGCTCACCGGCTTCGTGCGGGCCCCCTACAACGACGTCCAGGCGGTCGAGCAGATCGCCGCCAACAACGCCAACGTGGTGGGCGTGTTCGTCGAGCCGGTGCAGGGCGAGGCGGGCATCATCGTGCCCGAAGCCGGCTACCTCGACGCCTTGAGACGCATCTGCGATGCCAAGGACTGGCTGCTGATGCTTGATGAGGTGCAAACCGGCAACGGCCGCACCGGGGCCTTCTTCGCCTATCAGCATACGGACTGCCTGCCGGACGTAGTGACCACGGCCAAGGGTCTTGGCAACGGCATGCCCATCGGCGCCTGCCTAGCCCGGGGCCAAGCGGCAAATCTGTTCCAGCCCGGCCACCACGGCTCCACCTTTGGCGGCAACCTGCTGGCCTGCGCCGCTGCCTGCGCGGTTCTCGACACCCTGGAGGGCGAGCGGCTGATCCCCCGCGCCGCCGAACTCGGCGAGCGCATCCAGAACGGGCTGCGGAGCGCGCTCAAGGGCAGCAACAACGTCAAGGAGGTCCGCGGCAAGGGGCTGATGATCGCCGTGGAGTTGAATGAGCCCCAGCCTGGCATGGTGCAAGCCGGCCTCGACGGCGGCATTCTCGTCAACGCCATTGCCGACCGCACCATTCGCCTGCTGCCGCCCCTGACCCTGACTGATGCCGAAGCCGACGAGTTAGTCGCCAAGGCCGCCGCTATCATTAGCCGCTAGCAAGTTACCACCATGGCGAAGCGCGATTTCCTCACGCTGCTCGACTGTTCCCCGGCGGAGCTTGGGGCGCTCACTGAGCGCGCCGCCGAACTCAAGCGCACGCACCTAGCCGGTGAGAACCACCGTTCCCTGGCCGGACGCACCGGGGCGCTGATCCTGCAGGTGAGCAGCACCCGCACCCGGGTCGCCTTCGAGGCCGGAATGGCCCAACTCGGCGGCCAAGCCATCTTCCTGAGCCCGGCGGACACCCAGCTCGCGCGCGGGGAGCCGATCAGCGACACCGCCCGGGTCCTTTCGCAGATGGTGGATGTCGCCATGATCCGCATCCTGAGCCACGACGACCTCGAGACCTTCGCCGCCGCCGCCGACATCCCGGTGATCAACGCCATGACCGCCCGCTACCATCCCTGCCAACTGCTAGCGGACGTGCAGACCTTCGAGGAACTGCGCGGCCCCATCGGCGGCCGTCGCGTCGCCTTTATCGGCGACGGCTACAACATGTGCAGCTCGTACATCAATGCGGCGCGCCAATGGGGGTTTGAACTGCGCCTGGCCTGCCCGCCCGGCCACGAACCGCCTGCCTCCGCGCTGGCCACAGGCAACGCCCACTTGTTTGAAACGCCCCAGGAAGCCGTCGAAGGGGCGCACCTAGTGGTCACGGACGTCTGGTCCTCCATCGGCCATGAGGAGGAGCAGGCCCAGCGGCGGGAGCGCTTTGCACCCTACCAGGTCAGCGAGGCCCTGCTCGACGGCGCTGCCGACGGGACCCTCTTCCTACACTGCCTGCCCGCGCACCGGGGCGAGGAAGTCAACGCCACCGTGCTTGACGATCCCCGTAGCGGCGCCTGGGTGGCGGCTGGCAACCGGCTGCACAGCCAGAAGGCGCTGCTCGAATTCCTACTACTCGACCATTCTTCTTGATCGCGGGATAAGGCCGCCGCATTAATCAACTCTTGCGCCCGGCGACCATCTTCTCATTGGTCTGAGGTATCGCTCCGTTAGCCCCCGGCAACAACGCACTGCAGAGCGCCCTTGAGGCCGGACAAGGGGTCGAGCATGAGGTAGATGGGGATGGGCTCGACGTAGCCGCTTAGCTCGCCGCGCTCCTCAAAGCGGCGGCGCAAGGGGCTGGTGGGCGCGAAGTCCGCCAATTGGGGGATGATGCCGCCACCGATGTATAGGCCGCCGGTGGCGCAGAAGGTCAGGGCCAAGTTGCCGGCGGCGCTGCCTAGCAGACCAAAGAAGATCTCCAGTGTCTGGTGGCAGAGGGGATCCTCCACGCTCATCCCCAAGGCGCTGATCCGCGCCGGGGAGAGCGCCTCAACCGGCGTGCCCCAAAGTTCAGCAACCGCTTGGTGCAGACGCGCCAAGCCCGGGCCGCTGACCACTGTCTCCCAACAGACATGGCCGTGCCGGCGCTGCAGGACGCCCAGCAACTCCTGCTCCAAGGGCGACCCGGGCGCCAAGTCCGCATGACCGCCTTCCGACGCCAAGGGCCGCCAGCCGCTGGCAACCGGTATCAGGCCCGCCATGCCGAGGCCCGAGCCCGGGCCGATGATCGCCTTCACCCCATCATCGCCAGCGCCGCCACCCACCTGCCGCACCGGATCCGCCACTGGCGCCATCATGGCCAAGGCGTGGAAATCATTCACCACTTGCACGGGGCAACCGAGCACGCCCTCAAGCTGCGCCGCATCAAATCGCAGTTCGGGATGCTTGGTCACCGCCGCCCGGCCCTGCATCGCCGGACCGGCCACGGCAAGGCATGCGCAATCCACGGCACCGGCCGCCAAGGCTTCGGTCGCCGCGGCCAACAGATCGGTGGCGCAAGCGAAGTCGCCGGTGGCGAATTCCGCGTGACGCGCCACCCCGTCGTGGCCACCCAAGCCGAAACGGGCGCTGGTGGCGCCGATGTCGGCCACTAGCGCTCTGCTCATGGCGGCAAAACCTTGTGCGCCTGCAGCGCCTTGAAGTGTTCGCGGAACATGGCCCCGGTGTCGATGCAGTCGGCAAAGCCGAACTGGCGCGCCTTGATGGCGCTGAGCAGGGTGGTCTGGCCACCATGGTAGCCGAACACGGCGTCGGCGAACTGCCAGGATGCGCCGATCAACTGGTCCATCGAGTGGGGCGCCAGTCGGTGGCGGGCGACGATCCGTTCCCAAACCCCGTTGTGCTTGGGCATGGCTTCGCTGAGTTGCAAGGGCTCAGGAGCCGCGCAGCGCATCTGGAAGTGATCGGCAAATTCAGGGAACAGCGCACCCCAGTCGAGGATGTCGCCATTAGTGATGTTGAACGTTTCGCCCGCGCAACGGGGCTCGCTGCCCGCCCAGAGGATGGCGCGGGCCAGCAGCCGGGCATCCGTCGCCTCAGTGACGAAGCCCCCCCGGCCCGGAAAGCGCAGCGGCTGCCCGAGTTCACGCAGCACGGCGGCGTGGACGCCGATGGCCGAGACCATGTTCATGGGGCTGCCCAAGGCGTGGCCGCAAACAATCTGGGGGCGCATGATGCTGAAGGTCCAACCCGCCCCGGCGCTAGCCTCGCGCACGAGATCCTCCTGGCTCCAATAGAAGTTGGCACCCGGGTGGCGAGGGTCGCTCTCCTTGCCCGGCAGCTTCATGGGCGCCAGATGGGCACCGTAGGCCTTGGTGCCCTGCAGCAAGGTGAAATGGCGGGCAGGGACGACAAAATCCAACACGTTGGCGAGCATGCGGGTGTTGGTTTCAACCTGCTCGTCGTCGCGCCAGCCAGCGATGAGATCCGGCTTCTCGTAGAGCGCCGCATAGACGATATGGGTAACGCCCTCCAACCGGCCAAGCTGCTGTCGGCAGGCCTCCCGATCGGTCAGGTCCAATTGCAGGAACCCAGCCCGGGTGGGGAAGTCCGGCTGGCGGCGGCTCACCGCGACCACCTCGCAGCCATCCTGGTCTTCAAGCGCCTCGACCACGGCGCGGCCCACCAGCCCCAAGGCGCCGACCACCAGATACTTCCGCTCTTCCCTAACTTCCGTCATGGGGCGGCTAGTTTACCCAACGCCGGTGGCAGACGCAGAGCTAACCATCCGGCCCTTCAGTTGCTTGAAACGCTGCCTTGAAGCTGTTCGCGGCAATCGCTGCGAGTTCCGTTTGGCCGAGGTTCAGGGCCTGCGCTACGCGGGTGAAGTTGTCGTTGACGTAGCCTCCGAAGTAGGCAGGGTCGTCGGAATTGACGGTGACCAACAACCCCTGGTCGAGCATTCGCTTGAGCGGATGCGCCCGCAGATCAGGCACCACGCGGAGCTTGAGATTGGATAGCGGGCACAGCGTCAGCGGCACTTGGTCTCGGCGCAGGCGGGCGACCAAGGCATCATCCTCCAAGGCCCGGTTGCCGTGATCGATGCGCTCGACGCCCAACACGTCAAGCGCCTCCCAAATGTACGCCGCAGGCCCTTCCTCCCCCGCATGGGCAGTTAGCTTGAACCCTAGGTCCCGCGCTGCTGCAAAGACATTCCTGAACTTTCTCGGCGGATGGCCAAGTTCGCTGGAATCGAGCCCAACGCCAATGAAGTCGCCGTGATAGGGCTCGGCGTCCTCAAGGGTTCCAAAGGCCTCCCGCTCGCTCAAGTGCCGCAAGAAACACAGGATCAGCGACACCTCGAGGCCGCGGCCCGCGGCCTGGCGAGCCGCCTCGTTCAATCCCTGCATGAAGTCTTGGAACCGCACGCCACGGCAGAGATGCGCTTGCGGGTCGACAAAGCACTCAAGATGGGTGACGTTGTCGGCCCCGACCCGCCGAAAGCAGGCGTCCGCCAAGGCGAAGAAGTCCGACGCCGTGCGCAGCACGCCCATGCCGGCATAGTAGAGATCCAGGAAGTCCTGCAGGTTGGAAAACTGGTAGGCCGCCTGCACCTCGGCGATGTCCGCATAGGGCAGTTCAACGCCATTGCGGCCCGCCAAGTCGAGCATCATGGCGGGCTCCAGCGAACCTTCGATGTGCAGGTGCAGTTCGGCTTTCGGCAAGCCTTGAATGAAGGCCGTGCGATCCATCGGCTAAGCCGCTTCCACTTCAATCAGGGTGGGCATCGACGACCCAGCGCCAGGCCGCTGCACACAGATGGCCGCAGCCTTGTTGGCATAGGCAAGGCCCTCCGCCAAGCGGTCTCCAGCGCACAGGCGGGCGGCCAATGCACCCACGAAGCAGTCGCCGGCACCGGTGGTGTCCACGACGGGCACGGCATGCCCAGGGTGTTCAATGATCTGGTCCCCATCGATCGCGACCACGCCCTCCCGGCCCAAGGTCACGACGATGATCTGCTGCGGGAAGCAGCGCGCCGCAACAGCGGCTCTGGCAGCGCCCCGCCGGTCTTCCACCGGCGCCTTGGCAAAAAACTCAAGTTCGACTTCGTTCACCACCACGATGTCCGCCAATGGCCAAAGATCGTCTGCGCCGGCTATCGCTGGCGCGGCGTTGAGCACGTTCAGGGCCTTGGCAGCCCTACCCCGCGCGAAGAACGAGGCGACCGTCGGCACCGGAATCTCCAATTGGCTGACCAGCACATCGCCGGCGCGAACGGGCACCTCGGCAATCGCGGCGGCATCGAGCGACCCGTTAGCGCCCGGAATCACGACGATGGAGTTTTCGCCCACCTCATCGACGAGAATCATGGCCGTGCCGGTCGGCGCCTCGGCCAGCTTGAGCGAGCAGGTGACACCGTTTTCCACGAGGTGCGCCCTCAAGTCCTGCCCGAAGGCGTCTTCGCCCACGCAGCCCACCAAGGTCGTAGCCGCGCCTAGCCTGGCCGCCGCCACCGCCTGGTTGGCGCCTTTGCCCCCCGGGTGCAGGGCAAAGCCCTCGCCGGGCAGTGTTTCGCCGGGCTGCGGCAGCCGGGGCACCGTGGCCACCAGGTCCACGTTCGCCGAGCCAGCGACAAGGACATTATTGATTGGGTGCAAGGGAGACCTACGCCGGTCGATCAGCCGGATCGAGCAGAGTCAGCTTCTCGAATAGGTTGGCGGGCTCCGGTATGCCAACGATGTAAACCATGCGCTCGGTGACCTCACCTTCCGCGTGCAAGGCCCCGGCGGGAATCAGCAGTTTGTCCCCCGGACCAAGGGGCAACTTGGTGCCGTGCTCATCGAGCACATAGCTGCGGCCGGCGAGCACGTAACCGTGGTTGTCAACGTCGTGCCAGTGCAGGGGCAACTCCTCCATGCGTTCAGACACATAGGTGGTGGGCCACAGGTCATGCTTCTTGATGTCGTCGAGCACCTGCTCCTTGGTGGTGAAGAAGTTGTGGATCACTTGCATGGGGCCTGGGGCGAGCGGCATGGCTTGCTTCCTCCAATTTCCCTTGATGTTAGTCCCTGCCGTCGGCGTTGTCGCCACTTGCCGAGGGAACCTTGCCGAAGGACGCCACGCCACCCATTGTGGACCGGCTCGACTCGAAGTGGTGAAATGGCGCGGCACAGCGCAACCCATGCATAAGGCGGCCATCCTGCCGCTGGCCAAAACCGTAATCCAAAGGAGACGATTCATGTCCGATCTCGTCGTCTATGGTGCCCCCCTCTCGCCCTTCGCGCGCAAGGTGCTGGCGGCTTGCGTTGCGATGCTAGCCCCCTTGGCGCAGGCGGACTGCGTGGAAGTCATCGCCCACCGGGGCGCCTCGGGCTATGCGCCGGAACACACCCTCGCGGCGTATGCCTTGGCTTATGGTCAAGGCGCGCCCTGGATCGAGCCGGACTTGATATTGACCGCCGATGGGGTGCCGATCGCTCTGCACGATCTCACGCTGGACCGCACCACCAACGTGGCGGAGGTATTCGCCGGACGGGCACGCGCGGACGGCCTCCACTACGCAGCGGACTTCACCATTGGGGAACTGCAACGGCTGGCCATGGTCGAGCGGCGAACCGGGCGGTTCCCGCATGTCTCGTCGCGCATCCCGACACTGAAGGAGACGCTCGACTTGATTGACGGCCTCAACCAGACTACCGGGCGGCGCGTAGGGGTCATCCCAGAGTTGAAGCACCCTGCCATGCAACCGGGGCTGGGCGATGCCACGCTCAAGGTCTTGGCCGCCTACGACCTGCCGGTACGGATTCAGTCATTCGACGCCGAGGCGTTGGCAGCGCTCGACACCGAACATCCGCGGGTGTTGCTGATCCGGCACGAAGCCCAACTCACGCCCCAAGGTCTGGATGGCATCGCCCGTTGGGCCAGCGGCATCGGCTTGCCCAAGTCCATTCTCACCCCCGCGGCGGCGAGCCCCTCGCGCCACCCGCCGGTCATCAGCTTGGCCCATGAACGCGACTTGGCGGTGTACGCCTACACGTTGCGGGCCGACCAAGTTGGCGAGCCGTTCACCCGCTTTGCTGATGAAGTGACCGCCCTCGCCCAAGCGGGCGTTGACGCCCTGTTCACCGATCACCCCGACCAAGCCTTGGCAGCGCTCCAGCAAGCTGGCTTGCGATGCCGCTGACTTGCGAAGTGATATGATGCGTGGTTGAAATGACGACTAGACAGGGGAGAGTGGCGGTGAAAGTCATCAAAGTCCTTGCCATCGCGCTGGTGGCCTACGCATTGGTGGTCGCGGTGTTTGAGTCGCTGCTCGGGTACTTCCAGCCGCAATCCGACCAGACCCTGATCATCACCACCTTCGATGGCGAAGCCCATGATCGGGTGCTCACCGAACTGAGCAGCGGCGGGCAATCCTATGTTGCCGTGAACCACTGGCCCCGGGCTTGGTACCACCGAACGTTGGACAATCCGAAGGTGCGCATCACCCGCAACGGCGAAACCGCGGACTACACGGCGGTCCCGGTTTCGGGCGAAGAGCGAAACCGGGTTGAGGCGGACTATCCCGCCGGCCTCGTGTTCCGAATTCTCACCGGTTTCCCGCCCCGGCACTTCCTTCGTCTCGACCCCCAGGCATCTGCCAGCCCCTCCGACCAATAGCTTCACCAACGCTGAGACGCCCCATGCCAGACCGCCTGCCTGCCGTCAGCCTTGCCGCGGTGCCCGGACGCCGCTTGAAGACCCTTGCCATCGCCGAGGAAATCGAGCGCCGAGGCTTTCCCGGCATCTACGGCCCGAGCCTCGGCGACAACCTCTCTCTTTGCCTGGCCATCGCCCTGCGCACCAGTCGGATCGAATTCGGCACCAGCATCACGCCCATCTACGGCCGCCATGTCAACGAGTACGCGTCAGCCGCATCGTTCATCCACGAAGCATCCGGGGGGCGCTTCCGTTTCGGCATCGGCGTCAGCCACGAACCCGCCCTCAAGCGCTTGGGCCTCCGTGGCGGCAAGCCCTTAAGCGACATCCGCGAGTTCGTGGCGGATCTGCGCGCCGTGCCGCGGGCCGGAGAGCTGCCGCCCATAGTGCTCGCCACCATGCGCGACCGGATGATCCGCTTGGCGGAGGAAATCGGCGACGGCATGGTGTTCGCCAACGGCGCCCGCAGCCACATGGCGGCGTCGCTCGCCAATCTCAGCGACGAGGCGCGGCAAGGCGAGCGCTTCTTCATCGGCAACATGATCCCCACCTGCATCAGCGACGACGAGGACGCCGCCAAGGCCGTGAACCGGCGCACCCTGACCAGCTACGCCTTCCTGCCGAACTACCGGAACTACTGGAAGGAGGCGGGCTACGTCGAGGAAATGGAAGGCGTGGAGGCGGCCATGGAGGCCGGCGACACGGCACAGGCAGCAGCCAGCCTATCGGACCGCTGGCTGGCCGACACCACCCTGTTCGGCAGCGCCGCCAAGGTGCGGGAGGGCATAGAGGCCTGGTTCGATGCCGGCATCAAGACGCCCATCATCGTCCCCTCATCGGCCTCCGGAGGGCAGATGCAGGCCTTGGAGGAGTTCTTCGCCATCTGGTGATTGGAAATGCATCTTTGGTTGATTCGGCATGCCAAGTCCTCCTGGAGCAGTGCCGCCAAGAGCGACTTTGACCGCCCCCTGAATCAACGCGGTGAACGGGACGGCCCGAAAATGCGCGATTGGCTCGCCAGCCAATCCCACCCGATTCAATGGATCTGGACCAGCGACGCCGCGAGGGCACTAGCCACCGCGGCGTTCGTGGCCGAGGCCTTCCCTAGCGCTACGCTCAAGGCAGATCATCGCCTCTACGGCGCGACCCCGGCCTCGATGGTCAGCGTGCTTCAAAATACGCCCCCCAACATTGAAACCGCCGCCATCGTCGCCCACAACCCGGGAATCACCGAGAGCGTCAACCTGCTTGTTGGAACGACGGTGATCGACAACATGCCCACTTTCGGCGCCGCGTTGCTGCGGTGGCCAGGCGGCCCCGATGCGCTGCAGGTTGGCGCTGCCCGATTGGAAGTCCTGATGAGCCCCAAGCGCCTGCCCGGTCGCCTCGCACTGGACTAACCGCGTCCCAGCGCGTATATCTGTGCGCCGAAAGAGGAAACCCGGAGCTGTTCAATGCAATTCTTGTCTTTCCTGGCGCTGCTCGGCATCGCCTACCTCCTGTGGCGGCTCACCGACCAGATTCCCGACATCGTGTTTCGCTTAAGCGAGATTCAACGGGACACCGCCGAACTGCTGCGCCTGTCCAAGGCCAAGGCAAACGACGCCGACGCCCCAGCGGCCGATTCCGAAGACTGATCCGCCATGAGCAAGCCGTCCGCGCCGGAGCGGTTTGACTGGCGCATCTGGCTGGGCCTCGTCCTCACCTTCGCATGGCTGGCCCTCGGCGCTGCCTACATATCCGCGCGCATCGGTTGGGGCCAAGTGGGTTCGTTGGATGCCGCCACGCTCGGCAACTTTCTCGAAGGCGCCTTTGCCCCCTTGGCGTTTCTGTGGCTGGTAATCGGCTACTTCCTGCAACGCAAGGAACTCGAGCAGAACACCGAGGCCCTGCGCGCCCAATCGCTGGAAATCCAGCGCTCCGCCGACCAAGCCATCATCCAGTCGGAGCGCATGGTGGCCAGCGAACGGCATGCGCATCAAGAGGCGTTTCTGCGCCTCGCCGACACCGTGGGCAACCAACTTGGCGCGATTGCCGGACTGCTGTTCGTTTCCAGCCAGGGTGCGGCCGCCGACGGCAGCGTCAGCAACGAGGAAATCAGCAAGCT
This sequence comes from Gammaproteobacteria bacterium, assembly GCA_009843635.1. GTDB lineage: Bacteria > Pseudomonadota > Gammaproteobacteria > Pseudomonadales > Azotimanducaceae > Azophilus. Next base: position 33,559 of record VYDB01000006.1, read on the forward strand.
GTTCGCGACGGCCTCGGCCCAGGATCCGGAAGTCTTCTCGCGGCGCTTGCTTGAGCTGCATTTGCAGGAAAGCGACCCCGGCAAGCGATTCGCCCTGTTCTACGGCACGGAAGTCCGGGCACGGCACACCAACAACTTCATCCACACTTGCGAGCGACTGCTTGAGCGCGCCAAGGAAGTGGATCGTGAGAACATCCTGCGCGATGCCCTCATGGCCAACGGACACGGTTTCCTGTACCGCCTGATGAAGCAGCATCAGGCCAACGCGCCCGAGACGCTGGCCGACATCAAGGCGACCGGCACTTACATAGACTTCTGACCAACCCGGCGGTCTCCCGATGCGCAGCATCGGACCCCCGGCCAGCCGGCGCAAACCCTCACCAAGGAGGCAACGACATGACCAACCGCATCCACTCGACGCTGATCGCGGCGGCGCTTCTGTGCAGCGTCACGGCGAGCGCAGCGCCCGATCCCTTCGCCGAAGTCGAGGTCACGGCCACGGCGGTCGCGGGCCCGGTGCACATGCTGACCGGCGCCGGCGGCAACATCGCGGTGACCGTGGGCGAAGACGGTGTGCTGATCGTCGATGACCAGTTTTTGCCCTTGGCCGAGCGCATCCAAGCCGCCATCAACGAACTCGGCGGCGACCGACCCAAGTTCGTGCTCAACACCCACTACCACGGCGACCACGTTGGCGGCAATCCGCACTTCGGCCAAGCCGCCACGATCATCGCCCACCGCAACGTGCGCACCCGCCTTGCCGCCGATGAAGCGCTGCCGCCCGTCGCCCTGCCGGTGGTGACCTTCGACGACGCGATGAGCGTGCATTTCAACGGCGAGGAAATCGCGCTCTTCCACCTGCCCGCCGGCCACACCGACGGGGACAGCGCGGTCTGGTTCAAATCCTCCAACGTGCTGCACCTGGGCGATCAACTGTTCAGCGGCCGCTTCCCCTACATCGACCTTGACGCCGGCGGCACGGTCCAAGGCTACATCGCCAACCTGGAGGCCGTTCTCGAAAGCGCGCCGAGCGACGTGCAAGTGATTCCCGGCCATGGGCCCCTAGGCACCCTGGACGCGGTTCGCCAAGCCGTCGCTGTCATTCGCACCACCCGCGCCGCGGTGGCCGAGGCCATTGCCGACGGCACCGAAATCGACGCGATCATCGAGGCGGGCTTGGGGGACGAGTTCGCGGACCACTGGGGCAGCGGATTCATCAACGAGGAGAGGTGGATTCGCATCCTCGCCCGGGACATCGGGGAACGGGGCCATTGAACCCCATCACCTGGTTCCACGAAGACCGGAAGCGGGCGAGGACTGAGCGCGACCCCTGCGCCGAACTCTGCGCCCTGGCCACGGTGAACGCGGACGGCGCGCCGGAGATCCGCACCTTGGTGCTGCGCGACCTCGAGGATCCGGCAAACCCAACCGAAGGAACCCGCCTCGCCGTGTTCATCAACGACAGCAGCCCCAAGTGGTCCGCCATGGCGCGGGTGTCAGCGCTCGCCTACTTTCCCGTCCTGAAAGTCCAGTACCGCCTCTCCTGCGCCACCGCGCCGGTGCCGGGGGCGCTGGTCCACGGGCGCTGGCAGGATCGGCCCGAGGCGCCGAAGCGAATGGACTGGTACTACGCCAGGCGTCCGCAAAGCTCGCCCGTCGCCAGCCGCAGCCAACTCATCGAGGAAGTGGGCGAACTCAACCTTCCTCAACCCCTAGTCGCCCCGCCATCCGCGCGCGGGCTCTACCTGCTTCCGTTCGCGATTGAACGGCTGGATCTCAACCAACCCGACGGCATCCACGACCGTCGCCGCTGGCACCGACCCGATACTGGCTGGAGGGAAACCGTGTTGGTGCCTTAGGAGCCTGTCCCAGCGTGGGTATAATCGGCCAATGATCCCCTGCGACCTGATGATTCGCAGCCGCTGGTGCCTGCCCATCGCCCCGGACCCCAAGCCCATTGAACGGGGTGCGGTCGCCATTGAAGGCGGACGCATACTGGCCATCGGACCGGCGGCTGAACTCGATGCCAGCTACCAACCGAATGCCGCCATTGACTTGGGCAATCACGCCGTGCTGCCTGGGCTGGTCAACGCCCACTGCCACGCCGCCATGAGCCTGCTGCGGGGCACCGCCGAAGACCTGGCGCTCGAGGCTTGGCTCAACGACGCCATCTGGCCCTTGGAGGGGCGGGTGGTTGCGCCGGAGTTCGTGCGCACCGGCACGGATCTCGCCATGGCCGAGATGCTCGCCCGAGGCATCACCTGCTTCGCGGACATGTACTTTTTCCCCGAAGAGGCGGCACAACGCGTCTCCGTTGCCGGCCTGCGCGCCCAGATCGCGTTTCCGATCATCGACTATCCCAACCCTTGGAGCAGCGGATCGGCGGAAGGCTTCCACAAGGGCCTCGAACTGCACGATGCCTACCGCGATGACCCCCGAATCGGCATCGCCTTCGGCCCGCACGCGGCCTACAGCGTCGAAGAGGCCAACCTGGAGAAGACGCTGATGTTCTCCGAGGAGGTCGGCCGTCCGATTCAGATTCATCTGCACGAAACCGCCGAGGAAGTGGCGGCTGCGGTGGCCCGCAACGGCCACTCCTGGGTGGTTCGCCTAGCCGACATCGGATTGCTGAACCCGTCCCTGCAGGCGGTCCACATGACGCAATTGAGCGACGACGACATCGAACGGGTGGCCGAGCACGGCGTTCAGGTCGTGCATTGCCCCACCTCCAACCTCAAGCTTGCCAGCGGCATCTGCCCGACGGCACGGCTGGCCGCGGCGGGGGTCAACGTTGCGCTTGGAACGGACGGCGCCGCCTCCAACAACGCCCTGGACCTCTTCGCCGAAGCTCGCCTGGCGGCGCTGCTCGCCAAGCATCTCGGCGGCGCGGCGGCGGGCAAGGTGGAGACCGCCCTGCGCATGGCCACCCTGAACGGCGCCGCCGCCTTAGGGCTAGCCGATGAAATCGGCTCCTTGGAGCCCGGCAAACAGGCCGACCTGATCGCCGTTGATCTGAGCGGGCCGTCCCTTTCACCGGTGCGCGACCCCGCCGCGGCGCTGGTGCACGGCCCCGCAAGCGAGGCAGTGAGCCACGTTTGGGTGGCCGGCCGATGCCTTTACGCGAACGGTGACTACCAGACCCTGGATCTGGCGGAAATCCAGCGCCGCGCCACACTGGCTGCGGAGAATTGCACATGACCGCGGAGAACATCGACCCTGCGGAGATTCGCAAGTTCGAGGCCTTGGCCAATCGATGGTGGGATCCGGAGGGCGACTTCAAGACGCTGCACGACATCAATCCGGTGCGCTTCGATTACATCGCCGAGCACGCGGACTTCCAAGCCGGCCCGGTGCTGGACGTCGGCTGCGGCGGCGGCATCCTCACCGAGTCGCTGGCCGCCGCCGGCGCCGACGTGACCGGCATCGACATGGCCGAGAAGCCGTTGGCGGTGGCCCGCCTGCATGCCTTGGAAAGCGGCTCAGGCGTATCCTACGCCGCCACTACCCCCGAGGCGCTGGCCACTGAGCAGCCCGGCGCATTCGCCACCGTCACCTGCCTCGAAATGCTGGAGCACGTCCCCGACTATGCCAGCACCATCCAAGCCTGCGCAGATTTGGCGGCAGCCGGCGGCGCGCTGTTCCTGTCCACCATCAACCGCCACCCCAAGGCTTATCTGCTGGCCGTTCTCGGCGCCGAGTACGTGCTCAACATCCTGCCCCAGGGCACCCACGACTACGAACGGTTCATTCGGCCATCGGAACTGGCCCGGGCCGTGCGCGGAGCCGGACTGCGCGTGGAGGAGATCATCGGCCTGCGCTACAACCCCTTCTCCCGCGTCGCCAAGCTGTCCTCCGACGTTGACGTCAACTACATGCTGCGGGCGGTTAAGCCTTGACCGCCTATCCCGAACTCGAGGACGCAAAAGCCAGTTGGCGGCACCAGCCCGCACCCGAGTGCCTCTCCGGCAAAGCCATCCTGGTCACAGGCGCCGGCGACGGCATCGGCCAAGCGCTGGCCAAAACAGCGGCCCTGTACGGCGCCGACCTGATTTTGCTCGGCAGGACGAGGGCCAAGCTGGAGGCGGTGTTCGATTGGATCGGCGAACACACCTCCACCCGGCCAGTGATCGTGCCCTGCGATCTCAGCCACCTAGGCCCGAGCAGCGCCGAGTCATTGGCGTCCCAAGCGCACGCTGAATACGGTCGCTTGGATGGCTTGGTGCACAACGCCTCCCTGCTCGGCGCCAAGACCCCGCTGGCGCACTATCCCATGAGCCAGTGGGAGGACGTGATGCGGGTCAACCTGTCCGCCGCCGCCGCGCTCACCCAGGCGCTCCTGCCACTGATGATTGAAACCGCCGCAACCCACGGGCAGCAGGGGTCGATCCTCTTCACCTCCTCATCCGTGGGCCGCAAGGGACGCGCCTACTGGGGCGCCTACGCGGTCTCCAAGTTCGCCGTGGAAGGCCTGATGCAGGTGCTGGCCGACGAGTGCGCCGCCGAAGGCACGTTGCGCGTCAACAGCCTCAACCCCGGCGCCACCCGCACCGCCATGCGCCGCCAAGCCTATCCGGCGGAAAACCCCGCCGATGTGCCGCCGCCGGAGGCGCGCTTGGACATCTACATCCACCTATTGAGCGACGCCGCCGAAGGCGTGACCGGACAGGCCTTCGACGCCCGAACTTGGCCCGGCGCACCCTGAAGGGCGAGCCACGCCAAAGTCGAATTCCGAAAACCCGGTGGTATGATCTCCGGAGCAGCCTTTTGGAAGAGCAAGGAGGAGCTCGAGATGGTTGACTTCCACGATCCCCGCGCCGAAGTGGGCGTCAAGCGGGAGCCCTATGGGCTGGCCGTTGACCTCAAGCGCATGAACGATCCCTGCGTGGCCTTCCTGGCCAACGGCTTCCCGGATTCGGAGCGATTTCTGGAGAAGATTGCCGACGCCATGACCCGGTTGATGCCCCAGCTCAACGTGCGCATGTTCAACAAGGGCGATGCGTCGTCGCTCGCTCCAGCGGAAATGCTGAATGAAATCAGTGACGGCTGCCACGCGGCGGTCGCCGCCTACGGGCACTGAGGCAGTTGCACCACCGGCACCGTGCGTGACGGCATTGCAATCGCCCGGCTAGGCATCCCGGCGGTGGCCTTGGTGACCGAGAAGTTCTGGCCCCAAGGCGATTTCGTGGCCAATTCCCTCGGCATGCCGGACGCCCCCCGGGTGCGCCTGCCGCATCCGGTGGCGGGCACTGGCGAGGCCAATCTCGAACGCATCGCCGACGCCATAGCGCCAGCCATCATCGAGGCATTCGTCCATTGACGGGCATGCTGTCAGCCGCCAACGAGGCGGCGGCGCTTGAACGGCTGCACGAACTCAAGTGCACCGACGGCCTGCCCGTGGTGGTGCCGACCGAGGCGCGGGTGGCGCGCATGGCCCTGGCGAGCGGCTTGGACCGGGACTTGGCGCTCGGCGAGATGGGACCGGGCAAGGGCATTGCGACGGTGGAGAAGGTCGCCGTCGCCGCGGTCATGGCGGGCTGCTTGCCGGATTACATGCCGTTGGTCATCGCCTCGGTCAAGGCGGTGCTCGATCCGCGCTTCGATCTCACAGAGATGCAGGCGACCACCCACTGCACCGCGCCCCTGATCCTGGTCAACGGTCCGGCGCGGCACGGCATCGGCCCCATCGCCTGCGGCTTCGGCGCCTTGGGCCCCGGCCACCGCGCCAACGCCAGCATTGGGCGCGCCCTGCGCCTGGCGATGATCAACATCGGCGGCGGCCGCCCCGGTGAATCCGACATGGCGCTCCTGGGCCATCCCGGCAAGTTCACCTACTGCCTAGGGGAGGACGAGGAGGCCAGCCCCTTTTCGCCCCTGCACGTGGATCTCGGCTTCGCTCCCGAGGACAGCACGGTGACGGTGATTGGCGCCGAGGCACCCCACTCGGTGTTGTTCAGCGGAGACGGCGACGACCCCGAGAGCGCCAACCGGCTGCTCGGATGCCTGGCCATCGGTCTGGCCAACATCGCCACCAACAACGCGGTGCTGACCGGCGGCGCGGCCATGGTGCTGCTCAATCCCGAACACGCCGCGGTGCTGGCGGATGCCGGCCTCAACCGGCGCGGCATCGCCGAACGCCTGCACGGCCTGTGCGCCCATTCGCCGGACGAACTCGCCCGGTACGCTGCCGCCTTCGCGTCCCGGCGGACCGAGTCCGCAGCCGACAGCCGCAGAAGCTGCTTCGCCAGCCCTGACGACATCCTGATTGCGGTGGCTGGCGGCACCGGTCTCTACTCCATGGTCATGCCCACTTGGTGCGCCGGTCCGCACCGCAATCGGGCCGTCAGCGTCCAAGTGGAGATGGCCCAGTTTTGCGAAATTCCAACGGAAAACCCATGACGGCCGTCCCATGAGCAGCGCTTACGACAGCCTCCGCGAAAAGGCAGATGGCATCCGCGCCTCCCAGCAGCAAAGCCGCCGCCGCCAACGCATCCCCGTCGATCTGAATCTCGATCCCAGGGACATTCCGCTCGATACGCTCAACGTCGCCAACCCGGAGCTGTTCAAGCACGACGCCTTCGGGCCCTACTTCGCCCGCCTGCGCGCTGAGGCGCCAGTGCACTACTGCCGAGACAGCCAGTACGGCCCCTATTGGTCGATTACCCGCTACCGGGACATCGTCGCCATCGAGAAGGCGCACGGCATCTTCTCATCGGGCTACCACTTCGGGGGCGTCACCATCCAGGGCACACCCCAGGCGGCGTCGGAGACCCCGATGTTCATCGAGATGGATCCCCCAAAACACGACGTCCAGCGCAAGGCCGTGGCACCGCGCTTCACCCAACGCAGCCTCATGGAGCTTGAAACCCTGATCCGAGGGCGGGCTGCGGACATCCTCGACGGCCTGCCCCGCAACGAGACCTTCGACTGGGTGAGCCAGGTCTCGGTCGAGCTGACGGGACGCATGCTGGCGAGCTTGTTTGGCCTGCCCCAGGAAGAGCGCCATCGGTTGATCCGCTGGTCCAACATCTTCAGCAACGGCGACAATCCTGAACTGGTGGCGTCCACCGGCGATTACTACGAGGCGCTCGCCGAGTGCGGCGACTACTTCCAAGCAGTTTGGGCGGACCGCAAGCGACAGGCGCCCAGCGGCGACCTGATCTCGATGCTGGCCCACGGCAGCCAGACTGCCGACATCGGACCCAAGGAACTGCTCGGCAACGTGGTGCTGCTGCTGGTCGGCGGCAACGACACCACGCGCAACTCCATCAGCGGCGGCGTGCTGGCGCTGAACGAAAACCCCGCCGAGTACGCCAAGCTGCGCCGCGACCCCGGCCTCATTCCCAAGATGGTGCCGGAGATCATCCGCTGGCAGACGCCCCTGACCAACATGCGACGCACGGCGATCCGGGACGTGGTGTTTGGCGGGCAGACCATCCGCGCCATGGACACGGTCATCCTCTGGTACATTTCCGGCAACCGTGACGAGGATGCCATCGACCGGGCCAGCGAGTTCATCATCGACCGACCACGGCCTAGGGAGCACCTGTCGTTCGGCTTCGGCATCCACCGCTGCCTCGGCAACCGGCTGGCCGAAATGCAGTTGCGGGTGCTTTGGGAGGAGATCATGCGACGCTGCCCGAAGATCGAAGTGACCGGACCGCCCGAGCGGGCCAACTCGGTGCTGTTCCGAGCCATTAACCGGTTGCCGGTGCGCATAAACGAGGCCTGATGGACGTCGGGAGCTTCGATCTCGCTGACCCGCCACCCGGCTTCGCCGACGATCCGTTTCCCTGGTACGCCGCCCTGCAGGCACGTTCCCCCGTTCACGGCTTGGGCGACGGCTCCTGGCTGCTCACCCGGCATGCGGACTGCGCCGCCGTGTACCGCGACGCCCGGTTCAGTTCCGACAAGACCGAGCTGTTCCGGCCCAAGTTCGGCAACTCACCGCTCTATGAACACCACACCACCAGCTTGGTGTTCAATGATCCGCCCTACCACACACGGGTGCGGCGGACCATCGCCGAGGCCTTGAAGCCGAAGAACATCCAGCCCGTGGCGCGGCGATTGGAAGCCTTCGTGGCCGAACGATTGGCCGAATTGCGCCACCGGCGCGAGTGCGACCTGATCGAGCATTTCGCCGCCGCCGTGCCCGTGGAGATCATCTGCACCCTGCTCTCGGTGCCCGCCTCGGAACGCGGCCCCTTGCGGCGCTGGTCGCTGGCCATTCTCGGCGCCCTCGAGCCGTCCATCGACGCCGCCGCCCAATGCCGAGGCAATGCCGCCGTGCGGGAATTCCTAGCCTACCTGGGCGAACTCATCCGCCATCGCCGCCAGCATCCGCCCAAGGACCAAACCGGCGTGCTGCAATCGCTCATTGACCAAACGCGGGAAGGCGAACTCTCGGAACCCGAATTGCTGCACAACTGCATCTTTCTGCTCAACGCTGGGCACGAGACCACCACCAACCTGATCGGCAACGGCATCCACATGCTCATCACCCATCCGGACAGCGCCCGCCAACTGCGCCGGGAACCTGGGCTGATCCGTTCCGCGGTGGAGGAGGCGCTGCGCTACCAAAGCCCCAACCAACTCGGCAATCGAGTGGCTGCCGCATCCGTCGAAGTGGCGGGGCACCGCTTTCAGGCCGGCGACCAAATCACGCTGGGCATTGGCGCCGCCAACCGGGACGAGCGGGAGTTTCCGGACCCCCACCGCTTCGCCATCGACCGCTCCCCGAACCGGCATCTCGCCTTCGCCGCCGGGTCCCACACCTGCGCCGGAAACTCCCTGGCCCGCCTTGAAGGCCGCATCGCCATCGGCGGCTTCGTCAAGGCGTTCGAGGGCGCGGAACTGGCCGAAACGCCCCGCTACCAGCAGCGGCTGCGCTTTCGTGGCCTCGAATCCCTGCGGGTGCGGCTGTGACCCGGCGCCACCTGCACGGCTTCGGCAACGAGCACGAGAGCGAAGCCCTCCCCGGCGCCCTGCCGGAGGGCCGCTTCAGCCCGCAACGCCCCCCTTTCGGGCTGTACGCCGAGCAATTCAGCAGCACCGCCTTCACCGCGCCGCGGGCGAAAAACCGGCGCACTTGGTTCTACCGCATTCGGCCCTCAGTGCGGCAGGGGAAATTCAAAGCCATCGACAACGGCGCTTGGGCCACCGCGCCCCTAGGTGGCGAGCCGACGCCGCCGGAACCGATGCGCTGGAACCCGCCAACGCTGCCCGAGGCGGCAACTGACTTCGTGGACGGCCTGACCACCTACGCAGCGGCGGGCAACTGCGCGGACCAAGCCGGCTGCGCCATTCACCTCTACACGGCCAATCGGTCCATGGACCAGCGATACCTGAAAATCGCCGACGGCGAAGCCTTGATCGTGCCCCAGTTGGGCGCGTTGGGGCTGCGCACGGAATGCGGGGTGCTCGAAGTCGCGCCAGGTGAGATCGCGATCGTCCCCAAGGGCATGTGGTTCGCCGTTGATTTGCTCGGCGGCGCGGCCCGAGGCTACGTCTGCGAAAACTACGGCGCGCCGCTGGAACTGCCCGAGCGGGGGCCGGTGGGTGCCAACGGCTTCGCCAATGAACGGGACTTCCACTATCCGACCGCCGCCTTCGAGGATCTCGACGGCGAGTTCGAGCTCATCCTCAAGTTCGCCGGCCAGTTGCACAGCGCAGCCTTGGGCCATTCCCCCCTGGACGTCGTGGCCTGGACCGGCAACTCCGCCCCTTGCCAATACGATCTCGCCCGCTTCAACGCCATGGGTTCGGTGACCTTCGATCACCCGGACCCCAGCATCAACACCGTGCTGACCTCGCCTTCCAACACGCCCGGCGTGGCCAACCTGGACTTCGTCGTGTTCCCGCCGCGCTGGAGCGTCGCCGAAGACACCTTCCGCCCGCCGTGGTTCCACCGCAACCTGATGAGCGAGTTCATGGGGCTAATCAGCGGCACCTACGACGCCAAGGCCGAGGGCTTTGTTCCGGGCGGCGCGAGCCTGCACAACGCCATGGTCCCCCACGGCCCCGACGCCGCCACCGTCGCGGCAGCCGAGGCGGCGGAGTTGGCGCCGCACTATCTAGACGGCGGCTTGGCCTTCATGTTCGAGTCGCGCACCCTCCTGACGCCGACCGCCCACGCCTGGTCCACGCCCAGCCGCCAGCGAGACTACGCCGATTGCTGGCAAGGGCTTGCAAAGCGGTTCAGTCCGCCGTAAACAGTCGTCATCCGACGCCCATTCCCGGATTTGAATTCCCCACGATTCCCATTCAAGGTCAACTCAAGGAGCCCGCCACGATGAACTCAAGAGTCTGCGAGATGCTCGGCATCGAATTCCCCCTGTTCGCCTTCAGCCATTGCCGCGACGTGGTGGCCGAGGTCAGCAAGGCCGGGGGCTTCGGCGTGCTCGGCGGCGCCGGCCACACGCCGGAGAGTCTGGACATCGAACTCAACTGGATCGACGAGCAGGTCAACGGGGCGCCCTACGGCGTCGATATCATCGTGCCCACCAGCATGGACGCCAAGGAGGGCGGCCTGACGCCCGAGGAGGTCGAGGCCCGCATTCCCCCGGAGCACAAGGCCTACGTCGAGGGCATCTTGGCCAGCAACGGCATCGATTCCAGCGATCTCTGGCAGCGCGCCCCCAGCGACTCCTTCGGCGACAGCATGCGTGAACAGGGCGCCGCGCTGGTCATGGATGCCGCCTTCGAGCATCCCATCAAGCTCATCGTCAACGCCCTCGGGGTGCCGCCGCCCGCCATGATGGAGCGGGCGCGGGCCGCTGGCGTGCCGGTGGGAGCCCTGACCGGCGCTCGGGAACACGCCATCAAGCACGCCGAAGCGGGAGTGGACATCCTGGTGGTGGCCGGCACCGAGGCCGGCGGGCATTGCGGTGAAGTCTCCACCTTGGTGCTGGTGCCCGAGGTGGTGGAAGCGGTCAAGCCCTATGGCGACATCCCGGTGCTCGCCGCCGGCGGCATCGTCACCGGGCGGCAGATGGCGGCCTGCATGGCGATGGGCGCGGCGGGCGCTTGGACCGGTTCGGTGTGGCTGACCACCGCCGAGGCCGAGACCACCCCCTCGGTGAAGGAGAAGATGCTGGCTGCCAACTCCCGGCAAACGGTGCGTTCGCGCAGCCGCACCGGCAAGTACACGCGCCAGTTGCGCTCGGCCTGGACCGACGCCTGGCAGGACGAAAACGCCCCCGACCCCTTGCCGATGCCGCTGCAAAGCCTGGTCAGCGAGCCGGCGCTCAGCAAGATCGACAAGCTCGCCGAGAGCGGTGACCCAGCCGCCAAGCGGCTCGCCACCTACTGGGTGGGCCAGGGCGTGGGGCTGATGAACAACCCCACCTCCGTGCGCAACGTGGTCTTCGACTTCATGGAGGACTTCGCCGAAGCCGCCGAACGGTTGGGCGGGATGCTTAGCGAATGACGCCGTACACCCGTGTCGGCTTGATGCGCAGAATGACCCGCTGCTGCTCGGCGAGCCAGCCGGGGAGGTCCGCCGGTTCCTCGTAGCCGGTGCCTTCAATGGCCTTGAACACCAGCTTGGTGGTGCGCACCAAGTCCGTGCGCTCGATGTTGCAGCGGCCTTCTACCGCAACGAAGTTGAAGGGCTCCTGATTGCTGAACGCACAGAGGTTGACGCGCTCGTCACGGGCGATGGAGGCGTGCCGGAAGGTGGTTTGCGGTGTGCTGACCACCAGTTCATTTCCGTCGAGGGCGTAGGCCACCACGGCACTCACCGGCGAACCGCTGGTCCGCAACGTGGTCAACACCGCCCATCGGTGGCTGCGCAGAAACTCATCCCATGCCGGGTTTGCTGAAATCATGGCTTGGACTCCTGTTTCATCCGACGGGTGCGCATGGGGTGAGCCAGTGGGCGAATTCCGGGTCTTGCCCGGACACGATGGCGGCGAATCGATCCCGTAGCCGGACGGTCAAGGGGCCAGGCTGGCCGTTGCCAATTCGGGTCTCGTCGATTTGCGCCACGGGCGCAACCGCCCTGGAGGTGGAGCATAGGAACACCTCGTCCGCGGCCAGCAGTTCGGCAACGTCCAACTCCCGCTTTTCGCAGGGCACATCCATGGCCTCGGCCAGCTCCAGGATGCTGGCCCGGGTGATGCCGAGCAGCACCCGCTCATCGCCCGGGGTCACCAAGGCCCCGTCCGAAATGGCGAAGAGGTTGGCGGTTGGCGCCTCTGCCACCGCCTCCGACTCGTCGAGCAGCAGGATTTCGTCGAAGCCCTCGCGCCGGGCTCGCCACTTGGCAAACGCCGGGCCGCTGTAGTTGGCTGCCATCTTGGCTTGCGGCGGCACGATGTCCTTGCGCCGATTGCGAATGCGGCGCTCGATCTTGAGCTTAAGGGCCAGCGGGGTGCGCACTTCGCCGGGGTGATGGGCGATGATGTCCGCCTGGTTGTCGTAGGCGGCGATGAACACGGCCACATGGGGGTCCTGGGGCACCAGTTCGGCCTCCACCGAAGCGATCAGGGCGCTGATCTTGAGCGAGGTGGCGCCCGGATTGCGCCAAACCGTCTCGACGCAGGCCTCCACCAGATCCGCCTCGCGATGGCTGAGCGGCAGGCCCATGATGCGGCAGGTTTCAAACAGCCGCGCAACATGTTCGGCAAGCTTCAGAATGGCCGGGCCATCAGGCGTTTGGTGCACGCTCAGGTAGTCGAAGGCCAAGGTGCCCCGCTGCAGGCTCTGGGCGAGAATGTGGACGGTGGCGTCCGCCCAAGCGACAAACTCGCCATCGCGCCAGATCACTCGGTCAGCCGTTGCCATGACGAACCCCCTCCTTGTCGCCGTCTCCCTCGCACAGGCCATAATGCCGACAAATGAACCCCCGCCGCAACGGCTGCACATCGCCCAGCGCTGCCACGCCCCGACGCTGGAAGTTCTTCGCAAACTGGTCCATGCGCCGTCCGTATTCCGCCAGCAATCGAGACTTTGTGGCGTCATCGAGAAAGCTGAACGCCAGGGAGTTGCGGCCCAACGTGCGCAGTTCCGCCCAACTCAGGCCGTATTCGCGCACGGCCACGAAAAACTCATCGGTCAGCGTTGAGTCCCACATGCCCCGGTCATCAGTGGACAGCGCCACCGGTACGCCGGTGCGCAAGTATTCGGGAAACGGGTGCGCAGCGAAGTCGTGCACGTAGCCCAGCAGCAGGTTGGATATCAAATTGACCTCCACCAGATAGGGACCGTGGCGGAAGTCGAGCAGGGTCTGCGGATCCTGGATGAGGTTGAGGCCGTGGCCGATGCGCTCCGCGCCGAGCAGCAGCGTGTCGCGCACATGGCTGTCAGGCCGAACCGACTCGCCGGCGTGGATGGACAGGCGCACGCCCGGATAAGCTCGGCGCAAGTCCCGGAAGGTGTCCAGGAAGCGCAGCGGATGGCCGCGGTCGTGGTCTTCCCGCCCAACTAGGTTCACGGCCACGATGTCGGCGTGTTCAGAAGCCAACCGGTAGATTCGCCGCACCACCTGCTCCGCGTCCGGGTGAAAGCGTAGCGCGGAAACCTGAAACCGCACTGTCACGCCAGCGGTACGGGCATCTGCCTGCGCCAAGCGCTGCCGATACAGTGCCAGCACCTCTTCGGGGCCAAGCGGCGCGCCGTTCCGATCAAGGAAGCCAAACACCGGCACCTGTGGCTCGATGTAAACCACGCCCTCATCGGCGAATGCCCGCATGTTGCGGTAGAGGATCTCCGCCACCAAGTGGGGATTGCGCAGCAGGTCGCCCAAGCGCTGCCAATGGCGCTCGAAAAACTCATCCCGCCCCTCGTGGGCGGCATCAAGACGAATGCTGTTCATCCACGCCGCCCGCGCCTCCGCGTCCAAGGCGCTCAAGGCTTGGTATTCAACCCGCTCGCAATCGCTGAAGGTCGCCAAGCGGCGCTGGTCCACCGTGCGGTGGAGCATCAAGTATGCGTCGGCCTGATCGGCCTCCACCGCGCAGTTGTCAATGCGGGTCTTGACGTAGTAGGCAATCCCCTGAGCCGCCTCAGCCAAGGCGACTTCATGCAGCCACTCAGGAAACGCCGAGCCGGTCAGGTGCAGGTGCAGGTCGCCGCCCTTCGGCATGGCGTAGAGGAAGCGATGCAAGGCCGCGTCGGTGGCTTCGTCCTTGAAGCGTTCAAACCAATCGCCAGCCACCGCCGCGGGCGCGCCACACGCAAGCGCCAGCAGCAACGCGAGCCGATTCACCTTTCCACTTCCCATGCAGCAAGCTTACTCGGTTCAAGACAAGGGCGGGACGCCCTAAATCCCAGACCCGCTGGCATTGGCGAGGTGACACGCCCTTTTTTGGACGAAGGGCGGATCTCCTACAACACTTGCAGAGATTGGCCGTAGCGCGGGCAATACGGCTTGGCCGATGCTGTCCCCAAATCCAAACCGGGAAAGCCAGATGGCGGGGCCAATCAGCCACGACCAGAACTTCAAGAACCTCATCGTTGACTATCCACGCGAGGCGCTGGCGTTCTTCGCGCCGGAGGAGGCACCGCGGCCTGCCGATGCCGTGCGCATCGTCCCCGTGCGCGAGGAGCAGCTGCAGGAACGCCTGGGCGGACGCTACCGCAGGCTCGACGTGCCGCTGCTTGCGGAGTGGGAGGACGGCACCCGCCAGGCGATTCTGTTCGCCTTTGAGGAGGAGTCCGACAGCCAGCGGTTCTCACCGCACCGGCTAGCGCACTACTGCCTCGACCTCGCCGAGATGTTCGGCACCCGCCGGGTGGTGCCGGTTGTGGTGTTCCTGCGCACCGGCGCGGTGCGGGGCACCTTGGCACTCGGCACTGGGCGGCGCGACTACCTGAGGTTCGACTACTTAGCCTGCGCCCTCGGCGACATGTCTGCCAGTGACTGGCTCGACAGCGACAACTTGGTGGCGCGGATAAACCTACCGAACATGCAGATCCGAGCGGGTAACAGGATGACGGCATACGCGAGCGCCGTTCGCGGCCTGCTGAATCTGGAGCCGGACCCAAACCAGCGCGAGAAGTACGTGGACTTTAAGTGTTTTCCAATAAGGAAATGAGCCTGAAGGAGGCGGGTTTCGGGGAAGCTCA